>NZ_OY284437.1 GCF_958304185.1 uncultured Erythrobacter sp.
GGATCGAATGGCTGCTCAGCTTGGTCTCAAGCGACCGGCCAATCGGATCCACGAGACCAACGTCAGGAACGTTGAAGTAACGATACTTCAGACCGACATCCCACGAATCGCTCAGGGGAGCGCGAACGCCCGCCAGCAACTGCCATGCGAAGCCGGTGTCCGAATCGTTCCACACGCCCGGGCCCTGCTGATTGACGCGGCCGTCCATGTCGACACGAGCCACACCGACGCCACCGCCAGCGAAGGCCTGGATGCCGTCATCGGAGCCGAAATCGAACAGGCCGTTCAACATGAAGCTGAGCGCGTTGACTTCGCCGGCTGCAATGCGGGTGCCGCTGAAGGTGCTGGAACCTACGGTCTGCGGGACAAGGACAAGACCCTGGTTGCCGGCCTGCACATCACTCAGGTCAGCGGCGCGATAGCTGGCTTCAGCTTCGAGCCGGAACGCACCAAAGTCATGGCCGACGACACCGCCGAAATCGTAACCCGTGTCATAGTTGGCAACCGCGTTGTCGGCGACACCGTTAACATCGAGGCTCTGGTCTTCGACGAGCATCACGCCGCCATCACCCTGAATGTACCATTGGCCTTCACGGGCCATGGCAGGTGTGGTCAGCGCGGTCGAAGCCATCGCCATCCCAATGACGAGTTTGCGCATTCTAAAATTCCCCTTTGTATTGGACTTGAGGCACCGGCCGTCTCTATCTTTTCCCCTTGCATGAGGCAAGCAATCAATGGCCTAATGGTGTTGCAAGAATGTCGCGAAGACATGCCTGTGGACAAAAATGCAATCGCAAAACAGGCCTGATTCCGCCAATCTGTGAGTTTAAGACACTTCAGTTGCCAGTATGCCCACTGCCAGCAACGCCTGTATCAGGGATGTGATCGCGGCGCGTGCTTGGGTGTCGATAATGGTTCCGCCAGCAGGCTCGGCAGGAGCGGCGGCGCTTTCCCACTCCGACCGGTAGACGATGGAGTGGCCCGCCGACAGGTCAAACACCTGCATGCCTTCGCGCGGCGCGACAAAGTGCCAAGCCCCGCCGATCCATACCGCAAGCTTGCCTTCCTGTCCGGCCCACGCGCTTGCCGCCTGGGCGGTAATCCGGAAGCAGTCGCCTTCATTCGGGCTTTGCGGTGGGGCGGGATGTGAGGCCATGACAGTGCGTGGGTGCAAGGCGTCGATCAGGCAGAGGGCCTGGTTGACGAAAAACTCCTTCTGGGCCTGACCGGGGATCAAGAGTGGCAGGCCAATGGTCAGTGTGGTGCTGGCAAAGGCGATCGGATCGGACATGCAAATCTCCCGGTGTTCAGAACAATGAAGCGAGCAGCAGCGGCAGCGAGCGGTCGAAGGTGCCGACCTGCCTGACCCACAGCGGCGCCGGACCGTGCGCGGCAACCAGCGCCGTCCGCTCTGCTAAAGTCAGGCGCAGCCACGCGGCATCGCGCTGCCAGGCGGCATGCGGAGCATCGATAGGGCCGTAGCCGACGAGATAGGTCTCCCGCTCCTCAACCAGCGGCACTTCGACGCTGTCATCCCACCGCCATTGCCCGCGCCCGCGCCGGGTCCAGCCATACAGGCTCGCCTGATCGCCTTCGATGCGCACACGCGGATGGACGGGGCATGGCGGTCGGCGCGACACGCCCGCATTGGCGAGCGGCGCAATGATGGTTTCGGTATCTCCCGTCCCGATTGCAGCAATACGCGAGGTCGCAATGGGCGGGACCAACTGCGGATCAAGCGGGACCAGATTGTCGTCGATCACGATCACCTGTGTTTGTGCAGGGTGGCCCCGGGCAGCCTCCGGCTCGGTGCCGCCCCGTCCGCGCAGCAGCCCGGTCAGCCGCCAGCGACCTTCGCCTACAGGCTCGGCGCGGAGGAACTGCACCAGCTCACCGCCGATGAGCACACGGTTGGCACCGGCGACAAGACCCGCAAGGTCGGTGTCCGCCAGATCAAAATCGCGTGCGACCAGATCGATCACCGCAGTCGCTGCTGGTTCGAACAAGAGCGCCGAGGAAGGATCGAGCGGCGCACCAAGCATTCCCATCACCGCGCGCTGCGTTCCCGTGGTGCCGAGATCGACCAGCGCGGTGCCCTGAACGGCGAACAGGGCCGCCCCCCGCCATGCGCTGTTCGCGCCAGAAGCCGCTGCAAAGATCAGCGGATTGGCCGGGTTGCTGCTGGTATCGGGTGGGACTTCAAAGGCTGCAAGCAGGGTCGGCGGAATGACGAGATCGGTGGGCGACAGGCTCTCCCCCGGGTCGCTCTGACGCGCGGCACCGCCTGCGGGCGCGAGTCGCTCCAGCTCAAGCGCGATCCCGCGATCCAGCCATTCCCAGCTGCGCAACAACCAGTGGCCAGGCATATCCGGCAGACGCACGATGCGACCGGGCGTGAGCCGCGGATCGAGCTCACCGATTCGCCAGCTGACTGTCTCGTGCTGCCAGCGCGCGCGATTGGCGCTGTCATTGGCGAGGCTGCGCGCGCCGCTGGCGGTCATCGTGGCGGGCAGGTCGATCATCAGCTCGCGGCCCGCTTGGCGGGCACCGGAAGCGCGCTGCACCCCGGTCTGATAGTCGCGATCCTCGTCGTAATAGCGCAGGGCAGCAGGGGAGCGTGCGGGCACACCAGCGCGCTGTTTGTGCGATGCTTCATCTTGCTGCCGGTCATCTGTCGCGAGTTGGCCGGGCAGGGTCACGATACCCTCCCCAGCCGAGTCGCGAACAGCGATGGTGAGGCCCTCGCTGCCTGACATGCAGACCAGCGGAATCACCTGATCAATCGCCGCGAGCGTCGCTGCCAGTGGTCCACCCTCATCGGCAAACCCGCGCGCGTAGGCCAATGGCGCCGCAATGGCGGGGGCTGCCGCATCTGGCACCAGCTGCGCCAGCGACACGCTCTCATCCCCGCCATCGGCAAAGATTTCGAAACTGAGCGCGGGGATGCGGTTGCCGTAATCGCTCAGTTCGAGGTTCTCGAACACGACATAGGCGCAGTCACGGAAAGCAGGTGCAGCCGGACCCTTGGCTGCGGCGATCAGCGGGTCGACCGGATCGTCTCCGAAGCCGCGATAGACGCGCAAAGTTCCGCCGACCTTAAGGTCATCCTGCGCGCCGCGCAGCAGGTTGCCATCGGCCCAGATCCGCCCGACTCGGTCAATCGGCGTGCTCGACAGCGCCACGGCAAAGGAGGCGGTGTAGGCATAGACCGTGGTCGAAGGCTGGCCCTTTCGGCCCTTCTCCTTGCGCTTGCTCTCAATCAGGTCTGTCGACCAGATCACCGTGCCGGGCACCCGCATCCGCCCGAACTGGCGCGGGATCGGCTGGCCATAGCTCGAGGTGCTGATCGCCAGATCGCGCAGGCGTGGCCCCTCGCGCCCGCCGGGGGCAAAGATACGCGAATCGATCTGCTGGCCGATCAACGCGCCGAAGGATGCGCCGATCGGGCCGCCAATCGCTGTACCGAGCGCTGTCAGAACTATCGTCGCCATGAGCTAGCCTTCCTTATGAGGTGCGAACCGCCACTTGGCCTCGAACTGCCAGGCGGGATCGAGCGGCTGGAGCACCACGCGCCGCAGCCCGGCATGGGCGTGGATGACGGTCACCGCGTCAGCAGCGATCACCAGATGGTGCTGGCAATGCGCGAGTGCGATCAGCAGCACCTCTCCTGCGCAAATGGCGCCCGGTGCGGGCACCAGCCCTGAGCGGTGCGCGAGCGGCAACCACTGGGCGATATCGAGATTGCGCAGGCCATAGCCGCTCGGAACCACCGGACGCACACCGCTCGCCGCGAGCGCGGCCGAGACCAGCCCGACGCAGTCGAGTCCAGTCGCCGGATCGCGGCCGTGGAGCCGGAACGGACAGCCAATCAAAGCCCGCGCAGCCTCGGCCACCGCTTCGCCGGGCGCGGTCATGGTTGGCCGTAGCGGGCGAGCAGGTCATTACCCGGCAGGAACGGCTCGCCACGGAAGTTTGCCGCATTCCCGAATCGCGCGGCGCAGGTGGCGATGGTATGGTCGCAGCCCTCGCGCAATTCCGCCCTTGTGCCGAGCGGGGTGCCAGCCACCAGCGGCCGGTCAAGCACCAGCCAGTCCCCCTCGGCATCAATGATTCCGAAGGCCACCCCGGTCTGCGGCCCAGCCATGAAGCGCAGCCGGCCATCGACATGACGCTCGCCATCGAGGCCCGCAAACCGCACCCGGTTGGCTTCGAGATCGATCGCGGCAACCGGCAGCACTGCGGTAAACCGCACCGCCGAAAGCCCGCACCCGCGCCCGCAGAACTCGGCGCGGCAGGTGGGGCTGGTGCGAGGCACGAGATCCTGTTCGAGCAGGCTCTTGGTGGAACGCAGCTCGGCCGAAAACTGGGAGCTGTCGTCCTCAATCCGCCCGATCTGCCCGGTGTAAAGCGTGTGGTGATCAAGGCTCATCCAGTCGACCGCACCGATGGCGATCGCGGCTTCATCGAACAGCCCGGCGGCCAATTCGTCCGCGCGGATTGAATCGTGGTTGAGCACGCCCTGCACCTCGGCGCTGTCATTGGCGAGTTCGGAGGTCAGGCGGATCGCGGCCGGGATCATGCCGGGGGCGGCAAGATGCCGGATGCCGCCGAAGCTGAGGTCGCGGTCATGGCTGGTGAAGGCCAGCGCCGCCCCGTCGCGGCGATAGATGCGCCAGAAGGTTGCCACTGTGTCGAGCTCGCGGTCAAAGAACACGCGCATCAGGCGGACTCCCTGATTTCGATCAGCGGCACCGAGGGCGCTTCGCCGGCGGCGAAGTTCACCGCCGCAACATCAAGCCGGTCTTCGGCAAACCGCACCGGCACATCGAATCGGAAGCCAGCGCGGATTTCGGCCCCCTCAGGCGGAGCGGTGTGGAAGCGCAAGGTGCCTCTTTCGCCCAACGTCCAAGCGGTGCTGACCGCGCCGCCTACGCTCACCACCAGTGTTTCGGCGCGCGGACGGGTGATCGGGCGCACTTGCGGCTCGGCGCCGCCATAGGACTTCACCAGCTGGAAATCGGCGCGCACCCCGTCGGCAATCCCGATCCGTTGATCGAGCATCGTCGGCACGCCCGTCATCCCGTTCGAGCTGTTGTCAAACGGATCCATGATCCGGAACCCGCGCGCCGGACCGCGGCGGGCGCGGAAGAAGGCGATCAGTTCGGACAATTCGCCTTCCGAACGGATGCCGGGGCCGACATCGAAATGCAGCCGGGCGTCCGACCACAGCGAGTTGCGCCGTTCATGCCCCGAGGCTGTGACCGCGATCGAGGTCGAAAACTCAGGCGCGACCGAGGCGCTGCGGCCCAACGCAAAGGGGTACAGCACGTTGTCGAAGGGTTCCATGGCTTGCTCCGGCGGAGGGGCGAGGCGGGTGTAGCCGTCGCGGTTGACCTGCGGCAGCGCCCAGACGTAGCGCCGGGTGATGCCGCGCGCGGCGGCCTCGCCCAACCCGCTGTCGATGCGCGCCCACATCACTTCCGCATCGGCAGGATTGAACACGAAACCGGCGAGATAATCCTGATCGGCGCGCGGATAGCCGAGCCGGGCATCGACCAAGGCATAGGCCGCCCGCCGGGACGCGTCGGCGCCAGCGGTGAGCCAGTCGTAATCTTCCAGCTGCAACCGATCGAAGGCCGGGGCCGCCCATCCGGTCGGGAGATTGGCCCGGTAAAGCTCGGGTGTGACGGGATCGAGGATCGTCGGCGTAAAGGCGAGCAGCAGAACCTCGGAAGGCCCCTGCGCCGCAGCGCGCACGGCAGCACTCAAAGCGGCGGTCGACTGCGCCAGCAGCGCGCCCGCTGCATCGAGCAGCGCCTTCGCCGCCGCGTTCAACGGCGCGGCAATATTGGCGATGACCGGCGGATTGCCTCCGAAAGCCGCCTCGGCCGCCTCGTCGTAAAGGCAGATTTCCCGCGCGGGCGTAACCCACCACCACGGCTCGCCAATCTGAAAGCGGACTGGCAAATCCGCATCTTGGAGCAGGGCGACAAACTTCTCGGCCACCTCGGCCAGCCAGCCCATCGCCTGCGGATTGGCGGGCGACAGCAAGGTCGAAGGCGGCACCCACCCGGTCAGCGCCGGGGCACCGTTGGCGGTGCGTTGCTTCCAGCTTTCCGGGCAATAGGAGTCGAACAGCTCGTAGGAAAGCGAGGCAATGACCCCCAAGCCGCCCATCTGCGCCAGCGTGAACAGGTTGCGGTGCCAGACCAAAGCAGGCTCACACAACTCGCCCTGCGCCGAAGCCAGCAACCCGCCATCCGCCTGCCGCGCGAGCCGCATGAAGTGGCTCATCCCGACATAGTGGACGATATCGTCGCGGTAGCCGAGCCCGGTCACCGCGCGCAGCAGCCGTGCCGGGGTCTGGTTGTAGGCATCGTCATAAGCCGTCGCCATCCGCTAGCCGTGCGGGGGGACGAGTACGTCGCCCAGTTCCAGCATCGCCCGCGCGCCGTCGGCGACGATCTCTGACAGGGTGACCGAACCGCCAAACCGGGTGGGCAGGGGTGCGGCGCTTCCCCCGGAGAAGCCGGGTGCTACCAGCGAGATGAACATGCGGTCGATATCGCCGGGATGGATCGGCTCGCCGGGCAGGCCGTAGCCGCTTTCCAGCGCCGAAAACGGCAGGGTGATCTGCGCGTCAGTCGGCGTGCCTTGCGCGTAGTTCCACAACCGGATGTACCAAGTGCGGGGTTGCCCCGCAGCATCGCGGCCCTCGATCGTCAGCGTCGGCCCATTGGGTTGATCGAGCGCGATCACGCCATCCGATTGCCAGCGAAAGCGCAGCGTCGTGCGCGAATAATCGCGGTCGGTCTGGTAGGCGAGCAGCGGGTGATCGAGCGTGTCGGCGCTCTCCCAGATCAGCCCAACCAGCTCGCCTTCATGATGCAGTTCGATGTCGACCCGCAATGAATCCGGGCCAGTCGTCACCACCGAGGCCATCGCGGGCCGGGGGAAGTTGACGGTCCAGAAGCGCGGATCGAAGCGCTGGATGAAGGTGCTTTCCTGTGCGCGGCGTTCGCGGGCGAGCCAGAATGCCATCGGGAGTCCCCTTGCTCAGGCCTGTTGCAGCGCACGGCGCACGGCGCTTGCGATCTGGCGAGAGGAGCGCTGCATCGCGGTGGGTGCGGCTTGTCCGCGCGGAACGGCGACTTGGATCGCCACGCGAACATCGCGGCCCGGCGCGGCCATGCCGGTCTCGACCCGGCCGGCGGCGGTGGGCACGAACACCTCCGGCCCGCGCTCACCGACGAGATAGGCCCGACCCGGCGCCACCGGTCCGCCAGTTGCGCGGCCCGGCAGGCCGAACAGCGCGCCAATCGACTGGCCGAGCAGATTGCCCAGACCCCCGCCTCCACCGCTAGTGCCGCCGAACAGATTGCCGATCCCCGATTGCAGCGCATATCCGGCGATCTCGGCAAGCGCGCTGAAGGCCACGCGCTTCAGATCGTCGAACCCCAGGCTCCCGCGCCGCAGCGCGCCGAGCAGGCCGCGTTCGAGCACATTGCCCGCACGGCTGAATCCGTCCAGCAGCGAGCCATCGAGCGAACGGCGCATCGCTTCCACATCGCTGGTAAAGCCATCAGTGCTGGCGCGCACGTCGATCACCAGTTCTTCGAAATTGTCAGTCATCGGCGTCGCGCTCCATCATGCGGGCGATTGCCTCGCGGCTCGGCGGTGAAGGGGTGGTCGGGTCTTCTGGCGCAGCGAGCGCCATCGCCAGTTCCGCCGGTGTGGCGTTCCAGAAGTCGGCAGGTCGCCAGCCGAGCAGGCGTGCGGCGAGGGCGCACCAGCGGGCGGCGGCGCCACCGAAGGAATCGGTCATGCCTCGCCTTGAAGCACTTGCGCGAGCACCGCACGCACCGGGGCGGTAGCTCCCACCAGCCCCATCGCCAGCACCGCCGTGCCAACCGCGATCCGTTCGGGACGGCCCTCGGCAGGCAAGCAATGCCACAGCAGCGATGTCATCTCGGTCAGGGTCAGCGCGCCGCCTGCTGCCCGTTCGACCAGCGCGAACAGCGAGCCCAGTTCAGCTTCAGCCAGCACCAGATTTTCGAAGCTCGGGCGCAGCACATAGCTTACCCCGGCGACTGTCAGCGCGCATTCGCCGCGCAAGGGATTGGCGGTGGCGGTCATGCCGGCACCACCGGCCCGGAGCTTTCAAGCTGGAGCGTGTAGCTGCGCTCCCCATTGAAATCCCCGGCATAATCCAGCCGCTGCACCAGAAACCGCCCATGCAATTTCTCTCCATCCTCGAAGGACAGTTCGTAATTGTCGAGCGTCCCCGCGAGCGCATGGGCGCGCACGGTGGCTTCGGCGGTGCTGCCGAGGAAGATCCCTGCCGCGCTGACCGAGACCGAGCGGGTGCCCGCGCCTGACAGCAGGTCGCGCCAGCCGCCCGATTGCTTGTGGGTGACGACCACGGTGTCGCCATTGATCGACATCTGCGTCGTGCGCAGGCCAGCGATGGTCTGGTAGGCCGGAGGCGACGCTCCATCGGCGATCTTGAGCAGGAAGGCGGCGCCGGATTGTGCGGGCATAATGGCTTTCTCCTAAAGCGGGGCGAACAGGCGGAAACGGTATTCGAGCAAGGCGCCGCGGCGGTTGTCGGCGCGGGCCTCGCTGCGCGAACGCAGGAAGCGGATCGAGGCGAGTTCGAAGCCGGGCTGGAACGGTGGCAAATCCAGCACGCGCCGCTCAATCGCGCTGAGCAGACCGGCATCGCCCGCCGTCAGGTCTGTGTAGCTCTCAAGTTCAAGCGCGACGCGGACCTCGCGGCCCGTGCGATCCTTGGTGCCCCAGTCGGTCGAGGCGCTGGCGGCGATACCCAGCCACGGCGGGGTGACGGAGAGCGGCGCCTCTTCCTCGATCGCGTTGATCGTTGCCAATGCGGGATCGGCGGCCAGCCAGGCGATCAGCGCGGCGCGCAGGTCATTTTCCATCGCGGGGGTCTCCCAACAAATCGGGCCACAGCGCGTCGGCCGAATGCCAGTCCGAGCGCGCTGGCGAGCGGCGCTTGGTCGCAAGGCCTGCTGCGATCCGCGCGGCGCGGGCGCGCAGGCGCTGCACCAGTTGGTCTGCGCGGGCGGAGGCGCGGATCATCCGAACCGCACGTCGCGCCACGGCCGCCACAGGGCGGTGACGCTGGCAGGCGGAACTGCACTGGCGCTGGCTCCGCTGGGGGCATCGCGGTGGCGGAAGTGATGGGCGGCGAGCCGGATGATGCCATGCCGCAACGGGGCGGGCAGTCCGCTCCAGTCCTCGGCAATTCCGACCACGAGTTGCAGCGCAAGGCCTTGGCCGTCCAACGGGCGACGCAGCTGGATGCAGGCCGAGCCTGAGATGCGCCATTCCAGCGCGTCCGCCAGCGCGGCGATGACCTCGCGGGTGCCGTCCGTTGTTATGAGTGCCGCGCCGGTCACCTCGCGAACGGGGCGGGAGACTAGCTCCTGCCATCCCCCCGCCAGCGGGATGAGTTCCTCGACCGTCTGCCGAAGTGGCGTCTTGCCGGTGAAGGCTTCGCAGATGGTCAGGCTGGCATGGAGCAGTTGCGCAAGCGTTTCGTCTTCGTTGGGGCGGTTGATCCCGAGCCAGTGCTTGAGCTCCGCCAACGCGGCGTCGCCTGGCACCGGGGGCTGCACGATAGTCCGCTGCATCGCGGTGTCTCCCAGAATGTGATTCACAAGAAGTGCGCCCGCATCGCTGGTGTCAGGCGTGGGAACGGCCTGGAGCGATGCGGGCGCGAGAGCCGGCGGGGGCGAAGGGGACACGCCGCCGCGCCGGGGGACGAGGTCTGGCGCTGGGCCTAGGCCTCGATCTTCAGCAGCTTGATCGCGTTGGAATCGAGTACCTTCCCGCCGATCCGCTTGGTCGCGTAGAAGTGCACGAAGGGCTTGTTGGTGTAGGGATCGCGGAGCACCTGCGTGGCACCGCGCTCCGAGATCAGATAGCCGGAGCGGAAGTTACCGAAGGCAATCGGGAAGGTGCCGGCGGCGACATCAGGCATATCCTCGGCCTCGACCACCGGGTAGCCGAGCAGGCGGTCGGGCTGGCCTTCGACCAGACCCGGCTGCCAGAGAAATGCGCCATCGACCGTCTTGAGCTTGCGGATCGCAGCCAAGGTCGCCGAGTTCATGACGAACACTGCGCCCTGGCGGTAACCGGCCTTGAGCATATGGATCAGGTCGATCAGCTTGGTGTCAGGCGCAGTGCCGAGCCCGGTGGCGTTGCCCGAGCCAGCATATTGCAACGTGCCAAATGCGCGCGCGGCGTCAGCGGTGGTGGCCTTGGCCGCAGTGAGGAAGCCTTCAGGCTGGTTGGTGCCGGTGCCTTTGACGAAGGCACTGCCTTCGGCGCGCGCGAACTCGACCGCAATCTCGCTGGCGAGCCAGGTTTCAATGTCGAACCCGGCATCGTCGAGCATCGCCTGGCTGGCGGCCGGATTGGCGTAGAGATCGCCCATCGGCGGGGCGATTTCCGCAAATTTGGGCGTGGCGGTCTCGGGCCGCGTGGCCACTTCGCTGACCCAGCCTGAGGCCGTGCCGCTGGTGGTGACCAGCTTGCGATAGCCTGCCGTCCCGGTCTGAACGACCTGCGCGATAGCGCGGATCGGGCTGATGCTGGTGAGGGCATCTGCGATCAGTGCGTCGATCTGGCGCGGCACGGCAAAGCCGCCGTCAGCCGGAACGACCCCGCTGATCGACTTCAGCTCGGTCTCGCGCCCGCGCCGCAGATAACCATCGACGAAGCTCTTCACTTCGGCCGCATCGCTTGCCGGAGCGCTGCCGCCCATCGCCGGACGGCTGGCCGCGCGGGCAACCTTGTCGAGCCGCGATTTCACCTCGTCAACATCGCCGCGCAGTGCGGTGATATCGGCTTGGGCCTGATCCTGCCGCGCCAGAAGATCGAAGCTGGCGTCCAGCGGGTCGTTGGCGGTCGTCGGAGTGGGGGTATTGTCCATGGGCAGTGGCCTTTCGGTTGGGCAGAAAAAAGGCCGCCCCTGCGGCGGCCGGTGGAAAGAGAGTGTGTGGCGGGCGCGCTCAGGCGAGCAGATGGACCCGCGCCAGATGGTGGAGCGGGTTGGTCACGAGGCTGACTTCGAACAGGTCGATCTCCAGCAATTCGCGCCCCCGCTCAGATTGCCGCGCCGCACGGGTGCGGAAGCCGAAGCTGAGGCCGGTGACGTGGCCTGCCGCCAGCAGATGTGCCGCGCGGCTTTCGGGCCGGTCGATCCGGGCGATGACGCGCAGGCCGCGGGCATCCTCGGCGGCCTGTTCGATCACGCCGATCGGCTGATCTGGCCGGTGTTGCCAAAAAAGCGGCAATGGCCCCGGACGCGCCGCCAGCGTGCGGGCAAAGGCACCGCGCCGGATCGTGTCGCGCCCGGCATCGGCAATGTCGAACAGGGCGGCATAGCCGGCAAAGCGCAGCGGGGCGGGCGCGCTCACAGCCGGTCCCACATGCCGAACCGCACTGCGATCCCGATCAGCAGCAGCGCCAGCGCGCCGCGCACGATCCAGTCGACCAGCGCCTTCCACGCGCTGGTCTTGGCATCGCGCCACGCCCTCAGCAGTTCGCGCAATTCGACGAGATCGCTCTCCGCGCCCGCATCGCCGAGGCCGAGCCGTTCCAGCGCGCGGTCAGTGGCGAGCACGCTGGTTTCCTCGATGATAGCGCGCAAAGTGACCACTTCGGCCCCTTCATCGCGCGCCTGCGCCATCAGGCTGGCGAGGATGTCTTCTCGGCTCATGGGGCAGTCTCCTCAGGCGGCAGGCCCAGCATCTGGCGCTTTTCAGCGCGGCTCAGGAAATCGGCGTCCGAGACCTGCGACCACAGGCGCTCACGGTCTTCGGACAGGGCCGGAACCCGGTCGAGATCGATCCTGAGCTCGGCATCGGGAAACCACGGGGCGAGGCCTTCGCGCAGGGCTGCAAGCAGCTTTTCGGCGAGTGGCAGCAGAGTCAGCCGCCACAGTGCGCGGCTTGCCTCGCGGTAATTGGCGTAGGTGTTGTCACCCGGCAGGCCGAGCAGCATCGGCGGCACGCCAAACGCCAGCGCGATATCGCGTGCCGCCGCGCTCTTGAGGGTCGCAAAGTCCATGTCGGCCGGCGTCAGCGCCATGCTCTGCCATTTGAGCCCGCCGTCGAGCAGCATCGGGCGGCCGGCATTGACCGCGCCCGAAAAGGCAACGTCGAGCTCGCGCTTCAGCCGGTCGAACTGTTCGAGCGTCAGCGCCGCGCCGTCCCCCGTTTCGTGAACCAGCGCGCCCGAAGGCCGCGCCGCATTCTCCAGCAGTGCGCGGTTCCAGACGGTCGCCGCATTGTGGATCAGCACCGCCTGCCATGCCGCCTGAAGCGCGCCTGCCCCGCGATGATCGTCGAGCGGGTGCATCGTGCGGATCGCGATCACGCCGGGCCACCCATCCTCATCCTCGACCGGCAAACGGCTGGTGTGGCCGCCGACGGTGTAATCATAGCCGCACGGCCAGCCATTGTGATCGAGCACCACCTTGACCCGGTCCGGGCGCAGCGCGAACAGCTCGACCGGCACACCGGCCGCGTCCTTGAGGATTTGCACATAGCCATTGCCGTGCAGCAGCAGGTTGGCCGCGAGCGTTTCGATCAGCGATTGGCCCGCGCTGGTCGCCGTCACCAGTGCCGCCAGACGCGGGTCGGAGCATTGGAGCGGCGCCTGCCCAACCCCCTCGGCCAGCAGCCGCACCGAACGCTGGGCAATCGGATTGGCCAGAAACCCCTCGGTGATTCCCTTGGTGTAATCGTAGCCCCGTAGCCCCAGGCCGGGATCAAATGCTGGCATCCAGCCCTGCATGGCGCCATGCGCAAGCGGCACGCGGGTGCGCTCCCCGCCCTTGAAGGCGGAGAGGATATTGTCGAGCAAAGCCATTGCAGTTCCTTCGGTTAGATCTGCCGCACGCTGGGGCGAAGCTGGCGCCCCAGCAGCAATTCAGTGAGCGCCCAGACGGCCGCATCGGCGCGGTCGGGGCTGTTGCCTGGGCCAGCGTAGGTGCCGCCCGCCAGCAAGCCGCACAGCTGATCTTCCAGCCGCGCGAACACGCCCACGTGTCTCACCCGCCCGGCGGCATAGAGCGCTGCGACCGGCTCGGCCCGGGCGGCCTTGCCGCGGCTGGCGTGCACCAGCTTGATCGGCAGCGCCTGATTGGCGGCGCGCAGCACGCTTTCGACCATCGCGCCGCCCTGATTGGCTTCGGCCACCACCCGGTCGGCGTTCCATTCGCGCGCGCTATCTGCCACCCGCTCAGCCCATACGGCCGGAGCGGCGCCGCTCACCGAGCAATCGGCCAGCACCCGCGCGATCCCGTCTTGTCCGAGTGCGGCGACGATGATCCCGCATTCGTCGCCATGCGCGCTGGCCGGGGGATCGACCGCGACGACGATCCGCACGGCTTCAGGCACCGGGCTATATTCGCGGGCCTGTTCGAGCAGCGCGCGGGTCCACAGCGCGCCTTCGACATCCTCCAGCAACTCGCCGTCGATCTCCTGCCGGGCGAGATTGCTCCCACCAAACTCGTTCGCGATCGCGGTGAGGAACCGCTCAGGCAAGTTGGCTGCATTTGCCAAGGTCGAACCGCGTGAGATCACGACCTCGCCCGATTGCTCCTGCCTGACCAATCGCTGCACGAGTGGCACCGCACGCGGCGTAGTGGTGACCATGATGCGCGGGTCAGGCCCTAGCCGCAGGCCCATCAGCAGGTTGTCCCAGCAGCGGGTTGCCCGTTCATGCGCCAGCGGCCACTTGCCGATCTCGTCACACCAGGCGTGACTGTGCTGTGGGCCGCGCAGGCCTTCCGGCTCGGCAGCAGAGAATAGCTGCACCTGCGCGCCATTGGCGAACCGCACGCGGTGGAGCGAGGGTTCGAAGTGCGGCATCCGGTCAGGCGGGCAGACCGCCATCAGGCCGGATTCGCCCTCCACCATCACCGCGCGCGCTTCGGCCAGCGATGCGGCAACCAGCGCGATCCGGGCGGTCGGGTCCGCTTCGGCAATCTGGCGCACCCATTCGGCGCCGGCGCGGGTCTTGCCGAACCCCCGCCCCGCCATGATCATCCAGATGCGCCAATCGCCCTGCGGCGCGCATTGCGCGCGGCGCGCGAGCAGTTGCCAGTGAAACCGGAATTCGGCCTTCTCCTTGTGGTCGAGGGCATTGGCGATGAGCGGGCCGGCCTCCTCCTCGTCCTCGTCCATCCACTCAAGATCGGCGCTCAACGCGCGCCGTCCGCGCGGGCGCGCTCGTGTTTGAGCCGCAGGCGGATTTCTTCGACCTTGCGATCGATCGAGGCGCGCACTTCTGCCGCGCTGACATTGCGTTGCTGCGCCATAGCCTGCGACGCGGTGTCGCGGTGCGCGGCGAGCAGGCGGATCGCGTTGGCGAAATCATAGCGGCCCGCATCCATCGTGGAATGATCGCCCTGCCGCAACCGGCGGACCACTTCCATTTCGAGATGGGTGTAGCCCTCCCACAAGGCGGCAAGCCACAGGGTGGCGAATGCGGGTTCCTCGCGCCGAACCTTGTAGGCGCGGCTGACACTGATCCCGGCCTTGGCGGCGGATTCGGTGACGTTGGAGCTTTCGGCAAGGTGATCGAGGAACAGCACCCGCCAATGGTTATTGACCCTTTTGGTTTCTCCTTCCCGCAGCTCGGGACGGATGAGGATGTGCTTGCCTCGCGGCTTGGCCATGACGGGTTCTCCTGGCGCCAAAACGAACAGGCGGCACTCCACTGGGGAGCGCCGCCTGGGCGAATCGCTATTTCTCGATGATGCCCTTTCCTAACCGGAGAGCGCCACGATGTCAAGAAAAATAACCAATATGGTTCGCAAAGGGGGTTAGATGATCCCGATTGCCTTACCTGCGCGTTCGAACATGCCGAGAATGGTCTGCACCTGATCGGCGGTATGCTCCGCGCAAAGCGAGCAGCGTAGCAGGGTCATCCCCGCAGGGGTCGCCGGGGGCCGCGCGAGATTGACGTAGAGGCCTTCCTTGAGCAGCGCCTCCCACATCATCGCGCCCTTTTCGAGATCAGGCATGATGACAGCGATGATCGCGCTTTGCGGGGTTTCGGTGCCGAGCTTGAAGCCCAATGCCTTCAGCCCGCCGTGCAGCGTGCGGCTGTTCTCCCACAGATGCGCGCGCTTGTTGCCGCCGTGCATCAGCTTGCGGATCGAGGTGGCCGAGCTGGCCATGACGCTCGGCGGAAGCGCGGCGGTGAACACGTAAGGGCGGCACACCAGCCGCAGCACTTCGAACTTCGGGTGGTTGGAAACGCAGAAGCCGCCGACCGTGCCGACGCTTTTGGAGAAGGTGCCGATGATGAAGTCGACGTCGTCCAGCACGCCCTGTTCCTCGGCGACGCCGCGGCCATGTTCACCGATGAAGCCCATCGAATGCGCCTCGTCGACCAGCACCATCGCGCCGTTTTCCTTGCAGACGCGCACCATTTCCTTGAGCGGGGCGACATCGCCCATCATCGAATAGACGCCTTCGAGCACCACCAGCTTGCCCGCGCCTTCAGGGATGCGCTTGAGGCGCTTTTCCAGCGCTTCGACGTCATTGTGCTTGAACGGCACGACCTCGGCATTGCCCATCGCGCAGCCATCCCAGATCGAAGCGTGGCTATCGATGTCGAGGATGATGTAATCGCCCTTGCCCGCCAGCGTCGAGATAATCCCGAGATTGGCCTGGTACCCGGTCGAGAAGACCATCGCGTGATCCATGGCGTAGAATTCGCGCAAGGCGGTCTCGACATCGCGGTGGTCGCGGAAGGTGCCGTTGAGCACGCGGCTGCCGGTCGTCCCCGCGCCGAAATCCTCCATCGCCTGCTTGCCCGCCGCGATTACGTCCGGATCGAAGGTCATGCCCATGTAGTTGTAAGTGCCGAGCAGGATCGTATCGCGCCCGTTGCAGATCGCGCGGGTGGGCGAGAGCACCTCTTCCATCACCAGATTGAACGGATCTTCCACCCCGGCGGCCAGCAAGGTCTCGCGGGTCTGGATGATCGGATCAAACTTCGACAGCAAGTCGATAGGTTCGGCGGCGCCAAGGGTCTCGGTCATAGCGGTCGCCATTATCAGCTATCCTGCAACTTGTGGACGGCCGCGACGAGCTGGCCCCAGTTTTCGATCTCGGCCTGTTGGTTCATCGAGATGATCACATCGAATTCGTCTTCGATCTCGGCGACGAAATCCATCACCGTCAGGCTGTCGAATTCGAGATCGCCAGCAAAGGTGGTCGCGCCCTCGATCGTGACGCCCTTTTTGTTGAAGGGTTCGATCAGCGTACGAATACGATCTTCGACTTCGGCGGGGGTCATGGGCGGCTATGCTTTCTGTGCGTCGGTTGTCGGAGGGGCTATCACCCGGTAATACGGCTGCAAAGCGGCGGATGATGCAGCTTGTCAAGTTTTCGCCGCGCCGCAAGGGGCGGAGGAGCCTGTCCGGGGGGATATGATGGCCGAAGATTTACCGCAGGCTGAACCGATCAAGGCATCGCCTTCGATGCCGTCGCCCACGGGATTTTCGAACCACGCGATCCATCTGGTGCGCACCACCCAGCAAATCAACATGATGCTGAGCCAGATGGCCGACGCCAAGGCTTCGATCCTGATGGGAGCGACGTTCCTTGTCTTCACCATTGCCGTCGGGCAGGCGCGGGGCGGCGCCTTGCCGTGGTCGCTGGGTGTGCTGGCGCTATTCGCCTTCGTGTCGGCCATGTGCGCGGTGTTCGCCGTGCTGCCCTCGGTCAGCGGCCCGGATCAGGCGACGAGCAGCAACAGCAATCCGAACAAACTTTTCTTCGGTTACTTCACCCACATGGATGAAACCGAATGGACCGACAGCGTGCTTGACGACCTGCGCGCCGACGAAACCGTATTCCGCGCGATGCTGCATGACATCTACCAGAACGGGCAGGTGCTCCAGCGCAAGAAGTACAAATACCTCGCCTATGCCTATAAGAGTTTCATGACCGGCCTCACCCTGACAGCGATCACGCTAGCGGTGGAATATGCGGTGCGGTTTGCCTGAAGCCCGCGCTCGGACTTAGGCCACCGCCGCGTCGGCAAGAGCCTGAGCGGTCTTGTAGTCGGGCTTGCCATTGTTGAGGCGGAGTGAGGTGTCGGTCAGCAGGTAAAGCCGCGGGATCTTGTAGCCGGCCAGCCCGGCGCGGGCATGGGCATCCAGCGCCTCACGCAAGCCCTCCGCCTCACCTTCGGGCTGCACCACCGCCACCACTTTGCGCCCGAACCGCGCATCGGGCAGGCTGACGACCCGGACATCCTGCACCTGCGGATGTTCGAGCAGCACGGCTTCGACCTCCTCGGGAAAAACCTTCTCGCCGCCGGTGTTGATGCACATGTTGTCGCGGCCGATGAATTCGAGCGTGCCGTCCGATGCCCAACGTGCGCGGTCGCCCGTCATCAGCCAGCGTTGGCCGCCGATCTCGGGGAAGGTCTGGCGGTTCTTCTCGTCCTCGCCGAGATAGCCCAGCGGCAGCGGGCCGGTGCGCGCGACGATGCCGATGCCTTCGGTGCCGCGCGGGATTTCCTGCAAGTTCTCGTCAAACAGCTTCGTCTCGCGCCCCGGTAGCGGCTGGAATTTGCCCCCGCCGCTCGATCCGGCGGCCGTGGTGATGACGATGCCCGTGCCCGAGCTTTCCGAAGAGCCCAACGCGTCGATAATAGTCAGCGTGGGGTGATGCGCAATCAGCCGGGCTTTAACCGCAGGCGAGAACACCGCGCCCGACGAAGTGATCGAGCGCAGGCTCGCCAGCACCTCGGCTCCGTCTCCGCGCGCATCCAGCCGGTCTGCCAGCGGCATGGCGAAGGCATCGCCGACGATGAAAATCCCGCGTGCGCCAATCCGCTTGACCTCGTCCAACGCCAGATCGGCATCGAACTTCGGCCCCGGCAGCAGCGCTAACGTGCCGCCCTTGAGCAAGTGGATCACCGCCGTAAACTGCCCTGCGCCGTGCATCAGCGGCGAGAGCAGCAGCATTGGCGAATTGCTGGCCGGATGATCCGGGCCGATGCGGGCGGCTTCGGCCACCTGTTCATCGAGGCTCGTCGCCACCAGCGGCGGCGTGCCGGGCGGGCGCTGCCATATGCCGATGTTGAACGCACCCCACGCCTGGTCCATCGGCCACATCACCGCTTTTGGCATTCCTGTGGTGCCGCCGGTCGCGGTCAGGAACAGGGCTTCGGGATCATCGTGGATCGCGAAGTCTGCGGGGATGTCGCTGGCGCACAGATCGGCCCACGCATCGCCGCCGACATCCACGGTCAGCGCGCCTTCGGGCATCGCTTCAGTAGCGGCATCGGCAAAGTCGCTCTCGGTAAACAGCGTCTTCAATCCGAAGCGCGAGAAGATGTCAGCCAGCTCGCGGGCCTTGTAATGGTAGTTCACATTGACCGGCACCAGCCCTGCTTTCACGCAGCCAAAATAGGCGAGCATATAGTCCGGCGTGTTGCGTAGCATCTGCCCGGCGATGTCACCGCGCTGCAATCCGCGCGCTGTCAGTCCGGCGGCGATCCGGTCGGTCACGGCATCAAACTCGCCCCAGCTTACCACCCGCGGCCCGTGGACCAGCGCGGGCCGATCAGGCGGGACCGCTGCCGCCAAAGCTTTCAGGACCAATCCGAAATTCGCGCCCGCAAAAGCCATCAGCTGCACTCTCCTCTGTCACTTTCGCTAGCCCCCCAGGCCGCCCGTTTCCCCTACGTAAATAATGAGGACAAACGGAAAAATTGCGCTAGTGTCCCGAATCAGAAAACAATGAGAGGAGCAAGGCCTGATAATGGCTACTAATGTTGTCGAACTGCGCACGCCGCAAGGCCGCGAGTCGCTCGAACGGCTGCTCGATTCTGTCACCATCACCTGTCCCGAGGATATTCACGATGCCGCGCTGAACCTCGCCCGCATCGCGCAGGAGCGGGGAATGCAGATCGCAGTGTGCGATGACATTTCCTCGAAGGAGCCGATGGTCGATGCCGATGGCACGATCCTCAACGCCGATATCTTCCGCTGGCTGGATGATGGTGCTCGCTGGTGGGAGGATCACCGTCTGGCGCTGCATTCGCCCCTGCCGCGCGCCTGCCGCTATGAAAGCGAGCCGTTCTGGGTGAATGCGCAGGGCTTCAACACCCGCTGGCGCAATCATTATTTGGCAGAAATCGACCTCAACGATTTTGAAAAGCGCTCCTTGTGCAAGGCCGCGATCGTGGTGCCGGTGCATCTGCCGTTCGGCCAGATTTCGGCGAGTAGCTTCATTTCGATGGAGCGCGAGAAGGAAGACCTCTCGGCTGAATTCGCCGAATATGGCGCGCTGTTCGCGATGGTTACGCGCTGCTTTGTCGCCGGTTACGTGCAGGCCAACCGCACCAAGCGGCGCATCCCGTCGGACTGCGTGCTGTCCAAGCGTGAGGTTGAATGCCTGCGCTGGGCCGCGATCGGCAAGACCGACAAGGAGATCAGCATGATCCTCAACCGGTCACACGCCACGATCCGCTACCACATCCACCGCGCGGGCGAAAAGCTCGACTCGGTGAACCGCGCGCAGACGATCTTCAAGGCGGGGCAGCTGGGTTACCTTGGGGCTTCTGACTGATTTTCATTCCCCCGCCCCGGGCTTGACCCGGGGCCCCGCTGTCGTTTCTCTGGTGATGCGATCGAGCAGGTAGGAAGCTGGGCCCCGGGTCAAGCCCGGGGCGGGGATTCGCCTTTTACCCCAGCTTCCGCAGCGGCTCGCTTCCGTCCCAGCCCACACCTGCTGCCTTGATCATGCCGAACAGGTCCGGCCCGTCCGTGGCCTGCTGGAGAATCTCCACCAGCGTCCCCGGCCCGCTACCCGGATCGACATAGATCACCTGACTGGTGCCGAAATTGCCCTCGATCACCACTTCGGCGCCCGCTTCGTCGCAAACCCGGCGCGCCTCGGCGATGTCGTCGACCAGAATGCAAACGTGGTGCAGCCCGTTGCCGGTCGAGCCATATTCGCCGCGATAGATCGACGGGTGATCGTCGCGCGGGCGGATCAGTTCAATCTGCAAGTCGCCCCAATAGGCCAGCGCGAGATCGAACACAGCATCAGTCGGTTGCCCTCGATATTTCATGCCGTCGAGGTGGATGCCTTCGATGATGTAGAACGGGCCGACGCCCATCACCTGCGTCCAATGCGCCACCGCTGCATCGAAATCCTCCGGCACGAAAGCCAGCTGCATGATGTCGCCCAGCGCGGCGATCTTTCCCGGCAAAGCCATATTCCTCTCCAATCCGCTAGGGTGACCCCTTGCCGAGACTGTGTGATATTCCCTTCACGAGACACTGCACAAAGTGCGAGGATGAGGACGGGGACACCCCCGAAAGGACATCGAAGGCCGATGAACGAGATCAAGGATATTGCCCGCGCTGATCGCTGCCCGGGGATCAGCTACACCGATATGCTCAACGGCGACACGCGGCGTCCGCCCGATTACCTGTTCGAGGAAACCACCATTGAGATGGGGGACGAGCCGCTGTCGGTTGCGCCCTATATCTCGGAAGACTTCGCGCGTCAGGAACGCGAGAAGCTGTGGCCCAACGTCTGGCTGTTCGCCGCGCGTGAGGATGAATTGCCCGATCCGGGCGACACAGTGGTGTTCGACATCGCGGGCAAGAGCTTCCTGCTGATCCGCCAGAAGGATGGCGGCGTGAAGGCGTTTTACAACGCCTGCCTCCACCGCGGGCGCAAACTGCGCACCGAAAGCGGCAATTCGGTGCAGCTGCGCTGCCCGTTCCACGGCTTCACCTGGCGCAATGACGGGAGCCTGAAGGAAATCCCCTGCGCGTGGGACTTCAAGCACCTCGAAGGCAAGGACATGGACCTGCCGCAGGCCCGCGTCGAGCTGTGGCAGGGCTTTGTCATGCTCACCGAGAACCACCGCCTGCCCGATTTCAAGACCTGGCTCGGCCCGGCGGCGTCGCATTACGAGCGCTATGACTTCGGCAATCGCTACACCGGCATGTGGGTACAAAAGAGGATTCCGGCCAATTGGAAGGCGACCGCCGAGGCCTTCATGGAAGCCTGGCACTCGGTCACCACGCACCCGCAACTGCTCGCCTTCCTCGGCGATGCGAACACGCGGTACGATCTGATCGGTGATCACTTCAATCGTGCGATCACGCCCTCGGGTGTGCTCAGCCCGCACGTGAAGGGCAAGAATTCCGATTATGTGCTGGAAAAGATGAACGAATTCTCTGGCGGGGCGGACGCGCGTACCAATCGCCGCTTCAATGCCAGCGAAGAACCGGCTGAAGGCTATGACGCAGGCGATCCGCTGGGCGCACGCAAGATCCTCGCCGATGCCGGGCGTAAGGGCTTTGCCGAGAACTACGGCTATGATTATTCGGACGCCTCGGACACCGAGATTCTCGACAACTTCACCTATAACATCTTCCCCAATTTCGCCCCGTGGATCGGGTTCCTGCCCACCTTGGTCTATCGCTGGCTCCCCGGCGACACGCCCGACTGGTGCATCATGGAAATCCGCCTGCTGTTCCCGACCCCCAAGGGTCAGGAACGCCCCCGCGCCGTCACGCCGACCTATATCCCCGATGACGAGCCCTTCGCTTGGGCCAACGACATCATGGGCCCGCAGCTCGCTAATGTGTTCGATCAGGACATGGCGAACCTGCCATTCGTGCAGGAAGGCATGAAGAGCATGAAGGAAGGCCTGATGGAGCTGGGCCACTATCAGGACAGCCGCGTGCGGCATTTCCAGACAACGCTGATGAAATATGTGAACGGGGAGCTGCCTGCGGCTAAGTAAGCGGCCATGGGCTTCTCCTTCGATCTCACCGGGCGCACGGCGCTCATCACCGGCGCGTCTTCGGGGCTGGGCACCCGCTTCGGGCGCATTCTGGCGGCGAGCGGCGCGAATGTGGCGCTGGGCGCGCGGCGGGCGGACCGGCTGGCGGCATTGGCGGGCGAAATCGGCCCGTCAGCCGCAGCTGTGCAGATGGACGTCGCGCGTGAGGCTGACATCATCGCCGGGTTCGACGCTGCCGAGGCGGCGTTCGGCCCGGTGGATACAGTGATCGCCAATGCCGGGGTGGACGGCGCAGGCATGGCGACCACCATCTCCGAAGAAGAGATCGAACAGACCCTCGCGATTAACTTGAAAGGCGCGATCCTGACCGCGCGCGAAGGCGCCAAGCGGATGATGGCGCACGGCGTCACCAAAGGCCGGATCGTGATGATTGCCTCGATCACCGCGTTTGAACCCTCACCCGGCCTCGTCGCCTATGCCGCGAGCAAGGCAGGCGTGGTTCAGGCGGGGCGGACTTTGGCGCGCGAATGGGCGCGGGCCGGGATCAACGTCAACACCGTCTCCCCTGGCTATATCCGCACTGCGATCAACGATGCGTGGTTCGATACCGAGCCGGGCAAGAAGCAGATCGCGAAGTTCCCCAAGCGGCGGTTGATGGGCGAGGAGGGGCTCGACGCGATGATGCTGTTCCTGTGCTCGGATGCGTCGGAGTTCGTGACGGGGACGAATTTCGTCCTCGATGACGGACAGACGTTGTGAGCCGCCTGATCTCGCTCGCCGCCGGGATCATGCCCGAAGCGACCCCGGCACAGCTGATCGAAGCCGCCGCCGCCAGCGATTTCGACTTCGGCGGCATGTGGGCCGAGCGCGAGACTTGGACGCCCGCCACCACCCAAGCGATCCGCGCACAGGCGCGCGATGCGGGCGTCGCACTGCTCGACCTCGAAGTCGCCTGGATCATGCCCGGCGCGCCCGATCCGTGGCTGACCGAATTGGTCCATATCGCTGCTGAACTGGGCGCCAGAAACCTCCTGTGCGTTTCCAGCGATCCTGACATGGCCGCCACCACCGCCAAGTTTCAGGCGATGGTGGACACGGCCAAAGGCACCGAGGTCAGGGTCAATCTCGAATTCGGTATCTTCACCGAGGTGAAGACGATCCACATGGCCCGCGCCGTGCTGGAAGCGGTTGAGGGCGATGCCAAGGGCCTGCTGGTCGATACGCTCCACTGGTCGCGCTCGGGCGGCACGGCTGAGGACCTCGCAGCGATCCCGCGTGAATGGCTCAGCTACTGCCAACCCTGCGACGCGCCTGCGGCCGGCCCTGACCTCACCAGTTTCGATGCGATCATCGACGATGCGATCAACCGCCGGATGCCGCTCGGCCACGGCGGGCTGGCGCTTGGCGCGATGGTCGACGCGCTGCCCGATCACTTGCCGATGGCCATCGAGGAGCGCTCAGCCGCCCTGCGCGATGCCTTCCCCGATCTCAATGAACGCGCCCGAGAATGCGCCCGCACCAGCCGCGCGTGGCTTGCCGAGCGGGCGTGACGCTCAGACCAGCGCGTTGACGGCGCTCATGAAGGGCCCGATCGAGACCGGCTTGGAGAGATAGCCCTCCGCGCCCGCAGCCCGGATCCGCTCCTCGTCGCCCTTGGCAGCAAAGGCTGTCACCGCCAGCACCGGAATGCCCGAAAGCCTGCGATCACGCTTGGCCGCTTCGATCAGATCGACGCCGGAAATGCCGCCCAGCTGGATGTCCATGATGATGAGATCAGGCGAGGTATCGCGCGCGGTTTGCAGCACCAGATTGCCGTCCGCCACCGGCTCGACCTCGAAGCCGTTGGCGCGCAAAACGTCACAGAACAATTTCCTGTTGAGGTCATTATCCTCGACAACCATGATCCGCTTTGTCACTGCTCGCCCCGCATGCCGACCGCTGTAAGACTAACCTTGGATAAAGGACAGGACAATCCCACCTCGCGCCCCATCCGAGCCGCTGAACCCGCAGACACTGGCACTGGCGGCGCTGGGCTGGGTGCTGGAATGCGAGGACCGGGCGGCGCGCTACCTTGAATTGACCGGCCTCGATCCCGATTCTCTGCGGACAGGGCTGGGCGATCCGATGATCCTTGCCTCCGCGCTTGAATTTCTCGCCAATCACGAACCCGATCTGATCCGCGCGGCCGAAGCTCTGGCTGTCACGCCTGAGGAACTGGTCGCCGCCAAGGACGCTTTGCAATCATGACCCGCCCGCTGATTATCTCCGATTGCGACGAAGTGCTGCTGCACATGGTCGCCCCGTTCAAGGATTGGCTGGAGACATCGCAAGGCGTCAGCTTCAACCTCGAAGGCCACAATTTCGCCGAGGCTTTGCGCTGGCAGGCGAGCGGCGAAGTGCTGGCCCCGCCCGATATCTGGAAGATGCTGCGCAGCTTCTTCGATAACGAAATGGATTCGCAAAAGCCGATTGCTGGCGCGGTTGAGGGGATCAACACCCTCGCCGAAAAGGCTGATATCGTGATCCTGACCAATCTGGTCGATGCCCACCGCGATGCGCGGGCCGAGCAGCTGGCCAAGGTTGGCATCAACGCCCGCGTGTTCACCAATCAGGGCCCGAAAGGCCCGGCGTTGAAGGCGATCATTGACGAATATGCGCCCACGCGCGCGCTGTTCATCGACGATCTGGCTCAGCACCATGCCTCGGTCGCCGAGATCACGCCGCATGTCACGCGGCTGCACCTGTGCGGCGAACCGATGATCGCTCATGCGATTGATTGCGCCCACAAATCAGGCCACGCCGAAGCCCGGATCGACCGCTGGGACGAGGCCCTGCCGTGGCTACTGGAACGACTGGAGGATTGAACATGACGATTGCCGCGAAACTTGCCGAGCTCGGCATCACGCTGCCCAAAGCCGCAGCCCCCGTTGCCAGCTATGTGCCGGTGGTGGTGCATGGCGGCATGGCCTATGTTTCGGGCCAATTGCCGTTTGTCGATGGCGTGGTGGTCAAGGGCCGCTTGGGCGATGATGTCAGCATTGCCGATGGTCAGGCCGCTGCCCGTGCGTGTGCTTTGATGATCGTCGCCCAGCTGGAAGCGGCCGGCCTGCTTGAACAGGTCGAGCGGATCGTCAAGCTGGGGGCCTTCATCAATTGCACCGCCATTTTCACCGACCAGCCCGAAGTCGCCAATGGCGCATCGGACCTGATGGAGCAGGTGTTCGGCGGCGCCGGGCAGCACGCCCGCGCAGCCGTAGGCGTCCCCGCTCTGCCGCGCGGCGCGGCGGTTGAGGTTGATGCGATTGTCGCGCTGAAGGCATGAGCGCAAGCCGCGCTCCCGAATGGCTGACCGCGTGGGAATATGCTCACCGGGGGCTGCACGGAGCAGGCGTGCCGGAGAACTCGCTGGCGGCGGCAGAGGGCGCAATTGCGGCAGGGCTGGGGATCGAATGCGATATCCAGATGTCCGCCGACAATGTGCCGATGGTGTTCCACGACTGGGCGCTGGAGCGTCTCACCGGTGCGGACGGCATGGTGGCGAGCCGCACGGCTGACGAGCTTGAAGCGCTCGCCCTGCTCGGCACCGACCAGCATCCCGTGCGGCTTGCCCACTTCCTTAATCTGATCGCAGGCCGTGTGCCGCTGCTGATCGAGATCAAGTCGCTGCCGGGCTACGACGTCGCTCGCTCGTGCGCAGTGGTTGCGCAGGATTTGACGGACTATGCGGGCGAGGTCGCCGTGATGAGCTTCGATCCGCGTGTTGCCGCGTGGTTCGCGCACAATGCCGCTGAGACCGTGCGCGGGCTGGTCGGGACGGACAGCCTCAAGAACGGCTTTGAATGCGTTTGGCGCCAGTCAGAGGTGTTGGCGCAAGCGCAGCCGGATTTCCTCGCCATTGATGTTCGTGATCTGCTCTGGCCGGAGGCGGCGGCGTGGCGCGAAGTGGGCCGCCCACTGCTGACATGGACGGTTCGCTCGCCCGAAACGCGCGCGGCTGGCCTCGCCCATGCCGATGCAATAATCGCCGAAGGCGCGGGGCTGGCGTGAGCGACGCCGAACTCACCGTCCGCATTGCTTCGTCCGTCGGTAGCTTCGACCGCGAGGAATGGAACGCGCTGGGCGGGACTGACAATCCCTTCGTCAGCCACGAATTCCTGACCGCGATGGAGGATTCCGGCAGTGTCGGCCCCGGCACCGGATGGGAGCCTGCGCCGATTGCCATCACCGATGATGCGGGCAAGCTGCTCGCCGCCATGCCGTCCTATGCCAAGGGGCACAGCCAAGGCGAATATGTGTTCGATCACGCCTGGGCGGACGCGTGGCACCGCGCGGGCGGGCGATACTATCCCAAGCTCCAGATCGCCGCACCCTTTACGCCTGCGACTGGCCCGCGCTTGCTGCTGTCCGACCCGAGCCTCGCCCCGCATCTGCTGAAGGGCGCGGAGGCGGTGTGTCTCCAGAACAAAATGTCCTCGGCCCACGCGACCTTCATCACACCCGAACAATTGCCGCTGTTCGAGGAAGCGGGCTGGTTGCCGCGTGCCGATATCCAGTTCCACTGGTTCAATCGCGGCTATGCCAGCTTTGATGACTTCCTCGCCGCGCTGTCATCGCGCAAGCGCAAGGATTTGCGGAAAGAACGCGCGGCGGCGGTCGACGGCTTAACGATCCGGCACTTCACCGGCGCGGACATCACCGAATCGCATTGGGACGCGTTCTGGATCTTCTACCAAGACACCGGCGCGCGGAAATGGGGCCAGCCTTACCTGACCCGCGAGGCCTTCAGCCTGCTGGGCCAGCGGATGGGGGATCGGATCATCCTGATCCTCGCCTATGACGGGGATGAAGCGATTGCAGGCGCGCTCAACTTCGCCGGGCGCGATGCGCTTTACGGGCGGTATTGGGGCTGCACCCGCGAGGTGCGGTTCCTGCATTTCGAGCTGTGCTACTATCAGGCCATCGACATCGCGATTGCGCGCGGGTTGCCCTGTGTCGAGGCGGGCGCGCAGGGCGGACACAAGCTGGCGCGCGGTTATGAACCGGTGCAGACGTTTTCGGCCCACTGGATCGCCGATCCCGGCTTCCGCAGCGCGGTAGCCGACTTCCTCGAACGCGAGCGGGCAGGCGTGGCGAGCGATCAGCTCTACCTCGGCAGTCGCACGCCGTTCAGGAAGGGTGACTAACCCGCCTTACGCGGCGCGCTGGCGACCTTCGGCGAGCCACTGGCGCGCGCGGCGCTGGGCTTCGGCGATTTCGCGTGCGGTCATCTCGTCGGAGATATCGGCGCGGCAATGGGCGGCATCTTCATGTCCGCGCGCAGCGGCCAGATTGAACCACTTGTGCGCTTCAATCAGATCGCAAGTGGCGCCGTTGCTTCCGGTCGAGAAGGCCACACCCAGATCGAAGCAGGCGCCCACTTGACCCTGGCTCGCCGCAGCCAGCCAAGCGCCCAGCATGGTCTCGCCCGAAATGTCTGCTTTCCGCAGCGCTTCGTTACTCCGTGAAGCCTTCGCGCTGATTGCGATGATTGTCATGATTTGGTCCCCGTCAGTCACCAGATCGCCCCCAAGCGACCTTCCGTGAGACCAGAAGTGCGGCTGTTATGGTCAAAAATTAGTTAACGCCGCTTGCACTTTGTCGCGGCACGGCTTTTGCCCCCACTTCATTCCCAAACCCGCTTGTGCGCTCTCAGGGCCTTGCCTATAGGGCGCGCATTGCTTCAGCTTGCTGGGACCAAGTGAGCCAATGAAAAAATTCAGGGCGTCAGGACGCGAAGGTCTTCCCAGCGGCTCACGGGATGAGACACCTTGATGCCAATTTCCGCGTCTGACGACATCGACGTCCTCGAAAAGGCCAAGCGCCTTCTGGCTCCGGACTATGTCCCGAGCGAGGACGAGGAATATATGAATGAACGCCAGCAGACCTATTTCCGGATGCTGTTGCTCGAATGGAAGCGTTCCATCCACTCCGCCGCCGGGCAAACGCTGCAATCCTTGCAGGATGGCCCGATCCGCGAAGCCGACCTCACCGACCGCGCCTCGAGCGAAACGGACTGGGGCATCGAACTGCGCACCCGTGATCGTCAGCGCAAGTTGGTCGCCAAGATCGACTCCGCGCTGCGCCGGATCGATTCGGGCGACTACGGCTATTGCGAAGTCACCGGCGATCCGATCGGGCTGCGCCGGCTGATCGCCCGGCCGGTCGCGACCATGACGGTTGAGGCGCAGGAAGCGCACGAACGCCGCGAAAAGATCTCGCGCGACGATTGAGCGGTAATCTCCTTTTGGAACCTTGTGCCGCGCTGGGACGCCTCAGCACAAGCCACGGTTCTCAGGGCAGATTTTTACCTCGCGTTAACCGCGAATGCCGCACCAGCAGTGGCGCATTGTGGCGTGGCGGCTTAGGCTGCGTCATCTGATCTGCTTGATTGAAGTTCCGCTGAGGAGGCGATCCTTAAAATGACAGGAGTTGAGACACGCAGTGTCGCACGCGACAGCCTGTTTTTGCTGGCCGAAATTCGGGTCGAGCAAAGCGCGGAGACTCACCGTGCGCGGGTGCGCAATCTTTCGGATGGCGGGATGATGGGCGAAGGCCAGCTGCGCGTTCAGCGCGGCCATCGCGTCGTGGTCGAGCTGCGCAATATCGGCGCTGTGAACGGCACCGTCGCCTGGGTGCAGGATAACCGCTTCGGGGTCGCGTTCGATGAGGAAATCGATTCCCAGCAGGCGCGCCGTCCGCTCCAGACCACCGAAGGTCACGAAGCCGCCATCGTCAAGCCGTTGTGGAGCCACCGCGCGCCGCCGCCGCCCGAGCCGAGCACGCTGCGCAAGATTTGAGCGTATTGCGGGCTTTGCCCCGCTGCGTATTCCACCACAAGCTGACCGCCGCGTTTCAACCTGCTAGGCAGGCTGCGATGCGATTCTGGTTTCCTCTGATTGCTGCACTGGCGACATGGTCCTGCGGCCCATCTGGCGGCGGCGGACCGGTCGCAGTCGCGGTCATCGGCGCGCCTGACGATCCGTTCGAACAAGGCGTGCGCCTTTCACCAGCCGCTCAGCACATGCGCGCTGCCACCCGCGAGGGACTGGTCGCGCTTGATCCGGTGGGTCAGGTGGTCCCCGCCATCGCCGAACGCTGGATCGTGACCGAGGACGGCCTCAGCTATATCTTCCGCCTGCGCGACAGCACTTGGCCTGGTGGTGACGAGATCACCGCGGCTGATGTCCGCGAACAATTGCGCGCCGGGCTTGTCCGGCTGCGCGGCACCTCGTTGGGGCTCGATCTGGCCAAGGTGCGCGACATCCGGGCGATGACCGGGCGGGTGATCGAAGTGCGGCTCTCCTCGCCAATGCCCGATTTCCTGCGCCTGCTGGCGCAGCCCGAACTCGGGCTGGTGCGTGGCGGCACCGGGGCAGGGCCGATGGCCATGTCGCGCGACGAAGAGAGCACAATCGCCCGCCTCACGGCGCTTCCGCCCGAATCCCGCGGCCTGCCTGCGCGCGAGGATTGGGAAGACATCGCCCGCCCGGTTGAGGTGCGGGCGCTATCGGCGCGCAATGCCGTGGCGGCGTTCGCGGGCGGTGATGTCGATCTGGTGCTCGGCGGCACCCTCATCGATTTCCCGCTGGCCGAAGTCGGGCCGCTATCGCGCGGCACGATCCAGGTCGATCCGGCGCTTGGCCTGCTGGGCCTGGTGGTGCGGCGCGAGACCGGGTTCCTCGCCGATCCCGCCCGGCGCGAAGCCTTGTCGATGGCGATTGACCGGACGGCGCTGATCCGCAGTTTCGGGCTGGCTGGCTGGCGTGAGAGCAGCTGGGTGGTGCCATCCGAGATATTCACCGACGCGCCCTATCCCGAAGATCGCTGGAATGGCGCTTCGATCGAGGCGCGCCGCCGCGCTGCGGCCGCAAGAGTCAGCGCCTGGGCCGGGCCGGGGCGCGAGGCAACCGTGCGCCTCGCTTTGCCGTCTGGGCCGGGGGGCGATCTCCTGCTGCGGGAATTGGCATCGGCCTGGGGCGAGATTGGCGTGTCTGTGCGTCGGGCCGGCAAGGGCGAGGCCGCCGACCTCGAGCTGCGCGACACCTTGGCGCGGTACACTTCGGCACGCTGGTATCTCAATCAGTTCAACTGCGGTCTCAATGCGGGCCTGTGCGCACCCGAAGCCGACGAGCTGGTGCGCCAGTCCCTGACCGAGCGTGATGCCGCTGCGCGCGAACGGTTGCTCACCGAAGCCCATGCAGCACTCGTCGAACGGGAAGTCTACATCCCGCTCGGCGCGCCCGTGCGCTGGTCGCTCGTACGCGGCACAATCCGCAATTACCTGCCCAACGTCTGGGGGATGCACCCCTTGTTCCCGCTGTCAGAGCCCACCACTTAGGGGGCATGGTAATAGAGCAACCCCGCCGCCCCGAGCCGATGACCTTCACGCTGCCCACTGGCACCGATCCTGCATCGGTGCGCGCGCGGGTGGTGGCGATGGAAAAGCTGCTCGAACGCAGTTTCACTATCCCCGGCGTCAATATGCCGGTCGGGCTGGATGCGCTGATCGGATTGGTACCGGTGCTGGGCGAGATCGTGACCACCGCGATGGGCGCTTACATCATCTGGGAAGCGCGCAATCTTGGCCTGTCCAAGTGGAAGCTGGCGCGGATGGGGGCGAACGTGTTGTTCGACACCGCGATTGGCGCAATCCCGCTGGTGGGCGACGCGGTGGACCTTGTGTTCCGGTCCAACACCAAGAACCTCAAGATCATCCTCAAGCACATCGACAAGCATCACCCGGAAACGCGGGTGATCGAGGGACGAACCTAGCGGGAGTTTCCTCAGGGCAACGGGCGCGCTAGGAGCGCAGCTATGAGCGCTGACGTTACCTATGCGAGCTACCTCGACCTTGGCCGCATCCTCGCCGCCCAGCACCCTGCGTCCGATGCGCATGACGAGCTGTTGTTCATCATCGTCCATCAGGCAAGCGAGCTGTGGCTCAAGCTGTGCCTCCACGAACTGACCGCCGCGCGCGAGTGTATCGAGGCGGATAATCTGCGTCCCGCTTTCAAGATGCTGGCGCGAGTCGCGCGGGCGCAGCAGCAATTGATCCAGAGCTGGGACGTGCTTAGCACCATGACTCCGCATGATTACTCCGCAATCCGCCCGCATCTGGGCGCATCGAGCGGGTTCCAGTCGGCACAGTACCGGATGATGGAATTCATGCTCGGCGGGCGCGATGGCAAGCACGTGCGGCTCCACAAGAGCAACGCCGACTGGGCTGAGCGGCTGGAGGCGGAGCAGGGGCGGGCGAGCCTTTATGACGCGGCGATCCGCCTGCTGGCGCGGCGCGGGTTCGCGATTGATGCAGGCGCTCTGGAGCGTGATCCGGCGGGGCCCTATACCCCCAACGCCAGTGTCGAGGCAGCGTGGGCGGAGATCTACCGCGATCCGCAGCCGCACTGGGATCTGTATGAACTCGCCGAAAAGCTGGTCGATCTGGAATACCATTTCCAACGCTGGCGCTTCGGGCATCTGAAAACGGTCGAGCGCATCATCGGCTTCAAGCGCGGCACCGGCGGCACGCCGGGCGTGCCCTATCTCGAAGGCGTGCTGAAGCAGGCCTTCTTCCCCGAATTGCTCACCGTTAGGACGGCGATATGACCCCCGAAAGCCGCGCCGCCGAGTTCGACGCTGCCGATCCGTTGGCGGGCTATCGCGAGCGGTTCACTCTGCCGGAGGGCGTGATCTATCTCGACGGCAACTCATTGGGAGCGCTGCCCAAGGCTACCCCGGCGGCACTGGCGCGGCTGGTGGAGAGCGAGTGGGGCGAGGGGCTGATCCGCTCGTGGAACAGCGCGGGCTGGTTCGACATGGCGAGCCGCATCGGCGCCAAAATCGCACCCCTGATCGGCGCCGCACCGCATGAAGTGATCGCCTGCGATTCGACCAGCGTGAACCTGTTCAAGCTGATCGCCGCCGCGTTGGGCATGAGGCCGGGCCGCAAGGTGGTTCTGTCCGAACCGGGCAACTTCCCGACCGATCTCTACATGATCGCCGGGCTGGAAGCGCAGGGCCTCGCCACTAGGCGGCTGGCCGAGCGGGACACGCTCATGCAGGCGCTGGACGGCGATGTGGCGCTGCTGATGCTCACCCACGCCCACTACAAGACCGGCGCGCTGCACGACATGGCGGCGCTTACCCGCGCCGCGCATGGGGCAGGCGCGTTGGTGCTGTGGGACTTGTCGCATTCGACCGGAGCACTGCCGATTGATCTGAACGCCGTCGGCGCGGATTTCGCTGTGGGTTGCGGCTACAAATACCTGTGCGGCGGGCCGGGCGCGCCCGCCTTCGCCTTCGTCGCCCAGCGGCATCAGGTAGACTTGCAACAGCCGCTGACCGGTTGGTTCGGCCATGCCACGCCCTTCGCCTTTACCGACGATTACGCAGGCGCACCGGGCATCGACCGGCTGCAATGTGGCACGCCGCCGGTGCTGGGGCTGGCGGCGCTTGAGGTAGGGGTCGATCTGATCGCGGAGATCGGTGTGGCGCGGCTCTACGGCAAATCGCAGGCGCTGTCGGAGTTCTTCCTCGAAAGCCTGATGGCGCATGACGTGCACCTTGACCTCGTCAGCCCGCCCCGCAGCGCCGAGCGTGGCAGCCAACTCTCGTTCCGCCATCCCGAGGCCTACCCCATCTGTCAGGCGCTGATCGCACGCGGCGTGATCGGCGATTTCCGCGCGCCTGATGTGCTGCGACTGGGCTTTGCACCCGCCTACCTGAGCTTCGCCGACATCGCCGCCGCCGCGCGCCATCTGGCCGAGGTGCTGGCAACCGGCGAGTGGCAGCGCCCGGAATTCAACCAGCGTAGCGCGGTGACATGACTGGCCTGATGGAGTGGCTCGGCGCGCAGCGCCGCAAGGCCGACCGGCCGCCCGCAGCGGGCGCGGCTATGCCGCGCGTCTAGCGAGGATGAAGGCGCGGACGCGCCTTCACAATCAAACAGCGCGTTCGGCTTTGTCCTTCTCGTTCGTCCCCTTGATCATGGCGCGCATCTGATCCCATTCGGCATCGCCCAGCGCGTGGAGCATCGGGTAGAAGGTGCCGCCATTGGCCTGGAAGCCCGCGCCGTCGATGGCGATCGTCTGGCCGTTCACATATTCCGCGCCTTGCCCCATCAGGAACACGGCGAGGTTGGCGAGTTCGTGCATCTCGCCCGCGCGGCCCATCGGGTTAAGGTCGTTCTTCGAATTGCCGCCCTGCCCGCCGGGCGACAGGCGTGCGCTCATGCCTTTGGTGGGGAAGAGGCCGGGGGCGATGGCGTTGAAGCGCAGCCCATAGCGGCCCCATTCGGTCGCAAGGCTCTGGGTCATGGCGTTGATCGCGGTCTTGGACATGGCGGATGGCACCACGAAGGCGCTGCCGGACCACACCCAGGTGGTGAGGATCGAGAGGAAGCTGGCCTTCTTCTTCTCCGCGATCAGCCGTTTGCCGATGTCGAGCGTGACATAGAACGTCCCGCGCATCACGATGTCGGCGATGGCGTTGAAGCCGTTGACCGACAGATCCTCGGTGCGGCTGATGAAGTTGCCTGCCGCGTTGTTGACAACCCCCGTCAAAGCCCCGCCATCGGCCCAGATCGCATCGACCATCGCGTGGATCGCATCGGCATCGCGGATGTCGCAGGCCATGCCGACGATCTTGCCGCCATGGAGGGCGGTCAACTCGGCGGCTGTCTCATCCAGCTTGTTCTGGCGGCGACCGCAAATGTAAACGGTCGCGCCCAATTTCAGGAAGGCTTCCGCCATTTCGCGCCCAAGGCCCGTGCCGCCGCCGGTGACGAGAACGCGCTCGCCCGCCATCAACCCGTCGCGGAACATCAGTTTTGAAGCGTCCATTTCTCAGCGTCCTCTTGTTTCGTCATTGCGAGCGAAGCGAAGCAATCCATGGACTTCTGTCTCGCCCACTCGCAACGTCAGGTCATGGATTGCCGCGCCACCTGCGGCGGCTCGCAATGACGACGTGCCGGGGCCTCAAAGCCCCAGCACGGTCTTGGCGATGATGTTCTTCTGCACCTCGTCCGAGCCGCCGAAGATCGTCGCGGCGCGGTTGTTGAGGTAGCGGCCCATCGCGGTCTGGGCATATTCGCTGCCGACCGGTTCGGGCGCCTCATTGCCATAGAGTGGGCGCTCCAAGGGCAATTGCAGCGCGTCCGGCCCGAGCAGCTCCAAACGCAGCACATCGACCTGCTGGCCGATGTTCGAGCCGAGCAGCTTCACCAGTGACGTCTGGGGCCCCGGCGCGCGGCCCTTGGCGAGTTCGGCGAGGATGCGCAGTTCGGTGATCTCCAGCGCCTCGGCCTCCAGCCGGACGCGGGCCAGCCGGTCGCGGAAGCGCGGATCATGCGCCAGCGCGCCATTGACCCCCGAAGGCTGGGTTTGCGCGAGATTTTCCAGCCGCTCGATCGATTGCAGCAAGCGCGGGGCATAGCACGATCCGCCGCGTTCGTTCTCCAGCAGGAACTTGGCGATACTCCAGCCTTGGCCTTCTTCGCCGATGCGGTTTTCCGCAGGCGTGCGGGCATCGGTGAAGAACACTGCGTTCACTTCGTGATCGCCGGACATCGAGTGGATCGGCGTGACCGACACCCCCGGCTGGTCCATCGGCACGAGCAGGAAGCTGATCCCGGCCTGCTTCTTCACGGTCGCATCAGTGCGCACCAGCGCGAAAATCCAGTCGGCATGATGGGCGTGAGTCGTCCAGATCTTGGAGCCGTTGATGACATACTCATCGCCATCGAGCCGCGCCGCGGTCTTGAGGCTCGCAAGGTCTGAGCCGCTGCCCGGCTCCGAATAGCCCTGACACCAGTAATCATCGCCCGACAGGATGCCGGGGAGGAAGCGGGCCTTTTGTTCGGGCGTGCCGAATTCGCAGATCACCGGGCCGACGAGGCGCAGGCCGAGGATCGCCAGCGACGGCGCGCCCGCCAGCGCGCATTCCTTTTCGAAGATGAACTTCTGCGTCGGGCTCCAGCCGGTGCCGCCGTCTTCCTTGGGCCAGTGCGGAGCGACCCAGCCCTGGCGGAACAGGATGCGGTGCCATTCCATCCCGATATCGGGCTCGACGAACACCCCCGGCGTGCGGCGTGCCCCGTCGCGCAGCCGTGCGGGCAGGTTGTCATTGAGAAACGCACGCACCTCTTCGCGGAAGGCGATGTCCTCGGGGGAGAAGTCCATATCCATGTCAGTCGAGTCCCACTTCTCGTAATCCGTCCAGCCGCTTAGGCCCCGTCGCGCATTGCCCAAAGTATCGTACGCCGCAGCAAATCATAATAGACATCATAATTCCACGCGCACATTTCCTTATGCGGGTAGAAATCGGCCATGCCGGGCAGGTCATAATGCCCGCGGCAGTGGCCCAGTGCGTTGTAAACGATCTGCCCTTCGCCGATATCCCTCGTATAAAGGATAGGTACGGTGGTGGACGGCCATTGGCTGTGCGTGAAGCCGGTCGCCTCGCCTTCGAAGGTGGTCTGCATCAGGGTTTCGATGGTCGCAGTGGTTTTGGACAGGTACAGCTCGTCCACCACTTCAAAATTTTCGATCCCTTTGGTCAGCTCGTGATCCTTGTTCACGACCTCAACCGGGAATTTGCCGATTGGTGGGTGCGCGACGAACTGCGTGCCGAGCATCTCCATCACGTCCGGGCGATCATCGGGCGCATCGACCAGACCTTCGGCGGTGAAGACCAGGATCGAGTTGGTGCCGTGAAGCGCCATCCACTTGCCGCCCTTTTCCATCCACGCCTTGATCTGCGCGGCCTGTTCAGGCGTTGGCATCAGATCGCAGGTATAGGTGATGAGGAAGCGGCACTTGTCGAGCCGTTCGAGCCCCGAATAGTCGCAGGCCACCGTAGTGCGGATATGCGGGTGTTCGGCCAGCAGCTTGAGGATCTCGATCCGCGGGAAGTCGATATCGTGATACTTGCCCGCGGCGATGAAATGCGCGTCGATCCGGGTGGCGGGTTGTTCGGCCATGATTAGCTCCTGATGCTCCCGCCGCCATCCACGGTGAAATCGCAGCCCGTGGTGAAACTCGCATCATCGCTGGCGAGGAAGACGACCGCGCGGGCGACTTCCTCCGGCTCGCCAATACGGTTCATCGGGTGGGTGGCGGCAAAATTGGTTTCGATGTTCTCGGGCGTGTCGGCGCCGGAGAACTTGTAGCGATTATACATCGGCGTGCGGATCGCGCCGGGGTGGACCATGTTGGCGCGGATCGGCAGGCCCCGCGCGGCCAGATCAAGCGCGACCGATTGGGTGAGACCGCGCAGGCCGGTCTTCGACGCTGAGTAAGCGGCAACGAAGGCTGCCGGGCGCAGTGCGATCATCGAGCCGATATTGACGATGGCGCAAGGCTCACCGCTGGCTTCCATCGCCGGGATCGCAGCGCGCATTCCGTAGAACGGGCCGTGGAGGTTAATGTCGATGGTGCGGTGCCACACGTCGAGATCGCCATCGGGCACGTTGCCGGGTTCGGAGATGCCCGCAATGTTGCACAGGACTGTGAGCTTGCCGAACTGGCCGCGCGTGGCGGAAACGGCAGCTTCCCATTGGTGCAAGTCACGCACATCGAGCAGGCAGGCCGCCGCACGCTCGCCCAGTTCAGCGGCCAAGTCTTGCGCCTTTTCCAGCTGCACATCGCCCAGCATCACGCTGCCGCCCTCGGCGATAATCAGCCGTGCGACCGCAGCCCCGATCCCCTCCGCGCCGCCTGAGATCAGCGCGACCTTGCCCCGCATGCGGCTCATTCGCGTTCCAGAATGGCGACGCCCGAAAGCCCCGGCGCGCCGTAGACATGGCTATAGCCGAACCGCGGTTTTCCGGGCACCTGCCGTTCGCCGCCGCGCTGGCGCAGCTGGGTGACGTTTTCGTAAATCTGCCGGAGACCCGAAGCCCCCACGGGCTCGCCGCAAGCAAGGCAGCCGCCATCGGTGTTGACCGGCAGCTTGCCGCCAATCTCCGACCAGCCATTGGCGAGCCATTCTTCCTGATCGCCATCCTTGCAGAAGCCGTTTTCGGCCATGTGCATGATCTCTGCGCCGCTTTCGGTGTCCTGAAGCTGGGCGACCGAGATGTCCTCCGGCCCGACCCCGGCTTTCTCGAACGCGGCTTTCGACGCGAGGACGGTGGGCTTGCCGCCTTCCTCAATACTGATGCCGGCCTGGAACACCTCGAAGGAGTTGGGCGGGCGGGTTTTGACCGAGACCGCGCGGATTTTCACTCCGTCGGCGCCCAGTTCCTTCATCTTCTTCTCGCTGGCGAGGATCAGCGCCACCGCGCCTTCTGCGGGCGAGCAGAACATATATTTGGTCAGCGGATCATTGATCATCGGCGCGTTGAGGATGGTCTCCAGATCGACCGGGCTGCGCCGCCATGCGTGGGGCGTCAGGGTGCCATTGCGAAATGCCTTTTCCGCGACCCGGCCCAGCGTCGTGCGGCTGATGCCGTGCAATTGCATATAGCGCTGGATCTTGAGCGCGAAGAACTGCGTGGTCAGCATCATGCCGGTCTGGCCGTACCATTCGGGCAGGCCGTAATCGGCAGGCTTGGCGTTGAAGGCCCCGCGCGGGTGCTTGTCAAAGCCAACCGCCAGCGCGAGGTCATACATCCCGCTCGCAATCGCTTGCTGCGATGCGGCGAGCGCACTGCCGCCGGTCGCGCAACCATTGGCGACATTGGTGAAGGGCAGGCTGGTCAGTCCCAGCTCGTTGACCATGATATCGGCATTGCCCGCCGCCGCGCTGCCACCATAAGCGCATTCGATATCGGGCCATTCCAGCCCGGCATCGCTGAGCGCCTCGCGCACCGCATGGACCCCCTGTTCGCGGCCTGACCGGCCGTCTGTGCGCCCGAAGGGGTGGATGCCTGCGCCGATGATATAGACGTTCTCGCTCATGCGGCTTTACTCTCGATTGCGGCGACCGGGCGGAAGGCGAAGGTGTCGTGTGTCATGTTGAACGGCACGATGCAGAATTCCAGCTCCATGCCGAGATGCAGGTCTTCGAGCCGCGCATCGACGATGCGGCTTTCGACGATCACCTCACCGGGCAGTTCGACATAGCCGAGCAGGAACGGCTGAAAATCGGGCGGGCCTTCGCCGGGGCCGCTGCCGGGGCCTTCATAGGGCTCCTTGGGCAGGAAGCCCTGCGAAGTCCACGACCACAGCTTGCCCCGGCGTGACAGCTTGTAGGGCTCGACGTCCTTCGCTGCATCGCCGACCGGCATCGGGAACACCACTTCGCCAGACGGCCGCCTGCCGCCGATCAGGTGCGGTTCCAGCCCGTCGCTCCACAGGTTCGGGTCGATCTTCTGTCCCATGTCCAAGCCCCCTCAGGCTGCCAAAGCATATTCGGCGAGCACGGTGTCAATGTCACCGAACAACCGGGCGAGCACCAGCACGCGCTTCAAAGCATGGCCGATTGCCAGTTCGTCCGTGATCCCCATCCCGCCGTGCATTTGCACCGCTTCCCGCGCAATCGCGTCGACGTTTTCGCCGATGAAGGCCTTGGCCCCGGCGGCGGCGCGCTGCCACTTGGCGGCATCGGCGCGGTCAGTCAGCGCCGCGCGCAGCAGCATCGACCGGGCCTGTTCTTCGCGCGCATAGCAATCGACCAGCCGGTGCTGGAGCGCCTGAAAACTGCCGATGGCAACGCCGAACTGCTCGCGCTCCTTCACGTAAGTCAGCGTGTCATCGAGCAAGCGCTGGCCCAGCCCGACCATCTCGGCGGCAGCATAAAGCCGCATTTCGGCAGCGACGGCAGCAAGCCCCTCGGCATCCAGCGCCAGCTTGGCAGCGGCAGGGGTGCGGGTCAGTTTCAACTCGCCCGCTATGCTGCCATCGGCAAGGCGATAGGCGCGCACTTCCAGCCCCGGCGCGCCCTTCGGCACGAGGAAACAGGCCGTCTCTCCGCCCATGTCGGCGGTGACGATAAACAGGTCGGCGATCAGCGCGCCCATCACCATCGTCTTTTCGCCGGTGAGGGTGAAGCTATCCTCAGCGCCATCGGCCTTCATGCCCTTGGCCTTGAGGCTGTAGCGCTGGCCGCGCTCGGTCCAGGCGAGGGTGGCGATCGTCTCTCCCGCCAGCACGCCTTCCAGCGCCTCGGTCGCGCCGCCGCGTTCCAGCAGCAGCGCCGGCAGAATGCCGTGTTCGAGCAGCGGATCGGGCGCATTGGCCTTGCCGATGGCTTCCGCCACCAACGCCAGATCCACCGCCGAGCCGCCCATGCCGCCCGCATCCTCGCCCGCGGCGAGCGCGATGAGGCCCATTTCGGCCAATTGCTGCCAGCGCGCACGGTCATAACCGGTGGGCGAGAGCCGCAGCTTGCGCCGGGCTTCCACATCGATCGGCGCGGCGAACCGCTCGACCGAGGTCACGAACATCTGCTGTTCTTCGGAAAGGTCGAAATTCATGTGCGTCAGGCTTTCCGCGTGAACGTAATCGGCAGGTGGGTCACCCCGCGCAGCAGGATGTTGGGCAGGATGCGGATTTCATTTTCGTCCGCCACCGCGAAGTTATCGAGCCGTTCGAGCAGCTCGTCGAAAGCAACCAGCATCTCCTTGCGGGAGAGCATGTTGCCCACGCACATATGCGGCCCCTTGCCGAAGCTGAGGTGCGTGCGGGCATTGGTGCGTTCGATGTCGAAGCGGTCGGGATCGGGGAAGCGCTTGGGATCGCGGTTGGCCGCGGCATAGCGCAGCTGCACCACGCTGCCCGCCGGGATCGCCATGCCGCCAAGCTCGGTGTCCTGCTTGACGATGCGCCACATTCCCGCCGTCGGTGTTTCGTAGCGCAGCGCTTCTTCGACGAGGTTGCCGATCACCTTGGGATCGCGCCCGCCGGCTGCCGCCTTGGCCTTGGCCATCTGGTCAGGGTTGCGGATCAGCTGGAGCAATCCGCCTGCCAGCGTCGAGGTGGTGGTCTCGTTCCCCGCCACCATGAACTGCTGCATCAGCGACATGATTTCGGGGTCAATCAGCGGGGTTTCCCCCTCGATCCGTGCTTCGACCAGATCGGTCAGCAGATCGTTGCCGCCATTGGCGCGGCGGTCGTCGATCAGGCCCTTCATGTAGTGCTGGAATTCGACGAGGCTGCGCGCGCATTCGAGCTTGCGGTCGTGATCGACCATCTGGCTGAAACGGTCGACCGCGGCGTCCGACCAACGCTTGACCCGCTTGGGATCGTCATCAAGCCCGATTTGTCCGGCGATCATCGCTACCGGCAAGGGCACGCCGAATTCCTCGACGAATTCGCATTCCCCCCGGTCGGCAAAGGCCTCGATCAGGTCGATCGATTTCTGCCGCATATCGGCCTCGATCGCGTTCACACGCGGGGCGGAAAAGGCGAGGTTCACCAGCTTGCGGTTGCGGGTGTGGACGGGATGATCGGCGGTCAGCAGGGTCGGCAGGTCAGGCCAGCCCTCTGCCAGAATGGCCTGAATATCCTCATCCGCCTCGCGCCCCATCAGCGCGGTGAAATCGTTTGAGAAGATTTCCGGCTTGGTGGTCGCCTCGCTGCACAGGTCGTAGCTGTAGACGACGTAGGTATTCATGCCTTCGAGAAGTTCGATCGCAACCCCGGCCTCGTGCATGGCGCGGTAATGGTCGAACGGATCGATCAGCGTTTCAGGCGCAAACACGTTGCCTTGTGGCTTGTTCATGTGAGGCGGCTCCAGACCCTTGGATATTATGGCGCAAGCCTAGCCATGACCCCGCCTCCGTTGCGATGCGCGTTTGTGTTAGGATTGCACGGAGCACATCATCCGGCGGCAAATTCGCGTACAAATTCAGCCATGTCGAAATAGTCGCGCCACGCGGTGATGTGGCCGTTTGCGTCGATCTCGAAAGTGCCCATCACCCGGACTGCGGCGCGGCGGCCGTCCTTGAAGTTGAACGCGTCCGTGCGCTCGGTCAGGACGGTGTTGCCGTTTGCCGCGATGGCGTGGGTCTGCCAGTCGCACGACGCGATATCGGCCAGAAATCCGGCGACCATTTCGCGCATCGCTGCGGTGCCGTGGACCGGTTCCATCGGGATATTGTGGTAGATGATATCCTCCGCACACAGCGCGAGCATCGCGTCGATGTCGCAGGCGTTCCAATGGCCGATGAAGGCCTCGACGGTTTGCTGGGGCGTCATGCGGTTCCTCCTGAGGTGTAGTCGAGCGCCTGTGCCAGCATTTGCCGGACATGCGGGTTGGCATAGGTCGCCGGGCCATCGCCGCATTGCAGGTAGATAAGCGGGGCGGGGCAGGTGCGGCTTTCCCAGCCGATGCAGTTGCTGCCCGGCGGGTGATCCCAGCCTTCGCGGCTGAACATCGCGCCTGCGACGGCATTGGCGGCGGAGTAGAAATTGTCGGCGGTGAAAGCGAACCCCTCGGCCCGCATCAGCGGGATGATGGCGCTTTCGTCGATGGGGCAGAGATAGACCTCGTCGGTCACCGGGAAGCTGGCGGGCAACCCGCGCGTCACGGGGTGATCGGCGATGACATGGGCGTCATAGGCGACATCATGGCGATAGCCGGAATCGGGCCACGCTTCGCCCTGCCACTGGCCCGGTTGGTAGAGGAACCCTCCGCCCAACCACTCATGCCATTCCGGCCACTCGGCCCACCCGGCCAGCGCGTGGTGCAGGGCCACCGCTCCTTTGCCTGACGCAAACCGCGTCGTGATCGCTTCGCGGAACGCAGGCGAGGGCGGGCGCATCGTCACCGTGCCATCGGCGAAGGTGTAGCCTGCCATGTCGTAGAACAGCAGGGCATCAGCCGCCGTAATCGCCTCGGCCGCGTCAGCTTCTCCGCCTTCGGGGTGGATCAGGCGGGTGATGTCCCAATCGCCAAGCGCAGCGAGCAATTCGGCAAAGGGGCCTTCCTCGTAGGGATGGCCCCCCGACAGAACCAGCAACGAGCGCATCAGGCGATCTTGAGGATCATCTTGCCGTCATTGGTGCCTGCAAACAGCCGCATGAAGCTGTCGAAGGCGTGCTCCAGCCCTTCGTCAATATGCTCGTCGATGGTGAGCTTGCCCTGCGCGGCCCAGACACCCATCTGCGCAGCCCCCTCGGCGAAGCGGGGAACATAGTCGGCGACTAGCAACCCGCGAATATGCGCACGCTTGACGATCAGCTGCCACAGGTTGCGGATGCCGCGCGGCTCGGTGTTGTATTCGCTGATGAGGCCGCACAGCCCGACGCGCGAATGGAGGTTGAGGTTCATCAGCCCCGCATCAAGGATGATCCCGCCGACATTCTCGAAGATCACGTCGACGCCGTCCGGACAGGCCTCGGCGATGGCGGCGGTCAAGGCGGCTTCATCCTTGCCGCGGTAGTCGATTGCGGCGTCGAAGCCGTATTTCTCGATCAGGCGCGCGCACTTGGCCGGGCCGCCCGCGATGCCGACCGCGCGGCAGCCGTGAATCTTGGCGAGCTGGCCCACCAGCGATCCCACTGCGCCCGCCGCGCCGCTGACCAGCACGGTTTCACCCGCTTTCGGCTCGCACACCTCAAGGAAGCCGAAATAGGCGGTCATGCCCACCGCGCCGAAGATCGACAGGTAGTTGGTGACGCTCGGCACTAGGGTGGGGTCAATCGGCTGAGTGAACCCGCCGACCGCGCTGACCGAGTAGTCCTCCAGCGCATTGAGGCCCATCACCCACTGGCCGGGCGCGAAACCTTCTGCCCGGCTTTCCTCGACTACGCCGATGGTGCTCGCGCGCACCGGATCGCCCAAGGGAATCGGCGGCATGTAATTGCCTTCCGCATCCATCCACCCGCGCATCGCCGGATCGAGCGAGGCGTAGTGGTTGCGGATCAGGAACTGGCCCTCTTCCAGCGCGGACGTCGGTTCGGTGATGAGCTCGAAGTCTTCTTTGACGGGCGTGCCATCAGGGCGGCGTTGCAGCAGGAAACGGCGGTTGGTGGGCATGGTTGTCCTTAAGGGTTCGAGAAATCAGGCCGGTTCGAGCTTCACCGGAATGGCGCTTTGCAGAGACTGCCCGGTGATTGGATCGTAATCGACCACCTCGCTCACCAGCCGGTTGGTCGAGGAGCCACGTTCCCGCACATCCTCTTTGGTCGCATCGGCATCGCCGTAGGCATGGGCCATCGAGATGATCCCGCGCCGCACCTTGTCGCTCGCCTTCACCACCCCGTGGATCGTGGCGTGGGGCGAGGTGATCGCGACCAGCCCACCTTCCTCCAGCCCCAGCGCGGCAATGTCATCGGGGTGGATATAGGCGGGGTTGGTAGTGGTCTTGGCCTGCAATTTCTTGAGCGGGTGGCCGATCGAGTTGAACCGCGTCTTGGAACGGCGGCTGATCAGCCGGTAATCGAACCCTTCGCGGGCTGCGCGGTTTTCGGCATATTTCCCGATCTCCGATGGCATTGCGCCGACCGCCAGATCGAAGCGGTGAAATTCGCCTTCATCGACCGGCTGAACCATCGGGTGAACCTCGGGATAGATCACCGCCGCTCCGCCATTGGCGGCGCAATCCGCACGCACTTGGCTGGGCGTGACGAGGCAACCGGTCACGGCGAGATCGAGGAATTCCTGCTTGGTCGGCTTGCGATCCATCGGCAGTGGGCCGCCATTGAGGTTCATCTGGATGCCCAAGTGATGCGCCAGCGTCCAGAACATCTCATATTCGTCGATGCAGTCGCCGGGAGCGGCTACCACCGCTTCGGTGTAGCGGGCGTAGGGCTCTTCGTGCCACCATTCGGACAGGCTGGTGATGTCCTCACGCTCAAGGCACTGCGAGGGGGCGAGGACGACATCGGCGCGCTTGGCGCTGGCGCTCATCCACGGATCGATCTGCACGAACAGCTCAAGATCATCGAGCGCGCGGACCATCTTGGCCTGATCGGGGAAGCCCACCACCGGATTGCCACCGACTGAGATCAGCGCGCGCACCTGGCCCTCGCCGGGGGTGAGGATTTCATCGGCCAGCACGTTGCAGGGCATTTCCCAGCCCAGTTGGCCCAAGCCCCGGAAGCGCGATTTCGGCATCCCTTCCGCGCCGAACATCGGCACCGGCGGCGCAACCTGCGCGCGGCGGGCGTTCTGGTAGGGGCTGAAGACACCCGGGATCGCGGCCTTCTCGCCCTCCTGCTTGAAGCGGGCGCAGATCGTATTGAGGCTGACGACGAGATATTCGGTCAGCGTCCCGTTGCCTGCCATTTCCGGTCCGGTGCCGGTCACTGCGCAGCCCTTGGAGCCAGTCGCGAACATTCTGGCGGCGGCGACAAGCTGATCCTTGTCGAGCCCGGCACGTTCTGCTGCGACTTCCGGCGGAAAGGCTTTCACGGCCTCTGCCAGCTCGTCAAACCCATCGACATGGGCGGCGACGAAATTGCGGTCATACAGCCCTTCGCTGATGATGACGTTGAGCATCCCCGCCAGCATCGCCGGATCCTCACCCGGCTTCACCGGTAGGTAGATGTCGGCCAGCCGCGCCACATCGCTTTCGCGCGGATCGGCGACGATCAGCTTGAGGCCCTTGGCCTGCTGGTCACGGATGCGGCGCGAAGGGCTGAAGGGCGGCACGCCGCCGACCGGTGAATAGTGCGAGACGATCGGGTTGTTACCGATGAACATCGCCACGTCGCTCTCGCTGAACGTATTCGGCCCTGCCATCCACTTGCCGTAGCGCGCGGTGGTGAACACCTTGGCGGGCTGATCGAGCGTCACCGAGGTGTAGAAATTGCGGCTCCCCACCGCGTTGGCAAAGCTCAATGAGGCGGACATGGCCGCGCTGTTCTGAAATCCGCCCGATCCCATGAAGACCGCCACCGAGTTCGGGCCATGCTGGTCAATGATGCGGCGCAGTTCGGACGCCACATGGGCGAGCGCTTCGGGCATCGGGGTCGAGACGAATTCGCCCTCGGCGTTCCTCACCAGCGAATGGTGCAGGCGGTTGTCTGAATTGTGCGAATCCGGCAGCTCGCGGCCCTTCATGCAGGTGTAGCCGCCGTAAGCCGGATCATCGGGATCGCCGCGCACCTCAATCACCTTACCGTCAGCAACGTCCACCTCCATCGCGCAATTGGCGTGGCAGAAGCGGCAGAAGGTCTTGTGAGTCTCGACGCCCATCGTGGTTCTCCCTTTATCTGTGCAAACTACCACAGGGGGCGAACCACTCGACTGACACTTTTGTCCGTGGAGAGGTGGGTTTCGCACCTGCATTAGCCTCTTCGTCACCCTGAACTTGTCTCAGGGTCTATTTCTCCTCACGCACCGGCGGAATGGATGGCAGGATGGATGCTGAAACAAGTTCAGCATGACGGAAAATTCAAATTCGGAGAGTGACTTATGCCGACCACCACCCGCCAATGGCTCTTGAACGGACACCCGCGCGGCCGCGGGATCGAGATCGAGAACGACTTCAAGCTGGTCACCACCGAACTTGGCGATCCTGCGCCCGGTGAGATGCTGCTGAAGCTGCATTACCTCGGCTTCGATCCGGCGCAGAAGGGCTGGATGGAGAACATCGCGGACTACGTTGCGCCCATGAACATTGGCGATGTGATGCGCGGCAGCGGGATTGCCGAAGTGGTCGCGTCCAACGGCGGGCGCTTTGCCGTGGGCGACATGCTGTTCGGCACGACCGGCTGGACCGAATACCTCGTCACCGACGGCAAGGAGCTGACCAAGGTCGAAACCGAAATCTCGCCCACTGCGGTGCTCTCGGTGCTCGGCACCACGGGCCTCACCGCCTATTGCGGGCTGTTCAAGGTCGGCAAGCCCGTGGCGGGCGATACCGTGTTGGTCAGCGGCGCGGCAGGCGCGACGGGCAGCATCGTCGGCCAGCTCGCCAAACTCGCCGGGTGCCGCGTGGTCGGGATCGCGGGCGGTCAAGACAAGTGCGACTGGCTGGTGCGCGAGGCGGGGTATGACGCCGCGATCGATTACAAGGCGGACAATGTGAAGGCCCAGATCAAGGAACTTTGCCCGCGCGGTGTCGACGTCATCTACGACAATGTCGGCGGCAAGATCTTGAACGATATGCTCGCCTGCATTGCCACGAATGCCCGCGTGGTGATCTGCGGCGGGATCAGCCGGTATGAGACCGGCTCGCTTCCCGCTGGCCCCGAGAATTACTTCAACCTCGTCTTCCGGCGCGGGACCATGGCGGGCTTCATCGTGCTCGACTGGGCGAGCGAATTCCCCGGCATCCGCAAGCGGCTCGAAGGCTTCGTCAAGGATGGCAGCCTGAAGTATCAGGAAGACATCCAGCACGGCTTCGAAAACGCGCCGCAGACCTTGCAGCGGTTGTTCGCCGGCCTCAATCGCGGGAAGCAGATGCTGAAGCTTTAGGAGGGGTCACCCCGCCAAATCCTCCGGCCTATTGACGTTCATCAACGCGGCGGGAAGGTCGACCCGCCGCGCGGTGATGGCATCGGCGAAGCGGTAGAGTGACCGCCCTCCGCCGCTCAGAAAGGCTTCAAGCGCCGGAAAGTCTGCTACCGGCCACAGCCCCACAACCGGCTGGCTCTCCACAATCGCCGCGCCTTCGCCAGCCAGCAGCGCAGCCAGATCATGCGGCAGGTCCGGCACATCAACCCCGGCAGAGAGCACGAAGGCGAACCCCTGCGCCTCGGCATGGCGCAGCGCCGCTGCCAAACCGCCGAGTGGGCCGAGCCCAGCCTCGGGCCAGTCGGGGATGCAGGCAAACCCTGGCTCATCACGCCCGCACACCACCAGCGTATCGCATTGCGCCAGCAGCGCTGCCGCCACCCGATCGATCAGCCGCTCGCCCTGATACAGCGCCTGCGCCTTATCGCTGCCGAACCGCCGCGCTTGTCCGCCGGCGAGGATCGCCCCGAGGACTTTAGTCAAACGCCTCGGTCGCATTGCCCTCGGCATTATAGACAGGGCCTTCCGCATCGACCCGGTACTTGGCGCTCACCGCGCCGGTGATGCCGAACTGACCGATATGATCGCGCATTCCGGTATAGGCCGGGTCCTTGAAATGGGCGGCGAGGGCTTCTTCGCTCTCCCATTCCTCGAACACGTTCACGCGCGCCGGGTTCATCGAACAGGCGCTCCAGTCGTAGTGGATGCAGCCCTTTTCGGCGAGCGCCGCTTCGATATGCGGGCGGGCGGTGCGCAGCGCTTCTTCGCGCTGGGCGGGGTCGAGGTCGATCTGCGCGGAAATCAGAATCTTGGCCATGTGCCGAATTACCCCTGAGCGCCGAATTCGGCGATGATTTTGAAGGTGCGGCTGGTGAAAACCCAGCGCCCGTCGATTTTGGCGAGTTCGTCTTCGTAGAGACCGCCGACATGGCGCGCAGGCGCATCCTTCGGCTTCAAAATTTCCTGCGTCTGCACCCGCGATTTCGCGGTGTTGCCGGTGACTTCGATCATGCAGGGCACGCATTGGAAGCTCACCGCCTCAAGGCCTCCCATTGCACCGTTCCAGAAGCCGACGATCGCGGCCTTGCCCTTGGTCTTGTGGCCCATCAGATCCCAGTCGGCATCGTCGGCCCACACGCTCCCCCAGGTGTCGGCATCGAAGCGCACCACGCCATCGGCATAGGTGCCATTGAGTTCGACGATCGCGACGCGATCCTCCAGCGGTCCGGTAAACATTGCGCGCTCTCCCACGATTATGGCGCTGCTATCGAGCGGGGTGCGCAAGCGGACAATGGACACTTTTGGGAAGGGTGAGCGTGGCGGGATGCGTGGTAGTCCCTTCGCCCAGAGGAGAGACATAATGGGACAGTTAGAGGGCAAGACCGCAGTGGTGCTGGGCGCAGCGTCGGAGGGCAATATGGGCCAGACCGTCGCCCGCCTGTTTGCCAAGGAAGGCGCCAAGGTGATGGTGGCGGGCCGCAAGGAAGCGCCGCTCGCCGCGCTCGCCGCTGAAATCGGCGGCGAATATGCCCTGTGCGACATCAGCAGCCGGGCCGAGGTGAACGCGATGGCCGACAAGGCAGCCGCCACCTTCGGACGCGTCGATATCGCGATCAACACCACGGGCTGGGGCCTGCTCGCCAGCATGGAGGAGATCACCGAGGAACAGCTCGACCAGATCGTCGACCTCCAGTTCAAGGGCGTGCACCACTTCCTGCAAGCCTTCGTGCGGGTGATGAGCGCGCAAGCCCCGACGGGCGGATCGCTGATCTCGCTCTCATCGGCGACCACCAAGGCGATCATCACCAACCACGCGGCCTATATTGGCACCAAGCGCGGGTCCGAGGCGCTGATCGAGTGTGTCGCGAATGATTACGGGCATCTGGGGATCAAGGCGAACACCGTCTCCCCTGCCTTTACCGATAGCCCGATGACGCATGACAGCTTCCAGGTGCCGGGTCTGACCGATGCCTTCCTGCCGCGCTATCCGATGGGACGGCTCAACACGGTGGACGATGTCGCCCATGCCTGCCTGTGGCTGAGCACCGATCAGGCCTATGTCACCGGCGCAAATATCCAGCCCAATGGCGGGCTGATCATGCGCGGCAATCCGCAAGCGGGCGATGTTGCGGCAGCGATTGGCGCGGCGATGGCGAAGTTGCAGGGATAGACCGAAGTTGACAAAGTTGACAGGGTGTCAAGCGCCGCATTCCGATATTTCATAAGTAATTCGAGATAGTTACGCCCGAAAAGCGAAATTGACACATCGCATGGCTGCGGGGGGGGTGCTGCTTCGCGCAGCCTCAGCTTCGGGTCGGCGGACGATGGGAAAGAGCGGCGCAGGGTGTAGCGCCAACCGGGGGTGTAGGAAACCGGTGGGCGCGGCGATGGCGACGTTGCGGGGGTGGAGTCTGACGCCGTCATCCCGGCGAAAGCCGGGATCGCTCGCAGCTTGGCGCTTGCTGATAGCGGTCCCGGGTCAAGCCGGGATGACGGGGGATGCTTGCGGCTGTTCGCGCGCGACCTCAATATTGCGCCGTCCCGCCGTCAACGCTGATCTGCTGGCCGGTGATCCCGGCCCCGGCCTTGCTGGCGAGCAGCACTGCCACAGCGGCCACTTCCTCAACCGTGTTCGGCCGCTTGATCGCCGAATCCGCCGCGAACATCGCGATCATTTCATCAAGCTCCATGCCCATCGCCTTGGCGGTGGCGGGGCCGTTGTTCTTGATGATGTCGGTGATGACGATGCCGGGGCAGATGGCGTTGACCGTCACGCCGTTCACGCCGACTTCGCGGGCGACGCTTTTGGTCATGCCGTTCACCGCGTGCTTGGCGGCAGAGTAGGCGGTCAGCACCGGCTTGCCGTGCTTGCCCTCCATCGAGGAGATGTTGATGACCCGCCCATCGCCCTTGGCGATCATGGTCGGCAGCGCGCGGCGGGTGGCCCAGAAGGTCGAATAGACGTTCCACTTCATCGCTTCGTCAAAAGCGTGATCCGACAGGTTCACCAACGGCTGCAAATCCCCCGCGCCGCCGGCGTTGTTCACCAGAATGTCGATCGTGCCGAAATGCGCTATGGTCTGGTCGATGAAGCCTTCGAGATCGGCCTGCTCCATCACGTCGCCTGCGATGAAGATGGCGTTGTCGCCGGCACCTAGTTCTTCCAGCACCTTGGCGCCTTTTTCGGGATTGCGGGCGAACAGAGCGACTTTCCCGCCCTCGGCCAGAAACGCCTCGGCGATCCCCCGCCCCATGCCCGCCGTGCCGCCGGTGATGGCGGCGATTTTTCCTGCCAGTTTCATATTGCTTCCTCTCTCGTCATTGCGAGGAGCCGCAGGCGACGCGGCAATCCAGACCGTCACGCGAACGCTCTGGATTGCCGCGCCGCTTCGCGGCTCGCAATGACGGGTTAGAAAGCATCGCGCGCGCAAACGCACCTTGCCAAAATGACGGGTTGCCGCCGATGCGCTGGGCAGCGTCTATGGCGGCATGGAACAAGTAGACGTCATCATCCTCGGCACCGGCGCGGCGGGCATGACCGCTGCGCTCGCCGCCCATGAAGCAGGCGCGCGGGTCGCGCTGATCGAACGGGGGGACCGGATCGGCGGCACCTCGGCGATTTCGGGCGGGGTGATCTGGGTTGCCGACAACCCCCGGATGCGCGAAGCGGGCATGGCCGACAGCCGCGAGGACGCGCTCGCCTATTTCCACAGCCTCGATCACGGCGATCTGGTGGACGAAACGCTGCAAGCCTTCGTCGACAAGGGGCCTGAGGCGCTAGGTTTTCTGGAGGATATCGAGGCGCTGAAGGTCGCGGTGCTGCCGGGTTACCCCGACTATTACCTCGACCGCCCCGGCGCGAAGCCCGAAGGCTCCCGCGCGCTCGACCATGATCTGTTCGCCCTCGGGGAGCTTGGCGAATGGGCGGCGAAAATCTACGCCATTGAGGAGCCCAAGCCGCTGATGCTGCGCGAGACGCCCTTGGGCGGAGCGACCGCGATGCCGCCGATTGAAGTGCTGGGCCAGCGTATGGCCGCGCGGCAATGCGGCTTCGGGCAGGCGATGGTGGCGCGATTGCTCAAGGCCTGTCTGGCGCGCGGGATCGCGCCGATCATGGGCGTCGAAACCAAGCGGTTGGTGCGGGACGGCGAGCGGATCACCGGGATCGAAGGCACGCGCGATGGTCAGCCCTTCGCCATGACTGCACGGCGCGGGGTGATTCTCACCACCGGCGGGTTCGAATGGGACGAGGACTTGCGCCAGACCTTCCTGCGCGGCCCCGTCACCGCCCCCGCCAGCCCGCCGACCGGCAAGGGCGAGGGGCTGAAGCTGGCGATGGCGGCGGGCGCGAAGCTCGGGAACATGACCAGCGCGTGGTGGGCACCGACCTTGGTGACGCCCGATGCGCCCTGGGCCAGCGGCGAGCAGCGCGCGCAGATCATCCTGATTGAGCGGACGGTGCCGCATGGGATCATGGTCAACCGCTCGGGCGAGCGTTTCTGTAACGAGGCGGCGAATTATTCGGCCTTGGGCGGGGTGTTCCACCAGTTCGATCCGGCGAGCTATGACTACGCGAACCTCCCCGCCTATCTGATCTTCGACGCGCGATATGCCGAGCGCTACCCCTTGGGCACGCGCCAGCCGGGCCAGCCGATCCCCGATTGGGTGATGCGGGCCGATACGCTCGAAGGGCTGGCGGCGCAGATCGGCGTCGATGCGGCGGCGCTTACTGAAACCGTGGCGCGCTTCAACGTCCATGCGGATGAAGGCCACGATCCCGATTTCGGGCGCGGGACGAGCGCCTATGATCACTTCTACGGCGACCGCTCGCGGGAAGGCACCGCGGTTACACTTGGCGCGATCCGCGAAGCACCGTTCTACGCGGTGGAGATCGCGTCAGGGTTGCTCGGCACCAATGGCGGCCCGCGCACGGACGGGCAGGCGCGGATTCTGGGGCATGACGGCGCGCCGATCCCCGGCCTGCTCGGCGCGGGCAATGCCATCGCCTGCCCCACCGGCGGGATTTACGCTGGTGCGGGCGGGACGTTGGGGCCAGCGCTGACCTTTGGCTATATCGCGGGGCGGACTGCGGCTTTGGCGAATACTTAGACCCAACCTCCGTCACCCTGAACTTGTTTCAGGGTCCATCCCTCCACCTGCTCGGTCCGTTCTGTGACGCGCGATGGATGCTGAAACGAGTTCAGCATGACGAGTGTGGTTTGGGTGAATCACTCCCCCACCCAGCGATCAATCGTATCGTGGAAGAACCGCACCCGGGCCTCTTGCCCCGCCAGATGCCCGCCCTTGTAGCCGCGTGAGCGCAGGCCCTTCTGCTGCTCGCTCCAGATGCTCACGTCCTGATCGATGCCCGGGCCGCAGCTCAATTCGCCGACCTTGCCGCGCTTGTGCGGGACGGGGATGGTGCGATCGACCTCCTCGCCCATCGAGTAGGAGTAATACCGGTCCGCGCCTTCGGGGAACCAGGTGAAATACCACATGTCGAAATAGCACCGCTCGGGATCGGTCGGGTGCGGATCGGCGCGCAGCCAGATGCAGCCGTCGGGCTTGAGGCTGAAGCTGATGTTGGGGAAGATTGTGTAGTGGAAATGATCGGTCAGCTGCGCATCATGGAAGTGGCTAAAGTCATAACCCTTCTCTGCGCCCAGTTTGCGCTTGGCTTGCTGGATCGCCTCGCGGGTGCGCAGCGGATCATCGCGGAAATCTTCGGGGTCGAGGCCCCAATAGGTCAGCTCCTTCGCCATCATTTCGAGCACGGTGTCGGTGTGACCGCGCAGGCTCCGCGCTGGGCGTGATCCCGGCATGAACATCCGCGCATGGCCCTCAGGCGCGTAGAGATCGAACTGACAGTCCTTGTAGCTCTGCTCCATCACAAACCGGGTCTGCGGGTGGACGAAGGGGAGGTGGTAGCTCTCGTTGAAATTGTCCTGCACGCACTTCCAGTTCCAGTCGCCTTCCAGCGTGACCCAGTGGGTGCGGTGCATCTGCTCCATCCGGTAGCCTTCGATCTGGTGCGCGACGGGGCCGAGATGCTCGGCGAGCGGCTTGGCGTGGGGATCGAGATTGACCCAGACGAAGCTGGCAAACACCTCGCACCGCACTTCCTCCAGCTTGACCTTGCCGCAGGGGGAGCCGTCCGCGAAATCTTCCGGACAGGGGACGAAATTGAGCTCGCCTTCATGGGTGAAGCGCCAGCCGTGGTAGGAACAGGCGATCCGCTTGGAATGGCCCTCCTCCTCCATGACGAGGCGTTTGCCGCGGTGCGGGCAGACATTGTAGAACGCCCTGATCTGCCCGTCATCGCCGTGGGTGACGAGGATGCTTTCGCGGCCGATGTCATAGGTGAAGAAGTCGCCGGGCTTGGCGACCTGGGCTGCAAGCCCGCCGATCAGCCAGGTCTTGGTCCAGATCCCCTCCCACTCGCGGTCCATGAACTCGCGCGACCAGTAGCGGCTGCCTGCGATCGGCTTGGCCGACAGCGCGGGCATCGGCTGCGGGGTGGTATCGATCCGTTGGGGGGCGGTGTCGGGGCGGAGTAAAGTGGCCATATCAGCGTGCCTTCGCTTCAAAAGTGATGTGGAGCTGCTTCAGGGAACGCAGCAGGAAGTGCGGGTGGTAGCTGAAGTCGTTCAGCCCTTCGGCAAAGTGCATGTCCTCGAACCGGTCGACCACCGCCTGGAACCCCCATGTGAGTTCGCGCCGGGCGAGCGGGGCGCCGAGGCAGTGGTGTGTGCCCGAGCCAAAGGCCATGTGTGCACCCGCCTTGGGCCGATCGAGATCGAGCTTTTCGGGACATTCGAAGAAGCGCTCATCGCGGTTGGCCGCACCGTAGCGGACGTTGACGACCGAGCCTGCGGGGATCGTCACCCCGTCCAATTCCACGTCCTTGTGAGTGAAGCGCATGAGTGACTGCACCGGGCTTTCCAGCCGGAGCACCTCCTCGACGAAATTGCGCATATATTTGTCGGGATCGGTTTTCAGCTTGTGCCACACGTCCTTGTTTTCGATCAGCAGCTTCATCCCCGCTGCGAGCGCATTGGTGGTGGTTTCCGAGCCGCCGACGAAGGTATCCGCCATCATCTCGGCGTGGAGTTCCTCGTTGTTCAGCGGACGGCCCCAGCCATCAATCACGGTGTTGACCAGCACGCTGATGAGCGACCCATCAGGATGGTCGCGCAGGCGCTCGAAGATCGGCTGGAAGTAATGCTGCGCCTCGATCTCGCGGTCGACCATTTCGAGGTGCTTGTCCTCGGGCAGCATCAGGGAAATGCGGTGGAAGAAGGCGTCGGTCCAGCCCTTGATCCGCCACATATCCTCGCGCGCGGCGCCCATCTGCTCGCCGATGATGAACAGCGGCAGCGGGACGCAGAACTGGCGCACCCAGTCGCAGTGGCCGTCTTGGGCGAATTCATCGATCAGCTCGTAGGCGAGGGTTTCGACGCGCGGGTCGATGGCCTTGATGCGGCTGGGCTTGAACGCCTCGTTGAACATCGCGCGCATCTGCTTGTGGTTGGGGTCATCGCGTCCGGCGAGCGTTGGCGCGGGCAGCCAGCCTTTCTCGCGGAAGCGTTCGGCAACCTTGCGCCCGCGCTCCATGTCGGTCGGATTCGCGCGCATCAACTCGTTGGCAGCGGTCGAGGGGAAGCGCGCCGGGTCCATCAGCACCTCGCGCACATGGTCATACCGGCTGATGACGAAAATCTGCGTGCCGGGGATGTTGTAAACCGGGGCCTCATCGCGCAGTTGCTTGTAGGCATCGTAAGGGCACTGCTGGAGCGCCGGGTCGAACAGGTTGATCTGGGGCGGCGAGTTCATCATCGCACCTGAATCTTGTCCGCACCCCAAGGCGCGATTGTCTCGGCGGTCTGGAAGGCTTCGGGCAGTTCCTCGACCATGTGATACGTCGCCGCCAGCCTGCCGAAGCCGACGAAGAACGCCACTGTCATACCGAGTTCGACAATCTGCGCCTCGCTGAAATGATTGCGCAGATCGGCATACATCGCGTCGTCGATCGCCAAGTGATCGGTTGCCATCAGCTCGCCGTACCGGATCGCGACCTTCTCGGCGGCGGAGAGGTTTTCGGCCTCCTGCGGGCGTTCGAGCGAGCACACCAGCCCCTCGGTCACGCCATCCGCCACCGCATCGGAGTAGCGGATCGCCATGCACGAACGGCACTGGTTGAAGAACGCAACCCGCAGCCGCACCAGCTCCACCAGCCGGTCAGGCAGGGTGCGGTTGCGCTTCAGCGCCCCGCCAAACCCCATCAACCCGAGCGCCTGTTCCGGGCAATGCGCGAAATAGCGGGTCAGACCCTGTTCGAGATCGGTCAGGTTGTCGGGCTGGATCGCTTTGACCAGCCGTTCGTCCCATTGCTCCGGCGCCAGTTTGGCAATTCGGCTCACAGCGGTCTCTCCCATTGGCGGGCCTCACAAAATAGCCCGTTTCCGTAAGGTCGACGCTGCGGGACAAGGCGCACATGAGCAATTGGCGGATTCGCTAAGCGAAGCGCCCCGCGATGGGAGATGCGGCTGTGCAGTCTGGTATCGAAGGCGCGCCGCAGAGCCTCGCCGAAGTCGATTTGTTCGCCCCCGGCGCGCAGGAACATTGGTATGCGGCCTATGCAATCTTGCACCGGGACGCTCCGGTGCAGCGGCTCCCCGGTGAGGGTCTGACGCCCGATAGCGACGCTTTCGTCCTCACCAAATATGATGATATCAAGCGGGTGGTGCGCGATTGGGACCGCTTCCCGCCGACATTGTCGCTGCTGGTCGCGCATATCCAGCAATCGGGCGAGATGCCCACCCACCTGCCCGATATCGACGCGATGGTCGCCTCGATCGTGTCGCTGCGCCCCGATCCGGACACATGGCGCGCGCATCGCAAGGAGCTGACCGATCCGTGGGTCGGCCCCGGCTGCACGCGCCATGCCGCGATGATCACGGCCCACGTCGATGATCTGATCGCCGGGATGCTGGAGAAGGCGAAGCGCGGGGAGCCGGTGGATTTCGTCGCCGATTTCGCCCGCCCCCTGCCGCAGCGGGTGATGGCCGATGTGCTGGGCTTCCCGCACGCGGACATCCCCCGGCTGGAGCAATGGGGCAATGCGCAGGTCATGTCCTATGTGATCGGGACGACCCACAAGAACATCCTCACTCCTGACCAGAGTGCCGAGAAGTTCCGGCTGCTGGCGGGGATGAAGGAATATGTGGCGGAGAAAACGCGCGAGAAACGCGCCGCTCCGCAGGATGACATGGTGAGTTTCCTCACCCAGATCGAATACCAGCCGCTGGGCCGCAAGCTCACCGACGACGAGATCAACGGCGTGGTTTATGCGATGGTGATCGGCGGGCTGGAGACGACCCAGTATGCCATTGCCGAACAGGCGCAATTGCTGTGCGAACGGCCGGGGATGTTCGGCACTTTGCGCGGCGACCGTGCGGCAATCCGCACCTTTATCGAGGAAGGGATGCGGCTACGCTCACCCACGCAAGGTCTCTCGACCCGCATCTGCGCGCATGACGAGGTGTTCCAGGGTGTCGCAGTGCCTGCGGGTTCCATGCTCCACCTGCGCTGGGCTGCGGCGAATATCGACGCCGAGGAGTTCGAAGACCCGCTCGACCTGAAGCTCGACCGCAAGGCGGCGACCCGGCACCTCGCCTTCAGTCAGGGACCGCGCTCATGTCCGGGATCGAACATTTCGCGGCTCGAACAGATGATCGCGTGGGAGCGCCTGTGCGATGCCTTCGCCGACCTTGCCTACGCACCCGGCAACGACTTCCGCCATCAGGGCGGGATCATGCTCGGCATCCACCGGCTGCTGCTCAACCTCACACCCGCCTGAACGGAGACGCTTCGATGGCCACATTGCTCGCCCATATCCAGATCCAGCCCGGCAAGGAGGACAAGTGGGAAGCGATCATGCACGACATGGTCCACCACACTTTCGGCACCGAAGAAGGCGTGATCCGTTACGAGTACTGGAAGGGGCAGGAGCCGCTTTCGTATTACTGCCTGCTCAGCTTCAAGGACAAATGGGCGTTCTATCACCACCAGATGTCCGACCACCACGAAGGCCACGATTTCGCCGACGTGCTGGCGGGGATAAGACTTGAATATATCGACCCCGTCGATGGGGCAGGGGGAGGGCTGCCGCCGACCGAAGACCCGCCACTGCCCGCTGATGCAAGCGAAGCGATGCGTACGGCGCAGGAACGCTTCCCGCTCGACATTCCGGCATGGTGGAGCGCGCGGGCATGAACGTTGAGGCCGTGCTTCAGGAACTGCTCGACAAGCAGGCGATCCAGGAACTGATCGCGCGCTATTCGCGCACCTTGGACTGGGTCGATGATGCGGGGCAGGCGGGTTGTTACTGGCCCGATGCGGCGGTGGATTACGGGTTCTTCAAAGGCACGGCGGCGGATTTCGTGCCGGTGGTGATGGCGGTGGAACGCTCGACCGGGCGGCGCTGGCACTTGTTGTCGTCGCTGGCGGTCAAGCTGACCTCGGCGACGACGGCGGAGGGCGAATGCTACGGCATCGCATTGGGCTTCCGGCGCGAGGATGAGGCCGAGCCCTATAGCGGCAACATGTATGGCGGGCGCTATCTCGACCAGTATGAGAAGCGCGACGGGGAATGGCGGATATCGAGCCGCCGCTACATCATGGACTGGACGATGGCGATGCCCGACCAGCCCGACGCCAGCCCCAACGCCGAATTCCCGTTGCCGATGCTCGACCTCCGCGAAAGCGGGCATCCTGATTACCGGGTGATGTGATGGTTTTCTCCCCTCCGCACGGGGAGGGGAGAAAGAAAGTGGGCTAACGCTGCCCCCTGCGAAAATGGCGAGGGTGCCGTTACGGCAGGCTCGGGCTAGTCTCATCGCCAAGGAGAGAGCTTCATGTCGACCACCCCGCGCGTATCCTCGGCCATTGCTGGCGAACCGGCGCATTTCGGGAGCGTGCTCGCGCACCAGCCCGCCATCGCGGAGAGCTTCTTTGCGCTCTATGGCCGGTTCTGGGGCTCGGACGTGCTGGCGGCGCGGATCAAGGAGGTCGCGCGGATGCGCAATGCGCGCGTCACCGAATGCGGGTTCTGCCGAAATGTCCGCTTCGACAAGGCCGTGGCCGAGGGGCTCGGCGAGGAGGTGGTCGATGACATCACCGATGGCTACGAAACCTCGGACAAGCTGACCGCTACCGAAAAGGCGGTGCTGAAATTCACCGACGCGCTGATTCATGATCCCGACCTGCTGACCGGCGATGCGAAGGCGGCTTTGCAGCGCCATCTTACGCCGGCGCAGATCGCCGAATTGGGGCTGGGGGTGACACTGTTCCTCGCGCTCGCCAAGGCGCTGATCACGTTGGGGCTGGAGCCGGAGGTGATGGACCGCACCGTGCTGCCCACGCCTGCCGTGCTGGAGGCCGCAGAATGAGCGCCGTCTGCGCCGCTCTGGCGAGCGATCCGGTGCTGGCAGCCCACTATGCCGATTTCCGCGCGAAAGCCGAAGGCGCGCTCGACCCCGCGCTGGTGGCGCTGGTTCGGCAGGCGGTGGCGCAGGTGCACGGTATCGACAGCGCGCCGATTGACGAGAGCGCGCTCGACCCCGCAACCCGCGCGGCCATCGCCTATGCGCGGCGGATGCCGTTCGAGCATACCGCGATCACCGACGCCGAAGCCGCCGCAATGGTCGCGCATCTGGGCGAGCCGGGGTTTGTCGCCTTCTCGGTGGTGACAGCGCTGGCGGACGCGGAATGCCGCGCGGAGTTGGTGGGTCTGCCGGAGTTGGCGGGGGGTTGATTCCATCCTCCCCACCCCGGGCTAGACCCGGGGCCCAGCTGTCTTCCGGCGGCCGAGGAAGCGGGGCCCCGGGTCAAGCCCGGGGTGGGGATTAGCTTAGCTCCCGCAGCAAATCCGTTCCATCCCACCCTTTCGCCGCCTCAGCCACGAAATCGTAGAACCCCGTCAGCTGCGCGGTCGGCTCATACAATTCCAGCATATGCCCCAGGCTCGCGCGGGTATCGACGAAGGCAAATGCGGTGCCCGTCTGCGTCACCGAGAGCTGTGCCAGCGGCACGCCCTCGGCGGCGAACCGCGCGATCTCGGCCTCAAGGTCATCCACGAACAGCGCCGCGTGATGCAGCCCCTCTTTGCCCGATCCCCACGGAAACATATCGTGCAGCGCGCTGGGATCAGGATTGTGCTGCACCACCAGCTCCACCATCACGCTGCCCCATTGGCCATAGGCGCTCGAGTGGTCGAACGGCCGCTCCACCCCGCGATGCTGCGAGGAGGCGAGCACCACGTTCCTTAGCACGAAGAATGGCCCCGAGCCGAACTGCCGGTGATGCGCCGCCGCTGCCGCTTCAAGGTCGTTGACCTTGTAGGCCAGCTGGCGAACCGGCAACCCGGTCAATTGACCGCCCGGTCCCTGCCCACCCAATAGGGCGCGCGCAGTTCGCGGCGCAGAATCTTCCCCGAGGGGTTCCGCGGCAGCGCCGGGATGAAATCGACCGTCTTGGGGCACTTGTAACCCGCGATCAGCGTGCGGGCGTGGGCGATCAGCTCCGCCTCGCTCAATTCCTCACCCGGCTTCACCACCACGCAGGCCTTCACCGCCTCGCCCCACTTGGGGTCAGGCACGCCGATCACGGCGACGTCCGCCACCTTGGGATGCGAATAGAGCGCGTTCTCGACCTCGGCGGGATAGACGTTCTCGCCGCCCGAGATGATCATGTCCTTCACCCGGTCGTGGATGTAAAGGTAGCCGTCCTCGTCCAGATAGCCCGCGTCGCCGGTGCGCAGCCAGCCTTCGGCATCGATGGTCGAGGCGGTGGCGTCCGGGTTGTTCCAGTACCCGCGCATGTTCTTGGACGAGCGCGTCGCGATTTCGCCGACGGTGCCCACCGGAACCGGGTTGCCCGCTTCGTCGATGATTTTGAGCTCGACACCCGCGAGCGGCTTGCCCACGCTCCGCATCCGGGGCGAGCCTTCGGGCACGTGATCCTCGGGATCGAGCGCGACGATTGTCCCACTTGTCTCGGTCATCCCGTACATCTGCACAAAGCCGCAGCCGATCACCCGCATCGCCTCGCGCATCAGCTCGAGCGGGATCGGAGAGGCGCCGTAGGTGATGTATTTCAAGCGGCTGAAATCGGTCTCGGACACGCGCGGGTGGTTCAGCAGAATCTGGATCGCGGCGGGCACGAGGAAGATCTTCGAGATGTTGAAATTGGCGATCAGGTCCAATGCCTTGGTCGGATCATATTCCGGCAGGACGATGGAATTGGTGCCCGCGACCATCGTGCCGATGCCCGTGCCGGTGCCGCTGATATGGAAACACGGCATGGCGAGCAGCGTGACATCGCCCGGGATCGGCTCCTGCCAGCCGCGCATCTCTTCGCCGCTGGCTGTCGCATCGCGGCTGGAGAGGATCGAACCGTGGGTCATCACCGCGCCCTTGGGCTTGCCGGTGGTGCCCGAGGTATAAAGCTGCAACGCATCGTCTTCGGCGGCTACGCGGTGGGCGGGCGGCGTGGCGGGGAAGCCGTCACGCCAGGTCCGATAATCGGTGCCTGCGAAGTCCGGCGCGTCGATGCCGATCACCTGTTCGACCCGTGAGCAGTCTGCATGGATGCCGCTGAGCACCTCGGCAAAGCCTTCGCCGATGAACACCACGCGGGCCTGACAATTATCGAGGATATAGGCGACCTCCGGCGCGGCGAGGCGCCAGTTCACCGGGGTCATCACCGCCCCGATGCGCGCCGCGCCCAGGAAGGCTTCGAAATAGAGCGGATGGTTCTTGCCGAGGAAGGCCACGCGCTCGCCCGGCTTGACGCCCAGAGCCGCCAGCCCGTTCGCCGCCCGGTTGGCGCCTTCGTCAAGCTCGGCGAAGCTGATCTCCTCGCCCGCGTAGGTGAAAGCGATAACGTCCCCCTTACCGCGCGCGTGATCACGCACGACGTCGCAAAAGGACTCCGCTGCCAATGCTGTGTTCTCTCCCATGTTGGCAAGGATAGGCCCTGGCGCTGCGCCTGTCATTGGCACAATTCATAGCGGCGCGCGCCGCAGGCGGCGTTAGGGTGCGGGGATGGATATTCCTCCGGGCTTTGAACCGGCCGGTTTCACTCCCGGCTTTCTCGACCATGGCGGGCCTTACTATCTCGGGCCTGCTTCGGAGGGCGTGAGGGTGGTGGGCCTCAAGATCATGCCGCACCACATCAATTATCAGGACGCGGCGCATGGCGGGGTGATCTCGACCTTCGCCGATGTGGCGCTGAGCCACGCGGTCTATGATGCCGAGCTGCCCCGGCTGGCGCCTTCGACCGTGACGCTGACGGTGAATTATCTGAGCGGCGCGCGGCTGGGCGATTGGCTGGAAGCGCGGGTGCGGATCGACCGGCTGGGCGGGCGTACGGCCTATACCTCGGGCGGGATATGGCGCGGCGATGAGCAGATCGCGACGATGAGCGGGGTGTTTGCGTTTCGGCGGTGAGAGGGTTGCTCGCGGAGATCGCAGAGGAGCAGAGGCCGCGGAGAAGATTACGCGGCATAGCCGCGGATTGGTTCGCGCCAAGCCGCAAAGAGGCCAAGATGTTGGATGTCATCGCGGCCATGCGCTCCCTCTTGGCCCCTTGGCGACTTGGCGCGAACCATGATGAAAGCGCCGCTGCCGCGGCGGGAGTGATACCTCCGCGGCCTCTGCACCTCTGCGATCTCCGCGAGAAACCCCTTTCTACTACCCCAACCACCGCCTCACGGCCGCCGTCGAGGGATCGCGTTCGTCGCGATACCCCGCCGCGCCTTCGACTGTGACGCTGACGGTGAATTATCTCAGCGGCGCGCGGCTGGGCGATTGGCTGGAAGCGCGGGTGCGGATCGACCGGCTGGGCGGGCGTACGGCCTATACCTCGGGCGGGGTATGGCGTGGCGATGAGCAGATCGCGACGATGAGCGGGGTGTTTGCGTTTCGGCGGTGACGTGTCTCTACCGTCGTCATGCTGAACTTGTTTCAGCATCCATTTCTCCGCAGGCGAGGCTGGTGCGGGCGGAGAGATGGACCCTGAAACAAGTTCAGGGTGACGAAGAATGGGAAAGAGCCCCTACCCCAACCACCGCCTCACGGCCGCCGTCGAGGGATCGCGTTCGTCGTGATACCCCGCCGCGCCTTCGGGTGTGTCGGAGAGGTCGACGCCCTCCACCACCCGGAATTCGCGCCAGTCATACAGGCCTGTGCGCTGGGCAATCCTCCACACACCGCCCCGCTTTTCGAAACGGTCGACATAGCGCCCCGCCACGATCGCGGAATAGATCACGCCCTTGTCCGGAAACACCGCCGCCAGCGGGTAGCCCGGCGGGACGGTGTGCATCGCGGTCATGTAGGTTTCCGTGTGGCAGACCGTCTCGCTCTCAAACCCGAACACCGTCTGGCCAAGCTGGTGCTGGGTCGCAAGGCACGGGTCGATCACCGCGCGCGCCTGTTCCACGAACCCGCGCCAATCGCCCTCGATGGTGCCGAATCGGAAGATCGCGTCCGCATGGAACAGATGCTCCATTATCCCCCAGCGCCGTCGGTCGATTGCATGGGCATAGGCGGCGAGAATGTCGCGGATGGCTTCGCGGTCGTCGAGGGTTCCGGTCATGTGTCCAGCTCCACGATCACCTTGCCGATATTGCCGCCGGTGAACAGCTTGGCATAGGCGCTGAGGGTGTTTTCCAGCCCCTGCGTCACGTCATAGGGCATGACGAGCGCGCCCGCCTCAGTCCAGTCGCGCAGGCGACGGGTGAGGGCGGGGCCTTCGTGCATGAAGTCGGGTGAGAAGAACCCCTCGATCCTGAGCCGCCGCATCAGCACCTGATCGAATTCGCGGGGGCTCGTGCGCCCGCCGCCGGTGTAATCGGCGAGCAAGCCGCACACCGCGATGCGGCCATAGTGGTTCATCCGGGTCAGCACCTGATCGAGCAGCGCTCCGCCGACATTGTCGAAGTAGATGTCGAAACCGCCCGCTGCGTCGAGCTGCCCGCCCACATCCGCAGCCTTGTAATCGACCGCTCCGGCGATCCCCAATTCATCGGTCAGGTAAGCGCACTTCGCAGCGCCGCCCGCAATCCCCCACGCCTCGCAGCCGAGCAGCTTGGCGACCTGCACCGCGAGTATCCCCGTCGCCCCGGCGGCGGCGGAGACCAGCACCCGGTCGCCCGGCTTGGCTGCGCCGGTCTGTTCAATACCCCATAGTGCGGTCCAGCCGTTCATCCCCAGCGGGCCGAACCACGCGCGGCGGTCGGTGACTGTGGGGTCGAGCACAATCGCGCCGGACATAACCGCATCGACCGTGCTGATATCCGCCCATTGCCCGAAGGCGCGCACCAGATCGCCGGGCGCAAAGCCATCGGCGCGGCTTTCGATTACCTCGCCCAGCACCAACCCCGACATCGGGATTCCGAGCGGGAGCGGCGGCTGATACCCGTCCTCACGGTCGGTCAGCCACATCCGGGTGCCGGCATCCATCGACAGGTGCGAATTGCGGATGCGGATTTCGCCTGTCCCCAGCGGGGCGAGCGGCGCCTCGTCCAGCTCCAGCGCGGCGGCGAAATCAGTGCCTTCGGGGCGGCGCGCGATGCGCCAGAAACGGTTCTGCATCCCACCACATTCCGGGCGCTGCGCCGCTACGGCAACCCCGCCTTTTCGCTAGGGGCCAAACCCGTGCGGCTATCAATTTGGCGCGGTGCGTGAAGGGAGGGCGCTTCCTAGTCTGCCCGTCAATCATAATACGGGAGAGACACGAATGGCACTTATCACAGTGATCGGCGCAAGCGGCCGGCAAGGCCTGGCGCAGGTGCGTCAGGCGCTTGCCGCCGGGTACGATGTGCGCGCCATCTCGCGCCGTCCGGACGCGCTGGAGGGCGCGCCGGTCGAGGGGGTGGAGCGGGTCGAGGTGCGGTCGATGGATCTCTACGACACCTCAACCTTCGCCGAAGCGCTCGAAGGCAGCGATTACATCTTCTACACCCACCCGCTGCAAGCCCGCGCGGACCGTGCCTATCTGATCGGCGAGGTCGGCAAGGCCGCCGCGCATATCGGCGTGAAGCGCGTGGTGTGGAACACTTCGAGCTGGATCCCGGACAAGCCGGGCGATCCCTTCACCTATGGCGAGAACACCAAGGGCATCAACGCCCTGTGGCGTTCGGGCGCGCCGGGGACGGTGTTCGGTTCGGTGCTGTTCATGGACAATCTGCTGACCAACTGGGCGCGGCCGTTCATCGTCAATGAGGGCCGGTATGTGTATCCGCACAACCCCAACCTTCAGGCGAACTGGATCAGCCTTGATGACGTCGCCCGCTTCATGCTGGCGAGCCTCGAGCGGCCCGACATGGAAGGCGCATGGCTGAATATCGGCGGGCCGGAGCGGCTGGTCGGCAAGCAGGTGACGCAGTGCCTGTCGGAAGCTCTGGGCAAGGAGATCACATACGATCCCTGCACCCCGGAAGAATTCGGCCGCTATCTGGTCGAAGCGGCGGGCGACACGATGGCCCCGGAAATGCGCGACCAATTCGCCAAGGGCATCCAGGCCTTCTACGAATACAACAACGACGCCCCGACCAAGCCCTTCGCGGTCGACATGGACCACGTCTACGAGCGCTTCCCGGAACTGGAAGGCAAGCTCGAGCCGCTGGGCGAATGGACCAAGCGGCAAGAATGGGGCGAGAGCAACTATCGGCCCGCGTTTGGGTGATGCTTTTGTAGCGGGGGCGCCTCCGCGCCCCCGTCCTCGCTAGGCGCGCAGCGAAGCTGCGCCCGCTGCGGGCGGCCGGTCGGCCTTGCGACGCCTACGGCGTCGGTTCAGCGCGAACCTGACACTTCACGGCCTTCACCGCCACCCCAGCGCAAGCTGGGGCCTAGAGCCTCTTGGTGTAGAGCTTGCCGCCCTAGGTCCCAGCTTGCGCTGGGATGACAAAGATTGGCGACGCTACTCCGCCGCTTGCCTTTGCTCGGCTGCGAAAATCTGCACCAGCTCCTCGTCGCTCGCGCGCGTCAGACGCTCGGCCCATTGGTGGAACACCTGTCCGCCCTTTTCATTGCGGCCGAACAACACCTCTATCATCAGCCCCGATTGCAGCGCCTGATGCTGGCGCTTGCCGGTGGCGTAATCCTCGTCGCGGACCACGATTTCGAGGAAGTTGAACTGGTCGTGCGCCGCCTGGACCTGCTCGGGCGTTTCGGGCTGATTTTCCATGACGTAGTACTGGGTGGTGTAGCTTTCACCGACCGTGGCGCCGGGGAACAGCTGGCTGACCAGCGCCCCGCGCTGCCCGCCGCCGTAGAAGCTGGCGATCGAGATGTGCGGGAAGATCGTCCACACGCCCTGCACCAGCACTTCCTGCGGCAGATCGTCATCGGCCAGTGCTTCGAGGTCGAGCGCCTGATCGTCATCCCCCTGCACCTTGATCGCGAACTTCGACGGGGTCGACAGGCGCTGGTGCGGGCCAAAGGCGAAGTAGTTGGCGCGGTTGTAGAAGTCCGCGCCGAAGGTGTCCTTGTGCAGCACCGGCAGGTGGTAGAAATCGAGATAGCCGTCATAGGCCGTCTTCCAGTTCGGCCCGGGGATCGTACGCTGCGCGAACAGCGTCCAGCCATCGAACTCGAACGCCTTGAGCAGATCGTCATAGCCGCACAGGTAATCGGGGATGCTGAGCTTGGAATGGGGATCGAGCGTCACCCAGATCAGCCCCGCCGCCTCGTGGACCGGGAACTTGGTCAGGCAATGCTGGCTCTTGTCGATCTTGCCGAAATCCTGCGAGTCTGCGACGCCGATCAGGTCGCCATCCGCCTTGAAGGTCCAGCCGTGATAGCCGCAGGTGAAGCGGCTGGCATTGCCGCAGCCGGCCGCCAGCGGATTGCCGCGGTGGGTGCACATGTTGAGGAAGGCTCCCATGCTGCCGTCCTTCTGGCGGGATAGCAGCAGCGGCACGCCGCAGATGTCCATCGCCTTGAAATCGCCGGGGTTGGGTAGCTCGCACGAGGGCGCCACCATCAGCGGCAGGCGGCGGAAGATCTGCTTCTTTTCCAGCTCGAACAGATCAGGGTCGGTATAGGCCTTGGCGGGAATGCGGACGATATCGTCGGCATATTCCATCGTATCGGCCGCGCCGTGGGCGACCAGACTGCGGGTCATTTCGACCAGCGTTTCGCGTGACATGCTTGTTCTCCCGGACTGTTGCGGGAAGCATCCGCCTTACAGCCTGCCGGGGCAATGCTCACTTTTGGCAGAGCAGGCTGACCGGCGCGCTTCGGCGCAAAAGCAAAGGGGCGAGCCATCGCTGGCCCGCCCCCCGCTTTCCCAATGCTGGAACGATCAGAACTTGAAGCTGATTTCCGCAAAGATCTGACGGCCGCGGTTCTGGGTGAGGAAGATGTCATCACCGGTGGGCGACAGGAACGGACGCCCGCCGCTGGTGATCACGAAGACCTTGTCGCCCAGGTTCTGGCCGACCAGCGAGAGCTTCCAGTTGCCATCCGGATGACCGACCGAGACGTTCGCATCAAACAGCCAGAAGCTCGGCTGCCTGAAATCATTGAGCGATGTTTCGTCAGTGATGTAGCCATCATTGTAGGCCGCGTTGCCCGACAGGAACAATTCGAGGCTATTGGAAAGCGGGATCGCCCAGTCTGCCGCGACGTTGCCCGACCATTCGGGGGCCTGGCTGCCGCGACGACCCTTGAGGTTGATCGTGCCGCCCTGGCCGCCCGGCTGGAGGAAGTCGTCGGTGTACTTGGCATCGAGATAGGAGATGTTCGACGAGAAGCTCAGCCCGTCGACCGGAGTGCGCCATTTGGCTTCCATGTCGACGCCCTTGGTGGTCAGCTCACCCGCGTTGCTGGTGATGAACTGCACCGTCTGCGCGTTGAAGTTCTGCACTTGCAGATCCTTGAACACATATTGGTAAGCCGTCATGTTCAGCGTGATGTCGCGGTTCGACCACTGCGACTTGAAGCCGATTTCGCCGCCGATCGCTTCTTCCGACTTGAAGATCAGCGAGCTGAAATCGCCGCTCGCCGCTGCCGCGCTGAGGCTGTTTGACGGCAGTGCCGAGTTGTCGATCCCGCCCGACTTGAAGCCGGTCTTGAACGAAGCGAAGATGTTGAAATCCTCGTTCGCCTGATACTTCAACGTCACTTCGGGCGAGAAGTTGTCATCGGCGAAGTTGATCGGGCCGGAGAAGAAGCCCGGCCGCACAAAGGTCGGGCCGAACAGGAAGGTGTGGACGTAAGGCACGCTGATGGTCTGGACCTTCTGCTCGTCCGTCCAGCGGACCCCGCCCGACAGTTCCAGCTTTTCCGTGAGGTCGATCATCGCGCTGCCGAAGAACGACAGGGCTTCGGTCTTGGTGAGGTGGGTCTTGTCCCAGTCATAGGTGAAGCCGGTCGCCGGGTCAGGCCCGAGGAACGAGATGTTCACGCCCTGTTGCGAGGTGTCGAAGGTGATCGTGCGGTCTTCGTAGAACGCGCCGAGCATGAAGTTGAAGGCGCCATCGAAGTCCGAGGCAAGGCGCAGTTCCTGGGTGTATTGTTCAAGGTTGTTGATCGGGTCGGATGAACCCGCGCCGCCCGGCAGGCGGGTGCCATTGGGGCCGGGGATGAAGCCGCCGTAGGAATAGCTCTCGAAATCGACCGCCTTCATGTTGAGGATGCCGGTGACTGAGGTCAGCTGGAGTTTTTCGGTCAGGTCGAGTTCGAATTGCAGGCGGCCGAACCAGATGTCCGTCTCACCAAACGGCACGCCGTTGCGGCCTGCGGCTTTCGACGGGGTCGGCACGCCGCTGGCGAGCGGCCCCGCGGCGTCGGTGAAGTAGTAGCGCTGGTCAGTGACGTTGCAATCATAGCCCGCCGGCAGGTTCACTGCGCCGCCGATCAGGAAGATCGAGTCCGCGACGCCGTTCGCCCCGCAAGACACTTCGCCCGTGCCCAGCGCACCGTCGTTCTCGTGCTTGGTGTATTGCACCTTCACGTTGGCGCGGAACATATCCGACGGCTGCCAGTCGAGGGTCACGCGGCCGATGAAGTCGGTCAGGCCGCGCTTCTGATTGACCGCCGGAGAGCCGGGCTGGGCGAGCTGGAATTCGTCAATATCGTTGAACTGGGCGGCAATGCGAATGCCAAGCGTGTCGGACAGCGGGCCGGAAATGTAGCCGTTGAGCAGGTAGCCCTTCTCTTCGAATTCATAATTGGCGCGCATCCCGACTTCCCAGTCGGACGTGGGGTTGGCCGAACGCAGCGAGAGCACGCCTGCCGTGGCCGACTTGCCGAAGAACAGCGACTGCGGCCCGCGCAGCACGTCGATCTGTTCGACATCGAAGAAGCCGGCCTGCACCATGCGCATGGTCGACACGATGACGCCGTCATATTCGAACGCCACGGCGGAATCGAACGCTGCCGAGATGTTCGACGAACCCACGCCGCGCAAGCTGAGCTGGCCGCCCGAACCCGAACCGCCGACCTGCACGTTGAGGGTAGGCACGCGGCTGGTCACATCGGCGACCTGGTCAATATTGAAGCGCTGGAGCGTCTCGCCGCCGATCGCGGTCACGGTCACAGGAACTTCTTGCAGAGTTTCGTTCTGGCGGCGGGCCTGCACCACGATCACCTGATCGTCCTGGACAGTATCCGCTTCAGCCGCCGCATCCTGCGCGAAGGCAGTGCTCGGCATGGCGGCAAAACCGCTCAGTGCGGCGCCGCACAGCAGGGTGCGGCGTATGCCGTCCACGCGGACGCCAGATGCAATTCGGGCACGAAGTGTATTCATGGTCGTCTCTCCCCTTCGGACCGCGGCTCTCCCGCGTGCCCTGTAATTCCCCAACCCGTCAGCGTGTCTCCTCACGCCTTTCGGTATGTCTCGCGGGTCTATGTTACAGGGGCGCGCGCGCCATTCGCAAAAGCGATAGTGAGCCGGTCAAACTGCGGCAAAAACGTCACACGGGCTCGGCAAAGCGGCCAAAACCATCTGATGCCGTAACGTCATTCGGCCGCCGCGCGGGCCTCTGCTCCGGCGTGCGCGGCCTCGCGCTCCATCTGGCTGACGCGCGGATCATTGGGCCATACCCATTCAGCGCCGATCACCGGATCGACCCTCAGGTGCTCGGGCACATTCCCCGGCCCGATCATCCGGTCGAGGCTCTGGTGGAAGGAATAGATCCGCGCCTCCTGGTAGGACAGCGGCACCGACCGGAACGCCGAGCCCTGCATCGACTGCTGGATCGCTTCGCCGAACTGGGTGTCTTCGAGAATGATCGGGCTCATTTGCCGCCCGTTCGGCTGCGTCTCGTCAGGGACAGTCCAAAGATCAGGCGCGGGCGCGTCGCCCCAATCCAGCGCCATCGTCACCAGCTCGAGCCGGGTGGTGCCGAGCGAGGTCGGCCAGAACACCAGCGGCGGCACGAAGTAGTTGCTCAAGGGGCTGACCCAGTTGGGGAACAGCGTGTAGCTTTGGGTGCAGGTGCGGCCCAGCTCGCCCACGCTGTCGATCTGTCGCCAGCCCGGCGGGCTGTCGATTGCGCGAACGTGCTCACGGTCGGTGGTGACGGGCGGCGGAGCGAGCATCCGGGCGTGGCCATTGGGATAGATGGTGTTGAGGTTACGCCTACTGTCCACCAGCGGCGCGACCGTGTTGGGGTGGATGAAGGGCACATGGTAGACCTCCATGTTGGCCTCCATCGCCACCTTCCAGTTGCACTGGAGATCGAAGGAGTGCCGCGCGGCGAGCTTGATGCGGTCGAAGGCGAACTCCTCCCATTCGCGCGCCAGCGGGCCAAGCCAGTCGAGCAGCGGCATCGCCTCCATGTCGAAGTTGACGTAGATGATCTTGCCGAACAGCTCGCACCGAACGGGTAGCAGCCCGCGGCAGCTCATGTCGAAATCGGCCGGGAAGTCGCGCCGTTCGGGCACGCCGACAAGGCTCCCGTCGGTCTTGTAGGTCCAGTTGTGATAGCCGCACATGAGGCGGCTGGACTTGCCGCGATCCTCGGTCACCACCGGCGCGCCGCGATGGCGGCAGGTGTTGTGGAAGGCGCGCACTGTGCCGTCCATGCCATGCACAATCACGATCGGATCGCCCGCATTGTGCCAGCGCATATAGCAGCCGGGTTCCGGGATCTCGTCCAGATGCCCGGCGAACAGCCAGCTCTTGCGGAACACGTGTTGCTGTTCGAGCGCGAAATATTCGGGCGAGGTGTAGCGCCCGGCGGGCATATCGGGCAGCACGGGGAAGCCTTCAGGCTGCGCGGTGCGCTGACCTTCCCACTCCATCAGCGCCTTCAGCCGCGCGATTTCTTCCGGCTCCATCATTTCCGCCTCTCCTCGGCTGCGCAGGTTACACCGCTGCGTCCCGCCAGCGTCCTCGCGCTTTCGACAGTGGCACGGACCCGCCCGCCCGATAGGCTGGCGACATATCGAAAAAGCTTTTGGGAGAGAGCATATGGCGGGACGGGTAGCGGGCAGGGTAGCGCTCGTGACAGGCGGGGCGATGGGTCTGGGCAAGGCCGATTGCGAGGCGCTGGCGCGCGAGGGTGCGAAGGTGATCGTCACCGACCGCGATGCCGAACTCGCCCATCAGGTCGCAGCCGCGATTGGCGGCGATGCGATGGCGCTGGATGTCACCAGCGAAGAGCAATGGATCGAAGTGATGCGCGCCGTGAAGGAGCGCCACGGCGGGCTGGATATTCTCGTCAACAACGCGGGCAATGTGATCTTCGAAAGCATCGAGGATTGCAGCTTGGCGCACTTCAAGCTGCATCTCGACATACACGTGGTCGGCACGTTCCTCGGGTGCAAATATGCCGTGCCGCTGATGAAGCATCGCCACGAAACGGTCGGCGGGGGCGGGTCGTCGATCATCAACATGGCCTCGACCGCGGCGCTGATGGGTTATGGCAATATCCCAGCCTATGGCGCGGCCAAGGCCGGGATTGCGGGCATGACCCGCAGCCTTGCGGTCGATTTCCAGGACAAGGGCTACGGCATCCGCGTCAATGCGCTGGCGCCGGGCGGGATCGAAACCCCGATGGTGATGGGCATTTCCGGGCGCGGCGGCGAAAAGCCGATGGACATTCCCGAAGGTCCGCTGGCGATGGATGCGCTCGGCCATCCCAAGGATGTTGCGGGTTGCGTGCTGTTCCTCGCTTCGGACGAAGCGCGCTTTCTCAATGGCCTGACGATCCCGGTGGACAATGGCCTCTACGCCCGTCCCCACCACTGAGGCTTCAGGCGGTTATCGCTGGCCAAAGCCCGGCGATCAGCCGGGCGGTTATCGCTGGTACGTGCTTGGTCTGCTCACGCTGACGAGTGCGTTCAGTGTCGCGGATCGGCTGGTGTTCGGCATTCTGGTGCAGGACATCAAGGCCGAGTTCGCGCTGTCGGATTTCGAGCTTGGCCTGCTGGGCGGCGCGGCGTTTTCGCTGGTCTATGTGCTGGCAGGCTTCCCGGCGGCGCGGCTGGCGGACCGGTCGACCCGCAAGAACATCGTCGCAAGCGCGATCAGCTTCTGGAGCCTGATGACCGCCGCCTGCGGGATGGCCACCGGCTTCTGGACCTTGTTCGCCGCGCGCACTGGCGTCGGCGTGGGGGAGGGCTGTTCCGGGCCATCCTCGCAAAGCCTCGTCGCCGATTTCTTCGCGCGCCATGAACTTGCCAAGGCGATGGGCTATCTGACCTTGGGGTCGACCGTCGGCACGGCATCAGGGCTGGTGTTCGGCGGGCAGTTGGCAGAGATGTTCAATTGGCGCTGGGCCTTCATCCTGATGGGCCTGCCGGGCTTGCTGCTCGGCCTCGTGATCTTCCTCACCGTGCGCGAGCCCAAGCGTGGGCGCTATGCGCCGCCGGGCACTGATATGGCGCAGCTGCCGCTCGGTCGCACGATCATGAGCCTCATCACCAATCGGGTGTTCATGGGGCTGGCGCTCGGCTGGGCGGTGCAGATCATGATCGGCTATGCGCTCGCCTTCTGGATGGCGGCGGTGATGCTGCGGCAATTCCCGATTTCGACCGGGGATGTCGGGCTGTATCTCGGGCTGACGTTCTTCCTTGGCGGGATACCGGGGCCGCTTATCGGCGGATACCTCACCCACTGGCTGACCTTGCGCGACGAACGCTGGCGCGCGTGGCTGCCGGGCTTGGTGAGCCTTGGCTGCGTGGCCCCGCTGGCGCTGAGCCTGACCTCGACCGGGTTCACCACGTTTCTCGGCTGGTTCGGGGTCGCCTATGCGATCTACGTGGCGAGCCAGGCCGGGATCATGTCGGGCATCCAGGCGGCGGTTGAGCCTGCCAGCCGGGGCTTTGCTGTGGCGATCGCGCTGTTCTTCAACAATCTGGTCGGACAGGCACTGGGGTTGGCCGTGATCGGTGCGGTGAGCGATGCGATGGGCCCCACCTACGGCGATAGTTCATTGGCAGTGGCGGTGTTCGGCGTGTGCCTTGTTTCGGGCCTGCTGTCGCTGGCGATCTTCGTGTGGACCGCGGCGCAGATGGGGCCGACCGGCTATCTGGAGAAGATGCGCGGGGGCTAGTTCGGGCGGTTAGAATCCCGGATGGATCGCCATCATCGCGCCATCCACCAGCATCTCCGCCCCGGTCATGAACGGGCATTCGTCGCTGGCGAGAAAGGCGATCGCTGCCGCCGTCTCAGCCGGATCGGCGAGGCGGTTCAGCGGTGAGGTTTTCGCCACGGCCGCGATCAGGCCGGGGGCCTGCACTTCCGCCGCTTCAAGAATTCCGGTCATGGTCGCGCCGGGGATCACGGTGTTGCACCGGATATTGAGGCCGCGCTGGGCGCACCATGTCGCCACGGACTTGGACAGCACCCGCACCGCGCCCTTGCTGGCCGAGTAGCCGACATCGGTGGGCAGCGGCGCCATCGCGGTGGTCGAGGCGATGTTGACGATCGCGCCATTCGATCCGCCCGGATTGTCGCGCATCGCCGCAATCGCTGCCCGGCAGCCCGCCATCGTGCCGGAAAGGTTCACGGCCAGCACCCGGTCCCACGCGGCAAACATCGCCTCGTCATCCAGATCGCCGATGCCTGCGCCCGACACCATCCCGGCATTGTTGACGAGGATATCGAGCCGCCCGAAGGCCGCCACCGCGCGGGCCACGATCTGCGGCCACAGCGTGCGGTCAGAGACGTCCTGCACGACGAACTCTGCGCCAACCTCGGCACACAGCGATTCGCCAGCGGCGGCATCAAGGTCGGTGCCGAGCACCTCGGCCCCGTCGGCCCGCAACCGCCGCAACGTCGCCGCGCCAATGCCGCTGGCGCAGCCGGTGACGATGGCGACCTTGCCTCTAAGGTCAGGCATTACTCGGCCATCGTCCAGATCACGGCGCAGGGGCGCTGGTTGTGGGTTTCAACGAAGCGCGCGAGATTGTCGGTTCCCTCGGGCAGCTTCCAGCCCACCGTGAAGCCGAAATTGGCAAAGGCGAACATGATCAGGTCGGCAAAGGTGAAGCGGCCCAGCGCGATGTGGTTGCTCCCACCGAGGTAGGCATCGAACATCCGCCACTTCTCGTCCGCCAACGCGAACAGCTCCGCCCCGGCCTCGGGCGAGACGACGGTCATGCGCGGTTCGAACATCGGGCGGCCGGTGGTGGCGCGGAAGCCCATCGTCATCGGCACGACAACTTCCTGATCGAACAAACGCACCCATTTGCGCACCTCGGCGCGTTCCAGCGGAGTTTCGCCGAACAGGTTGGGCGCGGGGTGCAGTTCCTCGACATATTCGCAGATCGGCCAGCTTTCGGTGAGGCAGGTGCCGTCATCCAGCTCCAGCGTCGGCGTGGTGCCCTGCGGGTTCTTGCCCATGTAACCCGCATCCTGCCGGTTCTGCCCGGTGATGATGTCGTAATGGACGCGGGTGAAATCGCGACCTTCCTCCAGCCCCTTTTCGATCATGAACATCCGCACAAGGCGCGGGTTGGGGCCGAGGCTGGAATGGAGCGTGGTCATGGATGTTCTCTCCCGGAGTGATTTTCCAATGGTTCTAGGGGCGCAAAGCCCGCCCGTCGCCCTCATAAATGCGCTAGGCAAGCGCGCTGTATTGCGCCACTAAGGCACCATGGATCACGCGCCCGCCATCACGCCTGCCAACCGCCCGCTCGACGACGAGGGGGAGCTGAGCAAGCTGCACCCCGGTTACGCCCATGCGCTGAGACTGCGCACCACGCTGACCGCGATCCCGTTCCTGATTGGCGCGCTGGTGGCTGAGGCGGCGATCCGCGATCTCGCGCTGATCCCGCAGGGGATCATCGCCGGGACAGTCTTGGTGATCGCGCTGGCGCTGATCATTCGCGTGCCGGCGACCCGTTACAACGCGCGCGGCTACCAGATCAGTGCTGACCGGCTGCGGGTGGTGCGCGGATTGCTGTTCCGGTCGGACACGGTGGTACCGTTCGGGCGAGTGCAGCATATTGATGTGCATCAAGGCCCGCTCGACCGGTTCTTCGGCATAGCCACTTTGACGCTCCACACCGCGGGCAATCACAATGCCAGCGTGTCGCTTCCCGGTCTCGGCGAGGAGCTGGCGCGCGAGATGCGGGAGGAGATCCGCGCCCATATCCGCCGCGAGACTGTATGAGCGAGCCGCAGCGCACCGCGCCGATCAGCGTCATCCTCGGCGCAATCGGCAGCCTCCGCAGCGCGATTTTCCCGGCGATCGCCATCGCTTTCTCCGGCATCGGCGGCGACGGGCGGTTCCTGATCGCGCTCGGCGTCGGTCTGGCGTCGGTCGTGATCGGCACCGCCTTCAGCTACGCCCACTGGCGGCGGTTGACCTACACCATTGGGGAGACCGACATCCGGGTCGAAAGCGGCCTGTTCAGTCGCTCGGCGCGGTCGGTGCCCTATGAGCGCATTCAGGATGTCAGCCTCGAAGCCAAGCCGCTCCCGCGCCTGTTCGGGCTGGTGGCGGTCAAGTTTGAGACCGGGGCGGGCGGGGCCGATGACCTTGCGCTGCAATACCTCACCGATGCCCAAGGCGAGGATTTGCGCCAGCTGGTGCGTGAACGCCGCGATGACGAGGCAGTAGTCAGCGTCGCCGACCCGGAGGCCCCGGTTCGCAGCGAGCCTGAGGCTGGCGAAGTGCTCTATGCTCTGACGCCCGGGCGCCTGCTCACCTTTGGCCTGTTCGAATTCTCGCTCGCGGTGTTCGCGGTGCTGGGCGGCGCGCTGCAATATGTCGACAATGTTTCGGACATCGACGTCTGGAATGTCGATCTGTGGCGCGGCTGGCTGAGCGAGCAGGGCAGCACGGTGGCGAGCCTTGGCTTGTTTGTGCAGGCCGCAGCGGCGATTGCCGGGCTGCTGGGGCTGGTCGTGATCGGCATGGCGACCGGCGTGGTGCGCACGGGCTTGCGCGATTGGGGCTTTACCCTGACCCGCTCTGCGCGAGGGTTCCGGCGGCAGCGCGGGCTGCTCACCCGCACCGATGTGGTGATGCCCGCGCACCGGGTGCAGGGTTTGGTGATCGGCACTGGCCTCGTGCGCTACCGCTTCGGCTGGCACGGACTGAGCTTCGTCAGCCTAGCCCAGGATGCGGAAGGCGAGAGTCACATCGTCGCCCCCTTCGCCAAGATGGAGGAGATCGCGCCCATCGTCAGCGCAGCGGGCTTCCGCCTGCCGGATGACAGCACGCAGTGGCACCGCGCCAGCACGCGCCAGCGCACCGACACTGTGGTCTTCGGCTCGGCGGTGTTTGTGCTGGCGGCGATCCCGGTCGCGATCTTCGCCCCCTTCGGGCTGTTTCTTCTGCCGCTCGGGGCAGCGGTGCTGGCAGCGGGCGCGAACCTGTATGCCTGGGAGTTCCGCCGCCACGCGATCGACGCCTCGCAGGTCTATGCCAGCCACGGGTTCTTTTCGCCGACCCGCCAGATCGCGACCCGGTTGAAGCTCCATTCAGTCGAGATCGCGCAGGGGCCACTTGCCCGCCTGCGCGGCTATGCAACGGTGCATCTCGGGCTGGCCGGAGGGACTTTCGCGATGCAGGGCGTGCCACTGGCCGAAGCCCGGGCCTTGCGGGCGAGCGTGCTGGAAACCATCGCTTCGACTGATTTCTCGCGGTTGGATCAGGCCCCTCAGAATCAGGCCTTGAGCGAGCCCCACTCGGAGTTTTCCGAGAACTTCTTGGCGACGTAAGAACAATCGGGGCGGATCAGGAAGCCTTGCCGCTGCGCATCCTCGACCATCCGGTCCACTAGCGCGCCCGCCACGCCGCGCCCGCCGATCACCCGCGGCACGATGGTGTGGGCGGCGATGCGGATATCCACGCCGTCACGCTCCCCGCCCGGTTCCCATTCCAGATAGCCTTCATCCGAAGCACCTTCGACCACCGCGACATAGCGTCCGCCTTGACCCGCCACGTGGTGGGTGATTGTCAGCTTTGTCGGTTCCTCGCTCACTCACGTTACTCCTGCTTGTAATGGCTGCGCTGGCGGTTAGAGGCGACAATCCATGACCCCAGCCCAAACCTTCCCGTTCAAACCCTTCCTGTCCGACAACGCCGCGCCCGTCCACCCCCGGCTGTGGGAGGCGATGCGCAAGGCCGATGAAGCGGACAACCCATACGATGGGGACGCGCTCTCGGCTGAGCTCGACGCACGCTTCACCGCGCTGTTCGGGCGCGATTGTGCAGCGCTGTGGGTGGCGACGGGGACGGCGGCGAATTGTCTGGCGCTTGCCACGATGTGCGCGCCGCACGGCGGAGTGGTGTGTCACCGCGAGGCGCATATCGAAGTGGACGAAGGCGGCGCGCCGGGCTTCTTCCTCCACGGCGCCAAGCTGATGCTGGCCGAAGGCGAGGGCGCCAAGCTGACGCCCGAGGATATCGCCGCGTTGATCGACCCGATCCGCAATGATGTGCATCAGGTGCAGCCCCACGCCATCGCGATCACGCAGGCCAGCGAGTATGGCCGCGCCTATTCTCCAGCAGAACTTGCGGCGCTGGGAGCCTTCGCCAAGGAGCGCCGTCTCGGCCTCCACATGGACGGTGCGCGCTTCGCCAATGCGGCGGCGTATCTCGGCGGTTCGCCTGAGACAGCGGCGCGTGCGGCCAGCGGCCCGGTCGATAGTCTCGCCTTCGGCTTCATTAAGAACGGCGGGATGGGGGCCGAAGCAGTGGTGCTGTTCGATCCCGAAGCCGCCATGCAAGTGCGCTATCGCCGCAAGCGCGCCGGGCACCTGCAATGCAAGGGCCGCTATCTCGCCGCGCAGATCCTCGCGATGCTGGACGATGGGCTGTGGCTCGCCAATGCCGCCCACGCCAACGCGGCGGCGCAGGAGGTCGCGGCGGGCTGCGCCGACCGGCTGCTCCACCCGGTCGAAGCGAACGAGCTGTTCGTGCACCTGACCGAGGCCGAGCGCGCGGCGCTGCGGGCGAAGGACTTTGCCTTTTACGATTGGGGCCCGACATCGGCCCGCTTCGTCACCGCGTGGAACACCCGGCCGGAAGACGCGCAGGCGCTGGGCAAGGCCATCGCCGCGCTATGAGCGAAGTGTCGGCGCCGTCGATGCTCAGCCCCAAGGTGCTGATCCCCTTCATGCTAACTGGCACGATCTGGGGCTCGACCTGGTTCGTCATCACCGGGCAGATTTCCGACGTTCCGGCCGCGTGGGGCGTGTTCTACCGCTTCATGCTGGCGACCCCGGCGCTGTTCGCGCTGGCGGTGGTGATGGGCAATCGGCTGAAGCTGAACCGGCCCGAGCATCTGTTGGCGCTCGGTGTCGGCATTGCGCAGTTCAGCGGCAACTTCCTGTTCGTCTACCATGCGGAAAGTCACATCACGTCGGGCATCGTCGCGGTGATGTTTGCGCTGCTGATGGTGCCGAATGCGGTGTTCGCGAAGGTGTTCATCGGCGAGCAGGTGCAGGGCGGCTTCATCGGCGGGAGCCTCGTGGCGATTGCGGGCGTGGGGATGCTGCTGGTGCACGAATGGAACGCGGCGCCACTCGGCGGCAATGTGGGCCTCGGGATCGTGCTCGCGATTGGCGGGATGCTGGCGGCCTCTATTGCCAATGTGGTGCAGGCCAACCCCACCGGGCGCGGCGTGCCGATGGTGAGCTTTCTGGCCTGGGCGATGGTCTATGGCACCGCTTTCGATCTGATCTACGCGCTGGCCACGGTCGGCCCGCCGCAGGTGCCGAGCGCATGGCAGTTCTGGGCAGGGACGGCGTACCTCGCGATCATCGGATCGGTGGTGACCTTCCCGCTGCACTACAATCTGGTGCGCGAGATCGGCGCGGGGCGCACGGCCTATAACGGGATCGTCACCGTGTGCGTGGCGATGGGGCTGTCGACCCTGTTCGAGGGCTTCAAGTGGGATGCGCTCTCGGCAGGCGGCATGGCGCTGGCGCTGGTGGGCATGGGGCTGGCGCTTCGGTCGAAGCAGAAGAAGAAGTAAGGGGTTCACGCAGAGACGCAGAGAAACAGGGGAGACGCAGAGATACTGCGTCGAGCTGAAGGCTCGCTATATCCGGTCAGGCCTTGGATGGGGTGGGCCTGCGGCGCAGGGGGCACTTCCTCCGCGTCTTCCGTTACTTCTCCGCGTCTCTGCGTGAAACCTGCAACGCCTGCGGGTCGCCACGATTCATTAGAGGAGAGCGGCGAGTCCTTCCACATAGGTCGGAGAACGCGGCATCCACCCCAGCACCCGCTTGGCCTTGCCATTGGCGACCCGGCGGTTCTCCATGTAGAACCCGCGCGCCATTTCGGAGAGGTTCGCCTCCTCCAGAGTCTCCAGCGGCGGTGGCTCCAGGCCGAGCAACTGGCAGGCGTGTTCGGTGACTTCGTTGCCGCTGCACGGCAGATCATCGCCGAGGTTGTAGGCCCCTGCGGGCGAACCCTGCGTCAGGGCGGCAACCACGCCGCTGACGATGTCGTCAACATGGACACGGCTGAACACCTGATCCGGCAGGTCGATCCGCCGCGCCTTGCCCTCCCGCACCCGGTCTAATGCACTGCGGCCCGGCCCATAAATCCCTGGCAGGCGGAACACCCGCGCGCTCATGTTGAGCCACGCGAGATCAGCTTCGGCCCGCGCGTTCCTGCGGCCCTCTCCGCCCTCGGCGATGGTGGGCGTCGCCTCGTCGACCCACGCGCCCGCGCGGTCGCCATAGACGCCGGTGGAGGAGAGGTAGAACAGTTCTCGCCCCTTCAGCATCTCGCCATAGGCACCCAGCACCGGATCGCCCCCGCTGGCCCGGTCGGGCGGGACGGAGGAGAGGATGTGCGTCGCCTCACCCAGCGCCGTCAGCACGGCCGCCCGGTCGCTAAAGACGATATCGCCCGCGCTGCCCGTTGCGCTGACCCGCCAGCCACGCGTCCGCATCGCCTCGGCAATGCGTGCCGCAGTGTAGCCCAGCCCGAAGATCAGCAAATGCGCCATGGGCACAACCTAAAGATTGGACGGCTGCGCGAATCAACCTAAATCGGCGCTTATGGACATCGCAACCACCCCCATCACCCCCGACGGCAACCCCGAACTCGCCGACGCTGCCCCCACCCCGCACGAGCCGCCGGTCATCCGGCGCGAGGATTACCAGCCATTTGCGTGGCTGGTGCCGACCACGCAGCTCGACTTCGGCTTGGGTCTGGAGGCTACTACCGTGACCGCGACCTTGCAGGTCGAGCGCAACCCCGCTGCCGCAGCCAGCCATGAGCTCTATCTCAACGGCGATAGTCTGAAAGCGCAAAGCGTCACGGTCGACGGCGCTCCGGCCGACTGGCGGATGGACGGCCCCGATCTCGTTGTGACTCTGCCGGGCGAAGCGCACAGCGTCACCATCGTCACGCAAATCAACCCCAGCGCCAACACCCAGCTAATGGGCCTCTATGCGTCGAACGGGATGCTCTGCACCCAGTGCGAATCGGAGGGCTTCCGCCGCATCACATTCTTCCCCGACCGGCCCGATGTGCTCTCGACCTATGCCGTGCGGATGGCGGGCGACAAAGCCGCTTTCCCGATCCTGCTGTGCAACGGCAACCGCACGGCGGCAGGTGAAGGTGAAGGCGGCACCCATTGGGCCGAGTGGCACGATCCCTGGCCCAAGCCGTCCTACCTCTTCGCGTTGGTGGCTGGCGATTTGGTGGCGAACTCCAAGCCCTTCGTCACGGTCTCGGGCCGCGAAGTCGAGTGCAATGTCTGGGTCCGGGCTGAAGACCTCGCGCGCACCGACCACGCGCTGGAATCGCTCCATCGTTCGATGCAGTGGGACGAGGAGGTGTTCGGCCGCGAATATGACCTTGATCTCTACAACATCGTCGCTGTTTCCGACTTCAACATGGGGGCGATGGAGAACAAGGGACTCAACGTCTTCAACACCAAATACGTGCTGGCCGATCCCGATACCGCGACGGACGCGGACTTCGACGCGGTCGAAGGCGTGATCGCGCATGAATATTTCCACAATTGGTCGGGCAACCGCATCACCTGCCGCGATTGGTTCCAGCTGAGCCTGAAGGAAGGCTTCACCGTGCTGCGCGACCAGCTGTTCTCGCAGGATATGCGCGGCGAAGCGGTCAAGCGGATCGAGGATGTGCGCATCTTACGCGCCGCCCAGTTCCCCGAGGATTCGGGGCCGCTCGCGCACCCGATCCGCCCGGACTCCTACCGTGAGATCAGCAACTTCTACACCGCAACCGTCTATAACAAGGGCGCCGAAGTGATCCGCATGATGCGCTCGATGGTGGGCGTGGAGCGGTTCCGCGCGGGCACCGATCTCTATTTCGACCGCCACGATGGCGAGGCTGCCACTTGCGAAGATTTCATCAAGGCGATCGAGGACGGCGCGGGGATCGACCTTACGCAGTTCCGGCGCTGGTATTCGCAGGCAGGCACGCCGCGCGTCACTGTGTCGCAGGCGGTCGAGGGTGACACGCTCAAGCTGACCCTCAAGCAGACCGTCCCCGTCACCCCCGGCCAGCTCGACAAGCTGCCGATGCCGATCCCGCTGCGGGTTGCGGTGCATTCGCGCGGGCAGGGCGCGCTGGGCGAAGAACAGCTGATCGTGCTGACGGATGAGGAGCAGAGCTTCTCCCTCCCGCTGACCGGCCCCGATCCGGTGGTCTCGATCAACCGCGGCTTCACCGCCCCGGTGGTGATCGAGCGTGCTTTGCAGCGCGAGGATCTCGTGTTCCTCGCCGCGCATGACGATGATCCCTTCGCTCGGTCTGAAGCCTTACAGGAGCTCGCGGTCAGCCACCTCGTTGCGGCGGCCAGCGGCGGGCAGGCGGCGCAGGAACAGGCGGCGGGCGAAGCGGCGATCATCGGCGCGTTCCGGTCGAGCCTGACGGACAATGCGCTCGACGATGCAATGCGCGGCGAGCTGATGGTTCTCCCGTCCGAAACCTATCTGTTCGAGGTGATGGCGACCGGCGACCGCAAGGCTGATCCCGGCGCGATCCACACCGCGCGTGAAGGGCTGAAGGCCGCGATCGGCACGGCGCTGGCGGACGAATTGAATGCGCTTCATGCGCGGGCCTTGGCATTGTCGCTGGACGATCCGGCAGGACGCGGCGCGCGCAAGGTTAAGACCATCGCGCTGGGACTGATCGCCGCTGCTGATCCGGCGCGCGCGGCTGAGCTTGCCGCTGCGCAATATGACGCTGCGGACAATATGACCGACCGGCAGGGCGCATTGATGGTGCTCTGCGGGCTCGACGGTCCTGAGCGCGAGGCCAAGCTGGCGGATTTTTATGCCCGCTACCGCGACAATGCGCTGGTGGTGGACAAGTGGTTCACCTTGCAAGCGCTCTCGCTCCATCCCGATGTGATCGCGCACGTCCGCAAGCTTGCCGAGCACCCGGACTTCACGATGAAGAACCCCAACCGTGTGCGATCCTTGCACATGGCCTTCGCGGGCAATCCCAAGGGCTTCCACAAGGCCGATGGTGAGGGCTACCGCATGGTCGCCGATGTGATCCTCGCGCTCGATCCGATCAACCCGCAGACGGCGGCGCGCTTCGTGCCTGCGCTGGGCCGCTGGCGGCGTATCGAGCCGGGCCGGGCGGCGCTGATGAAGGGTGAGTTGGAGCGGATCATGGCGGCGGGCAACTTGTCGCGCGATACCTTCGAACAGGTCAGCCGCAGTCTGGAAGGCTGAGGTGGCAGGCTTCCAGATCGAACGCTCCGCCCTGCTCGAAGGCGTGCCGCATGGCTTCTTCGGCAGCGCGGGCGGGGTGCATCAGTTCGGCTTTGGCGGCCCGGGCGATCCTGCCGAGGTGCAGGCTCTGCGCGCCGCAGCTGCCGAGGCGATCCGGGCGAACGGACGCCTCGCCGCGCCGCATCAGGTGCATTCGCCCGATGTGGTGGTGGTGGACAAAAGCTGGGACGATTCCGCCGTGGGCCGCCCGGTCGCCGATGCGGTGGTGACGGCCACTCCGGGCATCGTGCTCGGGATCGTCACCGCCGACTGCGGCCCGATCCTGTTTGCCGACCGCCACGCCGGGGTCATCGGCGCGGCTCATGCCGGGTGGCGCGGGGCCGTGGACGGGGTGCTCGAAAACACCATTGCCGCGATGGAAGCGCTCGGGGCGCAGCGGGAGCGCATCGCAGCTGTGCTCGGGCCGACCATCGCGCAGCCGAGCTACGAGGTCGACGCGCCGTTCCGCGCGCATTTCGGCGCAGATGCCGAGCCGTTCTTCGCCCCCGCTCCGGAGCGTGATGGCACGCCGCGTTGGCATTTCGATCTGCCCGGCTTCATCTTGGCGCAGCTGGCGGCGTCGGGCCTTAGTAAAATTGCGGATCTGGGGCGGGATACATTCTCCCATGTCGCGCGTTACCATTCCCACAGACGCTCTAGCCAAGCGGGTGAAGCCAATTATGGTCGGCAGATCAGTATGATCGCGCTGCCCTGACACCGGCTTGCACGCAGGCGAACGCGGCTTGTTTAAAACACGGTTGGATTCTCGCAGGATTGCCGTTAATTGCCCCGCGCAAGTTTCGGGTGAGGTGCGCTCAAAGGCGCTGCCAGGTTCGAAGCAGGGATCAATCGACGGAATGGAATCGGGGCGCGAGCCCCGGCAGTGGAACACAACGCCGCGCGGGCCATTACCCCGCTGCGGCAGAACGAGCAGGGTAAGACGAAATGGCTATTAACACGGCCGATACCAGCGCACTCAGCACCGATGAAGGCGTTCGCCGTCGCGACTGGATCCACATTGCCGCGCTGAGCACGGCGGGCGTCGGCGGCGCATCGCTGCTGTTCCCGCTGATCAGCCAGATGGCACCGTCGGAAGACGTGCTCGCCGCGAGCAGCACCGATGTCGATGTCGGCGCGATCCAGCCGGGCCAAAGCATCAAGACCACGTTCCGCAAGCAGCCGCTGTTCGTAAAGCGTCTCACGGCGGAAGAAATCGCCGCCGCCAAGAAGGACGACGCGGCTGACATGCGTGACCCCGCGACGCTTGCTTCGCGCACCAAGGAAGGTCACGAAGACATTCTGATCACCATGGGCGTCTGCACCCACCTCGGCTGCGTGCCGCTGGGCGCGGCCGAAGGTGAGAACAAGGGTGAATTCGGCGGGTACTTCTGCCCCTGCCACGGTTCGCACTACGACGTGGCCGGCCGCATCCGCAAGGGCCCCGCGCCGCTCAACCTGAAGGTGCCGGAATATAGTTTTTCGTCAGACACCGTCGTCCGCGTCGGGTGAGCCTTCGTATCTGAACGATAATGATAATCGTCTGTTTCTTTAACTCAGATCAAGCCGAGAGAACGCCATGAGTTTCGCCTGGGCCAAGCAGTATGAACCGCAGTCCGCTTTCACAAAGTGGTTGGACGAGAAATTGCCGTTTCCGCGGCTCGTCTATAACGCGGTAGGCGCCGGTTATCCGGTGCCGCGCAACCTCAACTATATGTGGAATTTCGGCGTGCTCGCCGGCTTCTGCCTGATGTTGCAGATCGTCACCGGCGTCGTGCTGGCGATGCATTATGCCGCCAACCAGGCGGTCGCGTTCGGCACGGTCGAGCACATCATGCGCAACGTCAACTATGGTTGGATGCTGCGTTACGCCCACGCTAACGGGGCGAGCTTCTTCTTCATCGTGATCTACCTGCACATTTTCCGCGGGTTCTTCTATTCGTCCTACAAGGCTCCGCGCGAGATGATCTGGCTGCTGGGCGTGGTGATCTTCCTGCTGATGATGGCGACCGCCTTCATGGGCTACGTGCTGCCGTGGGGCCAGATGAGCTTCTGGGGCGCGCAGGTCATCACCGGCCTGTTCACTGCGATCCCGTTCGTGGGTGAGCCGTTGCAGGTGTGGCTGCTGGGCGGCTTCGCGCCGGACAACGCCGCGCTGAACCGCTTCTTCTCGCTGCACTTCCTGCTGCCCTTCGTGATCGCGGGCGTCGTGATCCTGCACATCTGGGCGCTGCACATCCCCGGCTCGTCGAACCCGACCGGCGTGGAAGTGAAGCAAGAATCGGACACCGTGCCGTTCCACCCCTACTACACGGCGAAGGACGGCTTCGGGCTCGGCGTGTTCATGATCCTGTTCACCACGATGGTGTTCTTCCTGCCCAACGCCTTGGGTCACCCGGACAACTACATCGAAGCGAACCCGCTCTCGACCCCGGCGCTGATCGTTCCGGAATGGTATTTCTACCCGTTCTACGCGATCCTGCGTGCCTTCACCGGTGACCTCACCATTCCGTTCACCGGCATCGTGCTGATCCCCGCCAAGCTGTTGGGCGTGATCGGGATGTTCGGTTCGATCCTGGTGTGGTTCATCCTGCCCTGGCTGGACAAGAGCCCGGTGCGTTCGGGTCACTATCGTCCGCTGTTCCGCAAGTTCTTCTGGTTCGGCCTGATCCCGACCATGGCGGCGCTGTTCTACTTGGGTGGTGCCCACGCGGAAGAGCCCTACATCATGCTCAGCCAGATCTTCACGGCTTACTACTTCATGCACTTCCTGGTGATCCTGCCGATCATCAGCCAGATCGAAGTGCCCAAGCCGCTGCCCTTCTCGATCACCGAAGCGGTGCTCGGCAAGGACAAGGCCGCGGAAGCTCCGCGCGCCGGAACGGTTGACGGCACTGACGCTGGCACCGCCACTGATGGTTCGCTGCAACCGGCCGAGTAATCGGCCGGGGCAGTCCCAAGCTATCTGAACCGACAACGAGAAAGAGTTCAGTCATGTCTATTCGTCTCGGCGGCATCATTGCAGGCCTGGCCATCACCCTAGTTCTGGTGCTCTGGTCGCTTGCACCCGGTGTCTACAACTTCGCCTTCGGCCCGGCGCCGGAAAAGCAGCCTTCCTATGCCTTCTACGAGCATGGTGAAGGCCCGGCGAACGGCTTCTCGTTCGACGGTGCGTTCGGCAAGTGGGACTATGCCCAGCTGCAACGCGGCTATCAGGTCTACAAAGAGGTCTGTTCGGCCTGCCACAGCCTGAAGTTCGTCGCGTTCCGCAACCTTCAGGACCTTGGCTACACCGAGGCCGAGGTTGACGCCGAAGCCGCGAGCTGGACGGTTCCGGGCATCGATCCCGCCACCGGCGAGACAACCACCCGTCCAGGCGAGCCGACCGATTACTTCCCGATGCCGTTTCCCAACGCCATCGCTGCGGCGGCTGCCAACAACAACGCGATCCCGCCTGATCTTTCGCTGATCACCAAGGCGCGTCATGACGGTTCGAACTACGTCTATTCGCTGCTGACTGGTTATGGTGAGGCTGATCCGGCCAAGGCCGCCAAGGTTGGCTTCGAGACCCCTGATGGCCTCTATTTCAACAAGCACTTCCCGAACGTGAACATTGCCATGGCCCCCCCGCTTGCGGTGGACGGTCAGGTGACTTTCGCTGACGGCACGGCCTCTACCATCCCCCAGATGGCGACTGACGTGGCTGCGTTCCTGACCTGGACCGCCGAGCCTTCGCTGGTGGAGCGCAAGCAGACCGGTTGGTTCGTGATCGGCTTCCTGCTGTTCGCCACCGTGCTGGCCTTCCTCAGCTACAAGCAGATCTGGGCCGGGCTGAAGCCGAAGAAGGGCTAAGCCTGCCTCATCGAAACGCAGTAGTGCCCCGTCATCCCTTGCGGATGGCGGGGCGCTCTGCTTTTACGGGGCTGAAACAGGGGCCTTTCGCTATGGTTGCACCGCATCTCTCTCCCGCAGAGCTCAAGGCGCTGGTGCGTACCGTGCCGGACTTCCCGCATCCCGGCATCCAGTTCCGCGACATCACCACGCTGATCGGCCACCATCAAGGCATGGCGGCGAGCGTGCATCATCTCGCCGAGCTCGCCGATGCGGCCGGCGCGCATAAGATTGCTGGCATGGAGGCGCGCGGCTTTATCTTCGGGGCGGCGGTCGCGGTGGCGCTCGGTATCGGCTTTGTGCCGGTGCGCAAGCCGGGCAAGCTCCCGATCCCTACCATCGGTATCGACTACGCGCTTGAATATGGCACAGACCGGCTCGAGATGGACCCGGGCGCGGTCGAGCCCGGGCAGAAGGTCGTGATGGTCGATGACCTCATCGCCACCGGCGGCACGGCGCTCGCCTCGGCCGAGCTGCTGCGCATGGCGGGGGCGGTTGTCGAGCAAGCCCTGTTCGTGATCGACCTGCCCGACCTCGGCGGCGCGGTGCGGCTGCGCAGTGCGGGGATTGCGGTCAACGCATTGATGGAGTTCGAAGGCGACTGACCTTGGCTCCCTCGGCGGGCGCGTCAGGACAGGCCGGTTTGGGTTGTGCTGGGGCAAAGCCCTCGTCTATGCCTGATTGCGACGAGCACTATCGTCCCGCCGCAACGCCCAATTGTTTGAGTAAGGACCACCGGGGCCGCCAATGGCTATTGCCTTGACGCTTTTGACGCTGGTGGCGCTCCCGTTTGTGGCCGCGCTGGCGATTGCGCTGCTGCATGGCGCGGGGCGGGCAGTGCACTCCGGCATTGCGGCGGGTGCGAGCGCAGGCGGGCTGGCGCTACTGAACACGCTGACCGCGCCGGTGCTGGGCGGCGAGGTCCCCTCGGCGAGCTGGGCATGGGTGCCTGCGCTCGGTCTCGATCTAACGCTTATGGTCGACCCGCTGGGGTTGATGTTTGCCGGGCTGATCCTCGGCATCGGCTTACTGGTGGTGATCTTCGGACATTTCTACCTCTATGCGGGTGAGGCCACCGGGCGCTTTTTCGCCAGTCTGATGCTGTTTCAGGGCGCGATGCTGGGCATCGTGATCGCGGGCAATGTGCTGCTGCTGCTGGTGTTCTGGGAAATGACCAGCTTGGCCTCCTTCCTGCTGATCGGGTTCTGGCAGCACAAGGCGGAGGCGCGCCAAGGCGCACGCATGGCACTGGCGGTCACAGGCGGCGGGGGCCTCGCGCTGATCGGGGGCATGGTGCTGCTGGGGCTGGTCGCGGGGAGCTTCGATCTCGCCACGATCCTTGAGCGAGGCGACATTGTTCGCGCATCGCCGCTTTACCCCGTTCTGCTGGGGCTGATCCTGCTGGGGTGCTTCACCAAGTCGGCGCAGTTCCCGTTCCACTTCTGGCTCCCTCACGCGATGGCCGCGCCGACCCCGGTGAGCGCCTATCTCCACTCGGCGACGATGGTGAAGGCCGGCGTGTTCCTGCTGGCGCGGCTGTGGCCGGTGCTGGCGGGGACCGAGCTCTACACGGTCACCGTCACCAGCGTGGGCCTGACCACGATGATCTTCGGTGCGGTGGTGGCGCTGTTCCGGCATGATCTGAAGAGCATCCTTGCCTATTCCACCATCTCGCAGCTCGGGATGCTGGTGATGCTGCTCGGCTTTTCGCTGGAAGCGGCGGCGCTGGCGGCGGTGCTCCACATTCTCAACCACGCCGCGTTCAAGGCGGCGCTGTTCATGAGCGCCGGGATTGTTGAGCATGAGACCGGCACGCGTGACATCCAGCGGCTGGGCGGGCTGGCGAAGGCAATGCCGATCACTGCGCTGATTGCCACACTCGCCGCCGCCTCGATGGCAGGCCTGCCGCCGCTGGGCGGGTTCATCTCCAAGGAGCTGATGCTGTACGAGACGCCCAAGCTCGCGCTGCTGGGCCTGACGTGGCTGCTGCCAGTGCTGGCGACATTGGGCGCGACCTTCTCGGTCGGCTATTCGCTGCGGCTGGCGGTGCACCTGTTTTTCGGCCAATCGCGCGAGGCCGAACCCTTTGCCCGCGCGCATGATCCGGGCGCTGGCATGTGGATCGCACCGGCGCTGCTGACCACGCTGGCAGTGCTGCTAGGTCTGATCCCGATGCTGCTCGCAGGCCCGCTGGTAGGCGCCGTGACCGCCGCCGTCACCGGAGCACCCGCGCCCGAGTTTGACCTTGCGCTGTGGCACGGGGTCAACCTCGCGCTGATCCTCAGCCTGATCGCGGTCGCGGGCGGCGCGCTGCTGCTGTGGCAGCACAGGCCCCTGCTCGCTGCATGGGAGCGCGCCAGCCTGCCCGATGCCAAGCGCATGTTCGAGCGCGGCTTCGCTTTCGCCGACAAATGGGTGCGCAAGGCGATTGTCGCCACTCACACACCGTCGCTGCAACGGATGCTGCTGGCGAGCTTCACTGTGATCGTGCTGCTGGTGATTGACGGCGCGCAGGCGGGCGGCGGGGTGCTGACGGGTGGCCGCGCGCTCCTGCCTGCCACGCCCGTTGCGGTCGTCGCCTGGGTGCTGCTGATCGCGGCGACGGCGGCGGTGGTGAACGATTCGCGCAACCGCCTGCGGGTGCTGATCTATGTCAGCGTCATTGGTCTGGTGGTCAGTCTCACCTTCGTGCAGTTCTCCGCGCCCGATCTCGCGCTCACGCAAATTTCGGTCGAGGTGGTGACGATCCTGCTGCTGCTCCTCGCGCTCAACCTCCTGCCCAAAAGCCCGCCGCTGCTGTCCACCGCCCCGCGCAAATGGCGTGACGGCGCGCTGGCGATCACCGGCGGCGTGGCTGTAGGCGGGATCGCCTGGGCAATGCTGACCCGCGATCCGGGGCCGAGCATTGCCGCCTATCACTTGGCCAATGCCAAATCGGGCGGGGGTGGGACCAATGTGGTCAACGTCATCCTTGTCGATTTCCGTGCCTTCGACACCCTCGGAGAGATCATCGTGCTCGGCATCGCCGGACTCGGCATTTTCGCACTGCTGGAAAGCACCGCCACCGGCGCGGCGGGTGCGCGGCTGCGGGCATGGCGTGACGACATGCCGCATTCGCCCGAGCGCCATCCGATGATGCTGGTGGTTGCCAGCCGCATCGTCTTGCCGCTGACGCTGACCGTGGCGATCTATCTGTTCCTGCGCGGGCATAACCAGCCGGGCGGCGGGTTCATCGCCGCGCTGGTGGCGGCGATCGCCTTCCTTGTTCAATACCTCGCCGCCGGGTTTGACTGGTCCGACGCGCGCAAGCGGTTTGGCGAGCATCAGCTGATCGCCTGGGGCGTACTGGTGGCGATGGCGACAGGGCTCGGCTCGTTCCTGTTCGGCGCGAAGTTCATGACTTCGACCTTCGGCTATTTCACGCTCCCGCTGATCGGCAAGTTCGAACTGGCCAGTGCGATGCTGTTCGATACTGGCGTGTTCCTCACCGTGTTCGGTGCCGTCATGCTGGCGCTCGCGCAACTCAGCCACATCGCCCAGCGTGCAGCCCGCGCCGCACGCAAGAGCGGGGAGGGCGGAGCATGAGCTACGAGTTCCTTGTGGCGAGCGCGATTGGCGTGCTGGTGGCCGGCGGCATCTACCTTGCGCTGCGGGCGCGCACCTTTCAGGTAGTGCTCGGCCTCACGCTGATCTCCTACGCGGTCAACCTGTTCCTGTTCGCTTCCGGGCGGTTGGTGGTGGGGCGCCCGCCGATCTGGGATAAGGCGGTGAGCGATTACACCGACCCTCTGCCGCAGGCGCTGGTGCTGACCGCGATCGTCATCACCTTCGGCATGACCGCCTTTGTGGTGATCCTGTCCTTGCGCAGTTTCCTTGAGACCGGCAGCGACCATGTCGATGGCGACAATGTGCCGTGTGACGCGCAGGACGGCATGGCTGGCAGCACCGCCGAAGACGGGGAGGAGACGCGCCCGTGACGCTCGCCGACCATCTCCCGATCCTGCCGGTCATCATCCCTGCGCTAGCCGCGCCGATCGTGCTGCTGGTGATGCGGCGGCGGCCGGCGCTGGGCGTTGCTGTTTCCGTGGCCTCGTGCCTTGCCTTGCTGGCCACCGCGATCACGCTGATGATGCAAGTGAGCGACGGCACGATCCTCGCCTACGCCGTGGGCGAATGGCCTGCGCCCTTCGGCATCGTGCTGGTGGCCGACCGGCTGGCCGCGATGATGCTGGTGCTGACCGCGTGCCTCGCGCTGATCGCGTTGCTGCACGCGCTGGTGACCCGCGCGGACCGCAAGGGGTGGCATTTTCTTACCCTGTTCCAGTTCCAGCTGATGGGCCTGAACGGCGCGTTCCTGACTGGCGATCTGTTTAACCTGTTCGTCTTCTTCGAGGTGCTGCTCATCGCCTCTTACGGCCTGATGCTGCACGGCCAAGGCCCGGCGCGGCTGAAGGCGGGCGTGCAATATGTCGTGGTGAACCTCGTCGGTTCCTCCCTGTTCCTGATCGCGCTGGGGATGCTCTACGCGCTGACCGGCACGCTCAACATGGCCGACATGGGCCTGCGCGTGGCCGCGGTTCCGCCCGAGGATCAGGGCCTGCTGCGGATCGCCGCGCTGCTGCTGGTGAGCGTGTTTGCGCTAAAGGCGGCGGTGGCGCCGCTGCACCTGTGGTTGGTGCGGACCTACGCGGTCTCGACCCCGGCGGTGGCGGCGTTGTTTGCGATCATGACCAAGGTCGGCGTCTATTCGCTGATCCGGGTGGTGCCGCAGGTGTTCGGAGACGGCGCGGGCGCGGCGGCGTGGGTACCGGCGCCCTATCTGCTGCCCGCCGCTATGGTGAGCGCTGTTATCGGCTTTGCGGGCGTGTTCGTTGCGCGCACCCTGTCCGAGCAGACCGCCTATGCCGTGATCGGATCGACCGGCACGCTGCTGATCGCGGTCGCCGGCTGGAGCGCCGGGAGCCTTGGCGCGGGCCTATATTACCTCGCCCATTCGACGCTGGCGGCGGCCGCACTGTTTCTGGTGGCGGATGTTGTCGCGCGGCGGCGCGGTGCCTTTGGAGACAACGCCAGTCCTGGCCCGGTCTTCGTGCAGCGCGGCTGGATCGCGCTCTTGTTCATGGCCGCAGCGATTGCGACGACCGGCCTCCCGCCGCTGTCTGGCTTCATCGGGAAATTGCTGATCCTCAAATCCGTCGCCGCCCTCCCCGACTGGGGCTGGGCGTGGGGCGTCATCCTCGGGACGACCTTTATTGGCGTGGTCGGGTTCGCTCGGGTGGGGAGCGCGGTGTTCTGGAAGACGGCTGGCGAGGGTACCGCACCCACCGGCCCTGCCACCCGCGCTGACCTCGCCGCGCCAGCCATCGCATTGGCGCTGCTTGCTGCGCTGGCGGCGGGAGCGGGTTGGGCGAGCGCCTATGCCGATTCTACCGCCGCGCAGGTGCTCGATCCTGCGGAAAGCGCCCGCGCGGTGCTGACGGAGGGGGGACAATGACGAACCGCCTCTTGCCGCATCCCGGCCTCAGCCTGCTGCTGGTGGTGATGTGGGTGGTGATGGTGAGCGACCTCACCTTCGGCACGCTGTTCCTCGGGATCGTGTTCGGCATTCTGGTGCCGATCTTCACCGCGCCATGGTGGCCGGAGCGGCCGCCAGTGCGGTTTGTCCCTGCGCTCGGCTATCTCGGGATCGTGCTGTGGGACATCGTGGTCGCCAATTTCCACGTCGCCGCGATCATCCTGTTCAAGCCCAATCGCGACCTGCGCCCCGCGTGGCTGACCATCCCGCTCGACCTCACCTCGCCCGAGGCAATTACGGTGTTTGCAGGCACGATCAGCCTGACGCCAGGTACGGTTTCGAGCGATATCTCGGCTTGCGGCCAATATCTGCTGGTTCATGCCTTGCACGCGCCTGATCCGGCGAGTGAGGTCGCCAAGGTCAAGGCCCGGTATGAGGCGCGGCTGAAGGAGATTTTCCGATGACCGGCCCCATGCTCCCTTGGGCGCTCGCCTTCGGTTTTGCTGCGCTGGGCGCGGCGCTGGCGCTGAACCTGTGGCGTCTGTTCAAGGGGCCGGGGGTCGCCGACCGCATTCTTGCGCTCGATACGATGGTGATCAACGTGATCGGGATCATCGTGCTCACCGGCATCGCCTCGGGCAGCGGCACGTCCTTCGAAGCGGCGCTGTTGCTGGCGATGGTGGGGTTTGTTGGCACGGTGTCCTATGCCAAGTTCCTGTTGCGCGGGGACATCATCGAATGAGCGGCGCCGCACCAGCCTATGCCGATCTGATCGTCAGCGCGCTGGTGGTGCTGGGCGGCGCTTTTGCGCTGATCGGCAGCTGGGGACTGGTGCGCCTGCCGTCGCTGATGGAGCGGCTCCACGGCCCGACCAAGGCGACGACGCTGGGGCTGGGGGCGATGCTGGTCGGATCGGTGGTATGGTTCCAGCTGGCCGAGGGCGTGTGGACCACGCATGAGCTTTTGGTCTCGGTGTTCCTGTTCGTCACCGCGCCGATCAGCGCCAATATGATCGCCAAGGTCCACCTCCACCGGCTGCGGCAGGGCGAGGTGAGCGAGGGCGCAGGCCCGGCTGGCCCTCCCGAACCGCCGCCCGGCGCAGCTGACTGGGCAACCCATGAAGCGCCGCACGAAGGCACGCCGGGCGACTTCGTGGGCGACTAGCCGACAGGCATATTCCCATCAGCGATGAGCCGAGCTTTCGCGCTCGCGACTGCGGACCCGTCCGCCAAGCCTGTGTTCATCCGCGATAATGTTAGTGGTGAGGACAGTTTTGTCGCCTGCGATCAGCATGGCGGCTCCCTGGGATTGCGGTTGGCGAGCGGCCTTTGGCTGCGCCGTGCTTTCCCCTTGCAACGGCAGAAGGACACGCCCCCATGCTCGCAACAACGACGCCCGATCTCGAACTCTGGCCGATCGGCAATTGCCAGGTCAGCGCGCTGGTCGACCGCGAAGGCGCAATAGTGTGGGCTTGCGTCCCGCGGGTCGATGGCGATCCGGTGTTCTGTTCGCTGCTCAACGCGGACAACCGCGATACCGGCATCTGGCGATTCGAACTGGTCGGACAAGTAAGCGCCACCCAGGAATATATCCGCAACACGCCAATCCTCGTCACCCGGCTTGAGGCGGAGGATGGCAGCGCGGTCGAAGTGCTCGATTTCTGCCCGCGCTATGAAGGCAAAGGGCGGATGTACCGGCCTGTGGCGATCAGCCGGATCGTGCGCCCGGTGGCGGGTAGCCCGCGCATCCGCGTCGTGCTCCGCCCGATGCGCGATTACGGCGCGGCGGTGGCGGAGACCACCCACGGCTCCAACCACATCCGCTATCTGGTCGGCCCGCAAGCGCTGCGCCTCAGCACTGACGCGCCGGTCGGCTATATCCTTGAACAGCGGGTCTTCCGCATCGAACAGGACATGCATTTCTTCCTCGGCCCGGACGAGCCCTTTGCTGGCAATCTGCGCGAGGAGACCCGCCGCATGGAGCAGGCCACTCGCAACTACTGGCAGCGCTGGGTTCGGGGGCTGGCCACGCCGTTCCAGTGGCAACAGGAGGTCATCCGCTGTGCCATCACCCTGAAGCTGTGCCAGCACGAGGAAACCGGCGCGATCGTTGCGGCGCTGACCACCTCGATCCCCGAAGCGCCCCATTCGGAGCGCAACTGGGACTACCGCTACTGCTGGATCCGCGATTCCTACTACACCGTGCAGGCCTTGAACCGGCTGGGTGCGCTTGATGTGCTGGAGAAGTATCTCGCCTATCTGCGCAACATCGTCGATGGGGCCAAGGGCGGGCAGATCCAGCCGCTGTATTCGGTGATGGGCGTGGCTGAACTGGGCGAAGCCACCGCCCCCGCGCTTCCGGGCTATCGCGGCATGGGGCCGGTCAGGGTCGGCAACGCGGCTTACAAGCAGGTGCAGCACGACTGCTACGGCCAGATAGTTCTGCCGACGGTGCAGGCCTTCATCGACCAGCGCCTGCTGCGGATCGCCGACGGCCGGGATTTCGAGAGCCTCGAACAGGTCGGCGAAATGGCGTGGGCGATGCACGATCAGCCCGACGCTGGTCTGTGGGAATTCCGCACACGGCAGGAGGTTCACACCTATTCGGCCGTGATGAGCTGGGCAGCGTGCGACCGGCTGGCGATGGCGGCAGACTGGCTCGGCAAGGCGGATCGCGCGGAACTCTGGCGAGAACGTGCCGACGCCATCCGGGCGCGGATCGAACAGGATGCGTGGGTCGAAAACGGCCCGGAAGGGGGCCACTACGGCGCGAGCTTCGAAAGTGACTATCTTGATGCGAGCCTGCTCCAGATGGTCGAACTGCGCTTCCTCGCCCCTGACAATCCGCGCTTCCTGTCCACCTTCGCGGCGGTCGAACGGCAGTTGCGGCGCGGCGATTTCATGCTGCGTTACGCCGCCGAAGACGATTTCGGCGCGCCCGAAACCGCCTTCAACGTCTGCACCTTCTGGTTGATCGAAGCGCTCCACATGGCAGGCAGAGGCGACGAAGCCCGCCGCCTGTTCGAAACGATGCTGAGCCACACCACCCGCTCAGGCCTGCTGAGCGAAGACCTCGACTACAACAACGGCGAGCTATGGGGCAATTTCCCGCAGACTTACTCGCTGGTCGGCGTAATCAACTGCGCCGGGCTGCTGTCCAAGCCGTGGAGCGATGTGCGGTAACGGGGCCTGACTGACGTCCGCGGGCTGGGCACGGAGAAATACCGGCACGCCTGCGTTTCTTTATGGCCGACACCTGCTAATACTAACATAGTTTAGGTATTTCGCGACGACGGAAGCGACCGGTTATGGATAGTAGCACGCTTACGACCCTCCTCGATACGGTCTCGCAAGGCGTGGTTGTGTTCGGTGCCGATCGCAAGATCGTGTATTGTAATCAGGCATTTCTCGACATCACCGGGTTTGATCGGTCAGAAATGTCGGGCGCCTTGTGCGGCATCATGCAAGGGCCCGATACGGATTGCGCGGCCATCGCTGCCATCGACGCAGCGATCGAGGCGCGGCAAGCCTTCTCCGGGGAGATTCGGAACAACCGCAAGTCGGGTGAGACCTTCTGGAACGATCTCACCTTCAGGCCTGAATTCAATGCCGATGGGTCATTCCGCCATTTCATCGGCATATCGCGGGACATCACCCGACAAAAGAACGCCGAGCTCAAGGCGGAAAAGCTCGAACTCGATCACCAGTTCATGATGGAGAACGTCCTCTCGGGCGTCGTGCTGCACAAGGCCGACACGGAAATCGTCTATGCCAACCCAAAGGCCCTTAAGTTACTTGGAGTAGCTAAAGATTCTGCTTTTGGAGCCGTGAACACTGATCCGCTCTGGTCTTTCATACGAGAAGACCGCTCGCCTTTGCCGGTCGAAGAATATCCGGTAAATCGCGCCGTGGTTGAACGAAAGCCGATCCGCGGTATGGTGTTCGGCAACAGGCGCCACAGCGATGGCAAGCTTATCTGGCTGATCTGCAACGCGTTCCCCTTGCTGGATAGCAATGGCAACGTTGACAAGGTGCTCACCAGCTTCACCGAGATAACGCAAATCAAGGAAGCTGAGCGCGAGACGAAGATTTACCGGGAACGCTTTGAACTGGCGGCGCGTGCGACCCAGGATGTGGTCTTCGAATGGGACATCGAAACCGGTGCGTACTGGGCAAACGAGTCGTTCGAGACGATCTATGGCTATCCCGCACCGAGCCATGTCAGCATGGATGACCTAAGCGCTATCAGCGCCGTGGAAGCCGATCATGACCTTCTGCGCCGCGTGGCGCTCGACGCTATTGAATCCGGCAAGAAACGCTTTTCCGTCGATTACGGGTTTAACCGCCCCGATGGCTCGCAAGGCCGTGCGGCCGTGCGCGGCTTTGTTGTGCGCGACGAGACCGGCAAGCCGCTCCGGATCATCGGCACCAGTACCGATATCGGCCAGTTGACTGATGCCATGCACGCGCTCGAGGCATCGGAGGAACGGTTCCGGATCATCGCCGACACCGTCAGCGACGTGTTGTGGGATCGCGATTTCGATACCAATGCCCTGTGGGTCACCCCGGACTGGCCCGACCGGCTCGGTGTCGCGATCGATCCCGATGTGAGCCAAGAGCGGTACTTTCTCGATCACGTCGAGCCCGAGGACGCTTTACGGGTGCAACGTTCGTTTCTCGAAGTCATCAAGTCTGATGCAGCGCAATGGGAGATACAATACGTCCTGATCGGCAGCGACGGGACCAAGGTCGATCTGGCGGTCAAGGCGGCCATCCTGCGCAATCCGGATGGCAGAGCCCTTCGCATGCTCGGCAATGCCCGCAACGTGACAATCGAGAAGCGTCAACAGGAAGGCTACTCGCGCGCGCGGGCGCTCGAGGCGGTGGGCCAGCTGACAGGCGGCGTAGCACACGACTTCAACAATCAGCTGATGATCATCCAGGGCAATGCCGAGTTTCTGGAAATGAGCGGCCTTGACGAAGAACAGGCCGACTCCGTTGCTCTCATATATCAGGCATGTGGGAGTGCCGCCGACCTAACCCAGCGGCTCCTCTCCTTCTCCCGCCAGTCGCATTTGCAGACCGGGCGCGTCGATCTGACCAAATTGGTGCCGTCGACGGTCGCACTGCTCAGGGCGGGCATTCCCGAATCCATCACCATCCAGTGCAGGGTTCCGTCAGAGATCTGGCAGGCGAAGGCCGATGCCAATGCGCTGGAACAGGCGATCGTGAACCTTGCGGTCAATGCCCGGGACGCGATGCCGGCCGGCGGGGACATTGTCATCAATTGCGAGAATGTAACGATCTCGCCCGAGATGCAGCCCTTGCAATCGGAACTTGCACTGGGCGATTATGTCGTCGTCTCGGTGACGGACAATGGCGCAGGGATGCCGCCTGAAGTTCTCGCCAAGGTGTTTGAACCCTTCTTCACGACCAAGGACGTGGGCAAGGGAACCGGCCTTGGTCTGAGCACAGTTTACGGCTTTGCCAAACAATCCGATGGGCACGTGACCATTCACAGCAAGCCTGAACAGGGCACGACCATCAAGCTTTTCCTTCCCCGTTTCCTCGAGCTGGAAGTGGAACAGGAACAGATGACCGCAACCGAAAAGGCGCGCCCCGGAAACGGGCAGCGGATTCTGCTGGTCGAGGACCAAGCTGAACTCAGGGGCCATGTCGAGAAAATGCTCACCAAAATGGGCTATCTCGTCACCGCAGTGGAGGACGGGAAGCAGGCGCTTTCGTTGATCGATCGCGGCATGGCGTTCGATCTCCTGTTTACCGATGTGATTATGCCTGGCGGCATGAATGGACAGCAGCTCGCCGAAGCGGTCAGGAAACTCGATCCTGGCATGAAGGTGCTGTTCACTTCCGGCTATCCCGCCTTCGCCTTCGAACACCTCCAGCTGGACGAGATCGAACACATGAAGCTTCTCAAGAAGCCTTATAGATCGACCGAACTCACAGCCGTCCTTGCAGAAATATTCGACTCCTAAGCTAAGCTTCGAGGTCGGTTTGGGAATTTCCACCCCTCGCAAAAAGCGAGGCTGAAGCCGCGTGGATCATCGACTCACCGCATCACAGTTATCGCGACAAGCCGTTTTTCACGTTTGGCGCGCCGCCTTATGTGGCCCCCGGCACGCATCGCTACCTGACCAGAACAATGGTTCAGACAACGTCTCGCGGTGCGTGATGATCAACAGACCAGAACGGGGCTACAAATGATTAGCAAAATGAAGGGGCTGCTGCTCCTGTCCTCCAGCCTTATGCTTGCCTTGCCCGCGGCGGCCACGCCTCCGGGGTTTAACGAGCCCAGCATGGGCCGCGCGGCGATGCCGCAAACCGAAGCAGCCCCGCGCAACGTGCAAGGCTGGTGGCCGGACGTCGTCGACCTCAATCGCCTGCGCCAGAACGAATACAACCCCGACCCCAATGGCGCGGATTTCGATTACGCGGCCGAATTCGCCAAGCTCGATCTGAAGGCGGTGAAGGCCGACATCAACGCGGCGCTGACGGATTCGCAGGAGTGGTGGCCGGCCGATTACGGCAATTATGCCGGGCTGTTCATCCGCCTCGCCTGGCACTCGGCAGGCACCTATCGTTCGGGCGACGGGCGCGGGGGTTCTGACGGCGGGCAGATCCGCTTTGAACCGCTCAATTCTTGGCCAGACAACGGCAACCTCGACAAGGCTCGCCGCGTGCTGTGGCCGGTGAAGCAGAAGTACGGCGCGGCGCTTTCGTGGTCGGACCTCATCATCCTGGCAGGCAATGTCGCGCTCGAGAACACCGGCTTCAAGACCTTCGGCTTTGCCGGTGGCCGCGCCGATGCGTGGGAGCCGGAGCTGGTCTATTGGGGTCCGGAAACCAAGTTTCTGACGTCGGAGCGCAACGCCGAGGGCGAAAACCTCGACACCCCGCTCGCCGCTTCGGAAATGGGTCTGATCTACGTCAACCCCGAAGGGCCGGAAGGCAATCCCGATATCCTCAAGTCCGCCCAGCAGATCCGCACCACCTTTGGCCGGATGGGAATGAATGACGAGGAAACCGCCGCGCTGGTGATCGGCGGGCACACCATCGGCAAGATGCACGGCGCGCGCAAGGCAGCCGATTGCGTTGGCAAGGAGCCCGCTGCCGAAGGCGTCGAGGCGCAGGGCTTGGGCTGGAAGAACACCTGCGGCACCGGCGTCGGCAAGGATGCGACCACCAGCGGCCTTGAAGGCGCATGGACGGTTACGCCGATTCAGTGGAGCAGCAACTACCTTGAAAACCTCTATGGTTTCGAATGGAAGCAGACCACCAGCCCGGCCGGTGCCAAGCAATGGGAGCCGGTCAATGCGGCAGACGTGAAGGTGGTTCCCGACGCGTTCGATCCCAACGTCACGCATTCGCCAGTGATGCTGACTACTGATCTCGCGCTACGCTACGACCCGGCCTATGGCGCGATTACAAGCCGCTGGGCCAAGGACCCTAAGGCGATGGACGCGGCCTTCGCCCGTGCATGGTTCAAGCTGACCCACCGCGATCTTGGCCCCAAGGCCCGCTATGTCGGGCCGGAAGTTCCGGCTGAAGACCTGATCTGGCAGGACCCGCTGCCGAAGGCAGATTACGCCATTGTCGAAGCGGGCGACATTGCCCAGCTCAAGCAGGCCATCCGCGCCACCGGGCTCAGCCGCTCCGACTTGGTTCGCACCGCATGGGCTTCGGCGGTCACTTTCCGTGACACCGATATGCGCGGTGGTGCCAACGGTGCGCGCATCCGCCTTGCGCCGCAGAAGGACTGGGGCGTGAATGATCCCGCCACGCTCGCCAAGGTGGTCACCGCGCTCGAAGCCGTGCAGGCGAAGTTCAACGCTGGCGCGGGTGCCAAGAAGGTGTCGATCGCCGATCTCGTGGTGCTCGGCGGTGTCGTCGCCGTCGAGGACGCGGCAAAGGCGGCGGGGCAGAGTGTCACCGTGTCTTTCACTGCGGGTCGGACCGATGCGACCGAGGCCCACACTGACGCCAAGAGCTTCGAACTGCTGCGCCCGGCCGCCGACGCCTTCCGCAATTTTTACAGCGACAAGGCCAGCCTGACGCCAACCCAGATGTTGATCGATCAGGCTGACACGTTGGGACTGACCGTGCCGGAGATGACGGTGCTGCTGGCAGGGATGCGGATGCTCGACGCCAATAGCGGCGGCGCCAAGCATGGGGTGTTCACCGATCGTCCCGGCACGCTTAGCAACGACTTCTTCGTGAACCTGCTCGACATGGGCAACACTTGGAAGCCGGCTGAGACCAAGGGCGTCTATGAGGGCCGTGACCGGGCGACCGGCGCGCTGAAGTGGACCGCCACCGAAGTCGATCTGGTGTTCGGCTCCAATTCGGAACTGCGCGCCGTGGCGGAAACCTATGCGGTGAAGGGCGGAGAAGCAAAGTTCGCGCAGGACTTTGCCAAGGCCTGGAACAAGGTGATGATGCTCGACCGCTTCGATCTGCGGTAAGGCAAGATGACTGCGAGGCGCCGGGCTTACTGTCCGGCGCCTCCCTTCAGGGCTGCCCGTCCGTTCGCTGCTCGGCGACGGTTTCCCCTCCAAGTGCGCGGTATAGGGCGACCCGGTTGCTGGCTTCGATCAGCTGCGTCGCGAGAAGCGTGCGCTGCGCGGCATAGGACGCGCGCTGCGCATCGAGGCTGGCAAGGAAGGAATCGATCCCGCCGCGATAGCGCAGATCGGCAAGACTGAAGTTATCTTCGGCCGCATCGACGAACGCGCGGTTGGCGCGCAGCTGTTCGGTGATCGTGCCGCGGCGCGCGAGCGCGTCGGCAACATCGCGGAACGCAGCCTGTATTGCGCGCTCGTAGCCTGCCACCGCTGCATCGCGCTGCGCCTCGGTCTGGGCCACACCGGCCTGCGCCGCGCCGCCTGCGAACAGCGAATAACGTACATTGGCACCCGCCGAATAATTGAACGCAGCGCCCGTGAACAAGGTGGACAGCGCATTGCTCGCAAAGCCAGCAAGCCCCGTCAGCGTGATCCGCGGGAACAGCGCCGCGCGCGCCGCGCCAATTTCGGCATTGGCCGCGCGCAGTTCGTATTCCGCCTGCATCACATCGGGGCGGCGCAGCAGAATCGCAGAATCGAGGCCGGCGGGAAGCGTGCGCACCGCCTCGCCCGCGTCGGCGATTGATTGCGGCAGCAGCCTGTCGTCTACAGGCGCGCCGATCAGCAGTTGCAGCGCGTTGATATCCTGCGCGAGCGCGGTTTTCTGCTGCGCAATATCGGCTTCGGCGGTGGCAAGGATCTGTTCCGCCTGCCGCAGATCGGTGCGCGGCGCGATACCACCGTCGAGCCGCAGCCGGGTCAGCTTCACCTGCTCGCGCGCATTGGTGGCCGTATCCTCGGCAAGCTTGAGAAGTGAGCGATCGGCGGCATAGGTCAGCCACGCATCGGCGATATCGCCAATCAGCGTCAGCCGCGTTGCCCGCGCGGCGGCCTCCGTGCCGAAATAGCGATTGAGCGCGGCATCGGACAGCGATTGCAACCGTCCGAACAGGTCGACCTCGAACGCCGTCGTGCTCACATCAGCGGTGTAGCGAACCCCCGCAGTCGAGCGGCTAGCCGACGGATCATTGCCGATGTCGACGTCCTGATTGCGGTTCTGGTTGGCTGTGCCGTTGTCGAACTGGGTGCGATTAGCGCCCACGCCGATCTGGGGCAGCTGGCCCGCGCGCTGAATCCGGAACTGGGCGCGCGCGGCGGCGATGTTCGCGGCGGCCACGCGCAGGTCGCGATTATTGGCAAGCGCCTGTTCGATCACCTGCGCCAGCCGCGGGTCGGTAAAGACCTCGCGGTAGGTCATCACCGGCAGTGCGGCCTCGCTCTGCGCAAGATAGGCATCGCCCACCGGCCATGATGCCGGGACGGGCGGGGCGGGCTGCACATATTTGGGCGCCATCGAACAGCCCGAAAGCAACGCCAGCGCGATCAACACCCCGCTTCTCATGCCGCGCCTCGTTCGGTTGCAGCGGGCGGCGTGCTTGGGCCGAGATGCAGCTTCTTGAGCGTGTCGCGGGTGGTGCGGCGCACGATTACGAAGAACAGCGGAATAAAGAAGATCGCCAGCACCGTCGCGGTCAGCATCCCGCCGATTACCGATGTGCCGATGGCGATGCGGCTATTCGCTCCCGCGCCGCTCGACAGCGCTAGCGGCAGTACGCCAAAGATGAAGGCGAGGCTGGTCATCAGGATCGGGCGCAGGCGCAGGCGGGCCGCTTCCAGTGCGGCATCGATCACCCTTGCGCCGCGCTTTTCGGCTTGCTCGGCAAATTCGATCACCAGAATGGCGTTCTTTGCCGCCAGCCCCATCGTGGTCAGGAGCCCGATCTGGAGAAAGACGTCGTTCTCAAGGCCCCGCAGCGTTACGGCGAAGACTGCGCCGACCAGCCCGAGCGGAATCACCAGCATCACCGCCACCGGGATGGTCCAGCTTTCATAGAGCGCGGCAAGGCACAGGAAGACCACCAGCAGCGACAGCGCATAGAGCAACGGCGCCTGACCGGAGGACAGCCGTTCCTGGAACGACAGGCCCGACCAGGCGACGCTGACGCCCGGGATGTCCTTGGCCAGCGCCTCGACCCGGTCCATCGCTGCACCCGAGCTTTCGCCCGGCGCGGCCTGACCGTCGAACTGGAAACTGGGATAGCCCTGAAAGCGCGACAGCGTGGTTGGCGTGGTCGACCAGCGGGTGCGGGCAAAAGAGGAAAAGGGCGCCATCTGCCCGTTATCGCCGCGCACGAACCACCGCCCGATATCGTCCGGCGTCGCGCGGTAGGGCGCATCGGCCTGAACAAAGACGCGCTTCACCCGCCCGCGATCGATGAAGTCGTTAACGTATTGCCCGCCCCACGCGGCTGACAGGGTGGCGTTCACATCCGCCTGATTGAGCCCCAAGGCGGCGAGCTTGGGCTGGTCGATATCCACCTGCATGGTCTGCACATCGGGCAGCTCGCCGAGGCGCACACCGGCGAGGGCGGGATCTCCCTCCGCCGCCGCCAACAGCTTGTCGCGCGCGGCGGCGAATTCCTCGCGGCTCATCCCGCTGGTGTTCTGGAGTTGGAGGCTGAAGCCGTTGGTCTGGCCCAGCCCGCGGATGGCCGCCGGCACAAGGACATTCACCTGCGCATCACGGAACCCGGCAAATGCCTTATTGGCCCGCTCGCTGATGCCATCGGCAGAATTCTCCTCGCCTTTGCGCTTCGACCAGTCGACGAAATTGACGAAGCCCTGTCCGGTATTCTGCCCAGCCGCACCCTGTCCGCCGCCCGCAACGCTGAACATGACCGCGATGTTCTTGCGCTCATCCTCCAGCATGTACTTTTCGATGGCGAGCTGCACCTCGCGCGTGCGCCCCAGCGTTGCACCGGCTGGCAGGCGGTACTGGAGCCGCACCGATCCTTGATCCTCGGTCGGCAGAAAGCCGGTCGGCAGGCGCACAAACAGCACGGCCAGCAGAACCAGCACGATCGCGTAGATCGCCAGGAACAACCACTTGCGGTCGACTACCCGCTCCACGGCCACCACGTATTTGTCAGTGCCGCGCGCAAAGGTGGTGTTGAACCATGACTGGGCCTTTGCCAGAGCTTCGGCCCCGCGAGGCCAGGTGCGTTGCAGGCGGCTTTCCTGTTCGTCGGCAGAATGGCGCTTCTGCCGCAGCAGCGTCGCAGTGAGTGCAGGGCTCAGGATCAGCGCTACTAGCGCCGACAGCACCATGGCGGAGACAATCGTGATCGAAAACTGGCGATAGATCACGCCTGTCGACCCGCCGAAGAACGCCATGGGCAGGAACACCGCGGACAGCACAACCGCAATGGCGACCAGTGCCACCTGGATCTCGCCCATCGACTGGATCGTCGCCTCCTTGGGCGTCATGTCGGGGTTTTCTTCGAGCAGGCGTTCGACATTCTCGACGACCACAATCGCATCATCGACCAGCAGGCCGATTGCCAGCACCAGCCCGAACAGCGTCAACGTGTTGATCGAGAACCCTGCGACATAAAAGATGGCGAAAGTGCCCAGCAACACCACCGGCACCGCAATGGTCGGGATCAGGGTTGCGCGCCAACTTTGCAGGAACACGAACATGACGAGCACCACAAGCAGGATCGCTTCGATCAGCGTCTGCACCACCTCGTCAATCGACAGGCGGATGAAGGCCGTGCTGTCATTGGCATAATCGACGTTATAGCCCGCCGGAAAGCTGGGCTTGGCATCGGCAACGGCCTGTTTGACGAGATCGGCGGTGGCAAGCGCATCGGCGCCCGGCGCAAGCGAGATGGCGAGGCCAGCCCCTGGGTGCCCGTTGATCCGGCTGGATGCCGAATAGTTTTCCGCGCCCAGCTCAACCCGTGCGACATCGCTCAGCCGCACGATCGCGCCGCTCTGTTCGGACTTGAGGATGATCGCCTTGAATTCGTCCACGGTGCGCAAGCGCGATTGCGAGGTGACCGTGGCATTGAGCTGGTTGCTGTCCGGTTGCGGCACCCCGCCGACTTCGCCGGCCGCGACCTCGGTGTTCTGGTTGCGGATCGCTGTGATGATATCGCCCGGCATCAGCCCGACCGAAGCAAGCCGGTCCGGATCGAGCCAGACCCGCATCGCGTAAGGAGAGCCAAACACGTTGGTTTCCCCCACGCCTTCGATCCGCGAAAGTTCGTCCTGGAGGTTCGAAACCAGAAAATCGGACACGTCGATATTGGTGCTGCGATCGGTCTCATCATAGACGCCGACGATCATCAGGAAATCGGGGTTGGATTTGGTAACGCGCAGCCCCTGTTGCTGCACCTGTTGCGGCAACCGGGCGAGCGCCTGTTGCACCTGGTTCTGCACCTGCACCTGCGCAATATCGGGATCGGTTCCCTTCTCGAAAGTGGCGCTGATCGTCACCTGTCCGCGCGAGGTGGAGCTGGAATTGAAATAGAGCAGCCCGTCGATCCCGGTGAGTTGCTGTTCGATGATCTGGGTGACGCTGTTTTCCAGCGTCTCTGCCGAGGCACCGGGGAAGGTCGCGCGGATATTGACCTGCGGCGGGGCGACGTCGGGATATTGCTCGATGGGAAGCAGGGTGATCGATCCGATGCCTGCCAGCATCGTGATGATCGCCAGCACCCAGGCAAAGATCGGCCGTTCGATGAAAATGCGCGACATGGCCGCGCCTCAGCCCTTCGTATCGGGCTTGGGTGGAGCGATCACCTGCGGCTTGCTGGCAGCAACGGGCCGGATCGGCGCGCCCGGCCTGATTTTGGCGATGCCTTGTACGATCACCTTGTCGCCCGGCTTCAGTCCACCTGTCACCACCCAGTCAGAGCCAACCGTACGGCTCGCCTCGACCTTGCGTTCGGCGGCCTTGTTGTCGGCATCGACAACGAACACGCTCGCTTCTCCGCGCGCATTGCGGGTCACCGCCGCCTGCGGCACGAGGATCGCGCCCGTATCGATTGCTTGATCGAACCGCGCCCGCACGAACATTCCGGGCAGCAGCAATCCGTTCGGATTGGTGAAGCGTGCGCGCAGCGTCACCGTGCCCGTCTCCGGATTGACCATCACTTCGGAGAATTGGACGATCCCTTGCGGGCCATACTCGGTCCCGTCCTCAAGGATCAGGCGCACCGCTGTGCTGGCCGGAACGGCGCCGCCTTGCACCAGCGATCGGCGCAACGTGAGCAGATCGGCGCTCGATTGCTGGATATCGACAAAGATCGGGTCCACGCCCTGGATCACCACCAGCGGCTCGGCCTGATTGCCGGTGACCAGCGCGCCCACCGTGACCAGCGAGCGGCCGATGCGACCTGTGATCGGCGCGGGCACGCGGGTGAACTGGAGGTTGATATTGGCCGTCTGGAGCTGCGCGCGCGCTTGCTGCACCGAGGCTGCTGCCTGGCGCGCGGCGGCCTGTGCATCAGTGTAGTCCTGCAACGCTACCGCCTGCGCTTCGGCCAGCGGCTTCAATCGCTCGGCACGGACGCGGGTGGCTTCGGCATTGGCGAGTGCGCTGTTGAGGTTAGCGTTCGCCTCTGCGGCGCCAGCGCGAAACAGGCGCGGGTCGATTTCATAGAGGGTCTGCCCCGCCTTTACCAAAGCCCCTTCGGTGAAGAACCGCCGGCGGATCAGCCCGCTGACCTGCGGCCGCACCTCGGACATTTCGAACGCCGTGACACGTCCGGCAAGCTCGACCGGAATCGGCACGGAACTGGCCTTGACCACGACAAAGCCGACCTCCGGTACAGGCCGCTCGCGCCCTCCATCGCCTGCATCACCCGAACAACCAGCCAGCGCCAGCGCAGCGAGCCCGGCGATAGCTAAACGGAAGATGTGCGGTGGTTTGGTCGGGGCAGGGAGAGAGATAACAGTCTCGCAGAAAATTGGCCGTATGAGGGCTGATGACGGCCCCTAGTTACGGCATTGATCCATGGTAGGCTTTGGGTGCCGCGTGCGACCTGCCTTGTTTTTCCTTCGCGTCACCACGAAGCTTCCTTGCACCTGAAACGCCCGGTGGCCAGCCTGCAAATATGCAAACCTAGCGTTTTCTGCGACGAGCGGTTTGCTTTTGGCCCCATAATTCCCGGTGAGCGCCTCATCTCGCCGCACTGCCGCTGGGTCAGCCCGAGGGGAACAAGTTAAGCCGCTATTGATCCAGGAGCTTGCGGATGGTTTCGGCCAATTCTGTCCGGCGAAAGGGTTTGCTTAAGACGCTCAATGGGTTTTGGAGGCGTCGTTCCCGCATCAGTGGGTCTTCGCTGTAGCCTGATGCCAGTAGCACCCTTAATCCCGGCTGTTGCTCTAGCGCGACCTCCACCAACTGCCTGCCGTTCATCTCGCCGGGCATGACGACATCGGTGAACAGCAGATCGAAGGGCGGGCTTTCCGCCAAAATCTGCAAGGCGTCAGCGGCCGATCCTGCGGCCACGATGGTGTAGCCGAGCCGCTCCAGCTGGACGACAAGGCTCTGCCGAACCAAAGCGTCATCCTCGACCACAAGAATGCGCTCCGCCCGACCCGTTGGGGTCTGCTGCGCTTCGGGTTGAGCAGGCTGGATTTCATCATCATCGGTTGCTGGGAAATAGAGGGATATCGTGGTGCCGCTCATGAGCTCCGACGCGATCTCGGCGATCCCGTGCGACTGACGCACAAACCCCCACACCATCGAAAGGCCGAGGCCTGAGCCTTGGCCCACCTCCTTCGTCGTGAAGAAAGGCTCGAACGCGCGTTCGATATCCTGTGGCGGCATCCCGCAGCCGTCATCCGCGACAGTGATCATGACATAGCGGTCACCAACCCAGTCTTCTTGGCGCCGCAGATCATCCGCTCCAACGGTGGTGTTAAATGCCGTGATGATGATTTTGCCGCCATTCGGCATGGCATCGCGCGCATTGATCACGAGGTTCAAAATAGCATTTTCCAGCTGGCCTGGATCGACCTCGACGGCCCAGACATCGGAAGCAGCCGTAAGCGAAATCGCGATGTTTGCAGGAATGGTCCGGCGGATCAGCGCTTCAATGCCCGCGAACAATTCACTGAGATGGAGCTTGGTGGGCGACAAGGTCTGAAGCCGCGCGAAGGATAGCAATCTGCTCGTGAGCATAGCTCCGCGTTCTGCTGCCTGCATCGTGGTTTCCGCCAGCCAGCGCGAATCTGCGTCCGCAGCATGGATTTGCGAGAGCTCCTCAGCGTTGCCGAGTATGATTGTCAGCAGATTATTGAAATCATGCGCCAACCCGCCAGTCAGTTGGCCCACAGCTTCCATCTTGTGTGCCTGCCGCAATTTCTTTTCGAGAGCATTGAATTCCGACACATCGGTGGAGCTGCCGATAATCCGGCTGGGCTTTCCTTCGTCATCATGCAGGATCATGGCGCGTTCGACCATGTCGACAACTTCGCCATCGGCGCAAACAAAACGGAATTGGCACAGCCATGTCCGATGGCCGTTTGCGATGGCTGCTTGCAGGCTTTTGACAACCCGCTCGCGGTCGTCTGGGTGGATCCAGTTCTCGCGGGCGTGCGGATTCGTCGCGAATTCGCGCGGGTCGTAGCCGTAGCTGTCGCGCAGCTTTTCGTTCCACCAAACCGTGCCTTGGGCAAGGTCAATGTCGCAGACAAGATCATCGGTTGCGAGGGAGAGCAAGCGGAAGCGTTCCTCGCTCACGCGGAGCGTAGCGGCACTCCGTTCCGTCTCTTCGGCAAGCGCAGCGCGCCTGATCTCCTGGTCGCGGTGTTTCGAGAATAAACCGATGAAGGCCACGAAAGCATAGTAACTGATCGTGTAAGACAAGACGGTGGCAATGCCGACCGCGTCAGTCAAATCGGTCAGCATGAACACGATCATGGGCGCCGGGCCGATGTTCACCAGAACCCCGATCCGGCTTTTGTAAAAGCCAAAGTTGGTGAAGTGGTGGAACACAACCAGCGGGAAGAACCAAGCCATGTAAGGCAGGGTGCGGGACGTCTGATCGGTGGTGGCGTAGGCGATGATCGCCCCTGCGTTGAGATGCACGCAATAGTAGACTGTGAGGCACCCCGTGATCACACCGGTCGCCATTGCTGGCCGGATCGACACTGCGATCAACAAGCTGCCGGTTACGATGGCAGCAATGCCTAGCACCCACGACTCCGGCCCGGATATGTTGCCGAGGCCGACAGCAACGACTGTTCCCAGCATTGCCCCGACAAATGCAATGATCAGTGATAATCTGACCGAGTTCTGCGCTTGCCTGCGGCGATAACTGAAGCGGCTGATGTCCGTATCGTTCATGCCCGGGCTGCCTTCAGTGAGATACCGCATTTATAGACTAGCACAGCGGCTTAACATTTTCGTGCATCTCAGCGACTTTTACCCGCCGGGCCGGCCACCGAATAGCATGATACGGCTCGGATGATTTAACCCATTTAGGGGGATGTCGTGTGGCGGTTTGCAAGCCTATCACTTGCACCGTTCCATCAGAGGGCGGCGGCGTAGTGCATAAGGTCGATGTCATCCATCCGGATCAACGCAAGGGCGGCCCCGATGAGATTGGCTCTGACCAGGGTTGGTTGCAGGTTCAGTTCGCACGGCTTGAAGCGCAGTCCGAGGGGTTCTGGTTCGAAACCTACAACGATAAGCGCTTCGGGCCGACCATCGCCATTGTCGGCGACGGCGCGCAGATGTGCCGGATCATCTTCGATCCCGCATTGATAACCGATCCACTGCCGGCAGGCAGCCTATGCGTGTTGCGGCCAGACTGGAACCTGATCGAAGCGCAATTGCACGGCTTCGCTCAGGATTTCGGAATGTCGCCATCGGTCACCCGGCTGGTCGTCGCATTGTTCCAATCGGGCGATGTCCGGGCAGCGGCGGCAAGCGCAGGCCTGGCTTATGAAACCGCGCGCGAATATCTCGGCGCAGCGCGCCAGATGGTGGGCGCGACCAACCTTCAGAACCTCATCACGCTCATCGGACTGGGCATTGCCCGGACCGGCAGCAATGCGGAAGAAAGCGACGCTTTGCTCGCCTATGCCTATGGCCTGTCCGAAAGGCAAACCCAGATCGCGGGCCTGATCGCCAATGGCGCCGCGCGGCAGGAGGTGGCGCGCACGCTGGCGGTGTCCGAAGCTCTGGTGAAGAAGGAACTGGCGCATATCTTCGCCGCCGTCGATGTCGCCAATGCTGCGGCCCTAGCGCGCACGATGGTGGAGCTCCGGCTGCTTGCGATCGCGACCACCCTGCATGACGGACACGATCCTTTCCCCGAGGCGGTTCACCACGTTCTCACCCTAACCGCGCGCGATGGACGGGTGATCGCGGCGAGCGACTATGGCCCGCGCTCGGGCGAGCCGCTGTTCGTGCTGCATTCCAGCATGACCAATCGCCCGGTCAATCGCGCGCTGGTCGAAGCGTTGCAAAACAACGGCTATCGGCCGATTGCCATCGACCGGCCCGGCTTTGGCGGAACTGATGCGGCTCCGGAGGAATGCCGGGGTGACGACTATTTCAACCTTGCCGCAAGCGACATCGTCGACGTCTGCGGAGCCAAGGGCTGGGCGCGCATCAAGCTGGTGTCGCGCGGGGCGGCGCAGATCATCCTCGCACTGCAACGGCAATGCCCCGAATTGATCGCAGCGGCCGTGATCATGAATCCCGATCCCGATGCCCGGTCGAGCTCCAAGCAAAGCGGATTTCTGGCGGCGATGAAGCGCAACTTCGTGCGGCGGCCGTGGGCGGCCGGTCTGATGTCGCGCTGGGCTGTGCAATCGCTGACCTTCGCACGGGTGCGCGACAACGTCCTGCGCTCGGCCGCGGGCTGTCCGGCCGATGAAAAGATCATGGCCGATCCCTTGCATATGCAAGACTACTATCGGGGCGTCACAGCCTTTCGCGAAGGCAAGCTCGATGGCTTCGTGCGTGAACAGACGGCGCTCGCGACCGTCGGCATGCCGCAGCCGTTGCGCGGGACCCACCGGCTGACGCTGCTGGTGGGCGATCAGGACAGCATCCACGATCCGCATGAAACAATGCGATATTGGCGCAAGGTTCTACCCGATGCGCACATCGCGATGGTACCCGGCGCAGGGCGTTTCATGAGCTTCAGTCACCCCGGTTTGGCAGTAAAAGCGCTCACCCGGCAGGCGGCGACGCGGCAACCGCTGCTTTAAGCGCTCTAACCCCCCCCAATCGGATATGCCGCCGCTTTCGCGCCTGGTTAACGTCCGGCGCAATGCACGGATTGGCGAATGGGGAACACAATGAAACGGTATCTAGCGATCGCAGTATTGGCCATGGTGGTGGCGGGGCCTTTGGCGCTGCCAGCCCAAGGCGCCGACCCCAAGCCGGCTATCAAGATCGACAAGCCTGCCGCGATGAATGCGTCGAAGCAGGTGGTGGTCGGCAGCTTTGTGGTCGCCTTCCTGACCGAACGGCGTGACAGTGCCAAGGCGGGCGGCGGGCTATTGGGATCGGGCTTCGGCGGCAAATCTTCGGCGCGCAGCACGCTGGCGGGCCTGACTGACGCCGACTTTCAGGCCGCGACCGATGCGGCCTATGCCGATTTCGAACGGCAGATAACTGCGGCCGGCTACACCGTTGCGGATCGCGCGGCGGTGCTGGCGGCGGTCACTGAGGGCGGCGCGAAGGCTCAGGAGAATGGCGCGGAGAAGGACTTGATCCTTGGCCGCGATTCCAAAGCTGAAGCCCGGCTGTTCGCACCTTCGGGCTGGGGTGGTCCGCTGATCGCGCGCGAATTTCTGGGCCTGATGGGCCCCGGAGGCTTCAACGGTGCCCGCAGCGCAATCATGATGACCATGAAGGGGCAGGAATTCGCCAAAGCCAGCGGTCAGGCGGTGGTCAATGTCTTCTATGTCGTCGATTTCGCGCAGGCTGAAACCTATGGCGGCGCTTTCCGCAATGTCTCGGCGGTCAACGTCAAAGCGGGGTTGGCGACAGTGCCCGAAGCGAGCAAGCTCGTGGTCTTTGCACCAAAGGGGCAGATCGGCACAGCCACCTTGCGTGAACCAATCGCGGTGGGCGGTGCGTTTGGCGAGTTTGCTGACACGCAAAGCGGCGGCGAAAAGGCGCTCAACACTGCTGCCAACGTAATCGGCTTTCTGGGCGGCATCGGTACCAACAGCTCGAAAAAGTACACTATGACAGCCGATCCCGCCGCCTGGCGTAACGGGCTCTCGGAGTTGATGAACGCCACCAATGCGCAATTCACCGCGGCGATGAATGGATCACGTTGAGGCCTACGCGGTTGGATCGCGCTTCTCACCGCCAGCGCCGCGACGCTGGCGGTGAAGACAGACCGGGGACCGTCCACCCCGTCATGTGAGGCACCAACCTCAATCTCCCAACCATAGCCCAATAAACAATTCCCTCGACCGGTGCACATCCGCTACCAATGTCATCTGTGACATGGTTGGCGGCCACGATCATTGGCTCAGTTGCGCCAACTAAGCGCTAGAGTGGGGATGGGAATGGGTGGGGCCTTCTATACAAACATGCTGGACGCTGTCTCCGACGGGGTCGTGGCGTTTAACCCAGACCGACAGATTATTTATTGTAATCAGGCTTTTCTTGATATCACTGGGCTCGACCGCAGCGATCTAGATCAGGGACTCTGTGCGGTTATTCAAGGCGCCGATACAGATCCTCTTACCATCGCCAGGATTGATGAAGCGCTCGCCAACGGCACGCCGTTTGATGGCGAAATTCTCAATTACCGCAAATCCGGCGAAGCCTTCTGGAACCATTTGTCATTCAAGCCGGAGACCGACGCGACGGGTAGCGTAACCCATTTTATCGGGATTTCGCGCGATGTGACAGCCAACCGCAGTACGCAGACACGTTATTCCCAGCTGGAGCGGGATTACGAGTTCATCTTCGAGAATGTGCTGGCTGGGATTATCATCCGTGATCCGGACTCTCGTGTCCGCTACATCAACCCCAAGGCGAGGGAAATGCTCGGCCTGACCGGAGACGGCACGATGGACGCGGCGGCCGTGGAGCGCGGCTGGCAGTTCCTTCGTCCTGATGGATCGGTGATGCCGCCCGCGGAGTTCCCGTTCTACCGTGCTCTACGGGAGCGCGCTACGGTGCGAGGTGTGTTGCTGGGGCACAGGCGTACATTGGACGGCAAGATCGTTTGGGCGCTCTGCGACGCGTTCCTCGCCAATGATGACAAGGGCGATGTGGCTGCGGTGCTTGTGAGCTTTACCGACGTCTCACGCCTCATCGAAAGCGAGCAAACCGCCCACGCATATCGCGAACGCTTCGAACTTGCCGCGCGCGCGAGCCAAGATGTGATTTTCGAATGGAACATCGAAACGGGTGCATTCAGTGCCAACGAAGCGTTCAAGACCGTCTATGGCTATGAACCGCCCGATATCATGGGGCCCGGCAATCTCGACGCCCGCAATGCCGTTGAAGCCGATCAGCACGCGGTACGCGATGTCACACTAAAGGCCATTGCATCGGGCGATGAGCGCTTTTCCGTCGACCACATGATCAATCGTCCTGATGGATCGATCGGCCATATCGTGATCCGGGCCTTCATAGTCCGCAATCCGCAAGGCGAGGCCTTACGCGTGATCGGGACGGCGACCGACATTGGCCAACTTACAGCCGCGCTTGCTGCACTGGAGGAATCCGAGACTCGATTCCGGATCATCGCTGACACGGTCAGTGACATCCTGTGGGATCACAATTTCGAAACCGGGCGATTGTGGATGACGCCGGATTGGAACATCAAGCTGGGCTTGGAGGCACCGCCAGAGCCTGTCACGACGAATGGATGGGTGGACCTGATTGACCCGGCAGATCTTGAAGTGACGCTCGAATCCTATCGCGAAGCATTGAAATCGAATGCGGCGCAGTGGGAGAGAGAATACCAAGTGGTAGGCGCGGATCAGCGCAAGATCGACGTGGCGGTGAAGGCGTGCATCCTGCGCCGTCCCGATGGCAAGGCTTACCGCGTACTGGGCAGCGTGCGCGACGTAACCAACTTGAAGCGCCAGCAGGAAGGCTACAGCCGCGCCCGCGCGCTTGAGGCCGTGGGACAGCTGACCGGCGGCATCGCACATGACTTCAACAATCTCCTGATGATCATCCTCGGTAATGCCGAATTGCTGGGCATGAGCCCTCTCAGTGATCCCGATGCCGAAAGTGTCGCCTTGATCGGCCATGCGGCGGAAAACGCAGCCACTTTGACCAAGCGCTTGCTGGCATTTTCCGGACAAAACCGGCTTCAGGCCAGCCGCGTCGATATGACGACATTGCTAGAAAACATGTGGCCTCTCCTGCGCGCTGGGCTGCCGGAAAGCATTTCCGTGACCCGGAGCATCGATGAACACATCTGGGAGCCGAATGTCGATGCCAACAGCCTTGAGCAGGCGATCATCAATCTTGCCATGAATGCAAAGGACGCCATGCCGAGCGGCGGAGAAATCTCGATCCTTTGCGAGAACCATGTGGTGACAGATGACATGGTGCCCAATGCATCAGGCTTGGCAGCTGGTCGCTATGTGCTTTTGTCCTTCTCAGACACCGGCGGTGGCATGTCGGAGGAGGTCTTAAGCAAGGCTGTCGAACCCTATTTCACGACCAAGGAATTCGGCAAAGGTACCGGGCTAGGCCTAAGTACGGTCTATGGCTTTGTCACCCAGTCAGGCGGCAGTTTGACGATCCATAGCGAGGAGGGTGCGGGAACCACGGTCAATCTTTATCTGACCGCCGGTGCGGGGCACGATTTGCATGATACCCATGACACCGTCGAGGTGGGGCACAACCCAACGTCCCGACATCATCGCATTCTAGTTGTGGAAGACCAGCCAGACGTACGCGCGCATGTCGAAAGGTTGCTTTCGCGACTCGGATACGCGGTTGTTGCGGCGAGCGATGCCGTATCGGCCCTTGCGATCTTGAAAGAAGGGCAGACGTTTGATCTGCTCTATACCGATATCATCATGCCTGGCGGTATGAACGGCCAGGAACTCAGCAAAGCCGCCAAGCAAATCGCGCCGCAGATGAGAGTGCTTTTCACCTCAGGTTATCCGGCAGCCGCGTTCGAGCACCTTGGTATCGAAGATCAGACCAGTATCAATATCCTGCGCAAACCGTATAGGGCAAAGGAGCTTGAGGATGCCATCGCCAAAGCGATCTCCGACTGATTGATCTCGCTGGTTTTTTGGCTTCGAGTCTCCTTAAAACTGATCCTTGCTCTGGAATCAGCATTGCGGGGGATGCAAATCAGGCAGCGCGAAATTGATCTTTTCCTGTCCGCAGTAAGTCATTCTTAGCAGAGGAAAAAGCGCGGTGTTCTGGGAGATTGAGTTGAGGCAGACGTCAACTTACGAACGCGACGGCAAGAGTGAAATTGCATCCCGAAATTAACAGAAATTTTGCTTGCTTCAGGTATCTCTCGCTCATGGGAACCGGAAGAAAAATCGACCGGCGTAAAGCGCAACCCCAAGCCATTCGGCTTGGGCAACCTTTATTCATGCATGTCCCGAGAGCAGTCGCCGAGCCCGTGTTGACGGCCTGTGCACTGATCACAATTATTGCAAGCAACGCCGCTTCCGAAGTTTCCTTTGGCCCATTCTTATTGGTCATTTGCGCCTTTGGCGCTTGGTTCTTGGGCAACAGATTTGCACTCTTGCTTAGTTTATTTGTTGCTTCTATTCAGATACTTAATGGCCACGCCCCCGCTCTCGAGGGCAGCCCCCTAATCATGGCGTTGAAATTTCTCAGTGTGCTAGCGGTCGTCTTAATGTTGGGCGTGGCACGTGCCGCGCTTGAACTCGAGTGGCGGTATGCCAGAGTTGACCAATTGACGGGAGCGCTCAATCGGAAGGCATTCTTTGAGGCCATCAAGAGCGAGGGAAGCCGAACAGGCCTCGCCGTCTTGGTATATGCCGACGTCGATGGCCTCAAGCTTATCAACGACCGGTTTGGCCATGATGTAGGAGACCGGGCCCTTAGCGGCTTTGCAGATCGCATTAAGAACGCGATCAGAAGGGACGACATTTTCGCCCGACTAGGTGGTGACGAATTTGCGATCATTCTAAAAGTGCGTGACACGCAGGCCGCGGAATTGGTGGCAAAGCGGCTGAATGATGCACTCAATCTAGACCCTCTCAAGGGAGAGATTGATATACGATGCAGTATAGGTGTGTTGGTTTTGCCGAAGGGCTCGAAGTCTATCGACGCCGAACTCAAGCAAGCGGACGCGTTAATGTACCATGCCAAGAAGGCTAAGGTCGGCATGATGATGGCAATTTCGATAGAGGGCGACATGCAAGATTTCGCACCGCCAGCTCTAAGCACCAATTCCGAAGGTCAACAAAGAGCCGCAGTGCGTACGGCCCGGCGCGCCGCTGGTTGTGCAAGAAGTGATGATACGCCTGAAGGCACTTTAGCAGCTTGAAAGTGCTTCACGGCACGCTCTTGCAACCGGCACCGCTGACGCGGCATCTCCGCTGCTCGCCCATCTGACGACATACGGGGAGATGCACGCTCGCTTCTCGCTATGACCGCGGGAACAGTGTGGGCTGGTCACGCATGCGGGCGCAATAACCGCCCATGCGCTCCCAATTTGCAAATCCGATTTCCGATATCGAGGACCCGTATTCATACGGGGTTCGTCCTCACCGTTTTTTTCCGCGCTGACACTATTAACTATGATGCCTCAACAGATGGAGCTCGCCGTTGCGATCTTTCATGATGGCAAATGGCAAGTTGCGGGATTTATGAAGTCGAGGCTGACGTGCTCCCCTGATTGTTACCATTCAGAGGTAGAGTCTCGCTCCTTCATGATGGTTGTTTGATGGGTTGGCAACGTGTCTGGGGGCATGCCCCCAGACACGTTGGCCGGCGATCTCGGCGGGGGTCTTGCCGCCCAGTTTGGAGTGTGGCCTGACCGTGTTGTAATCGTGCCGCCAGGCAGCGAGCACGAACCGGGCATGGGCCAGCGAGGTGAACAGGGTCTCGTTGAGGCATTCATCCCGCAGGCGGCCATTGAAGCTCTCCACGAAGCCGTTCTGCATCGGCTTGCCCGGCGCGATGTAGTGCCACTCGACCCGCCGCTCCTGCGACCAGCGCAGGATCGCCGACGAGGTCAGTTCGGTGCCGTTGTCGCTGACCACCGTGTGCGGCTTGCCGCGGCTGCCCATCAAGCTGGTCAGTTCCCGGGCAACTCGAGCCCCGGACAGGGACGTATCGGCCACCAGCGCCAAGCACTCCCGCGTGTAGTCATCGACCACGCACAGGATGCGGAAGCGCCTACCGCAGATCAGGCTGTCAGAGACGAAGTCGAGCGACCAACGCTGGTTCGGACCATCGGGCAGCACCATCGGTCTGCGCGTGCCCAACGCCCTCTTGCGCCCGCCACGGCGCCGCACGCGCAGTCCTTCCTCGCGATAGATGCGCAGCAGCTTCTTGTGGTTGGGTGTGATGCCCTCCCGCGCCAGCAGATAGCCCAGGCGGCGATAGCCGAACCGGCGACGCTCCGCCGCCAGCTCGCGCAACCTTTGCCGCAGAGCCCCGTCATCCGGCCTTGTCGGCTCGTAACGGATCACCCTGCGGCTCACACCAACCAATGCACACGCCCGACGCTCGCTCACCCCGTGATGCTCCCGGGCATGGGCGACGGCTTCCCGCTTAGCGCCGGGCGTTACCATTTTTTTGATGCCAGATCCTTCAACACGGCATTGTCCAGCATGGCCTCGGCCAGCAGCTTCTTCAGCCGGGAGTTCTCCTCCTCGAGCGACCGCAGTCGCCGGGCTTCGGACACATCCAGACCGCCGAACTTCGACTTCCACTTGTAGAATGTCGCCGAGCTGATCCCGTGACGGCGGCAGACCTCCGCCGTCGCCATCCCAGCTTCCTGCTCCTTCAAGATCGCAATGATCTGCTCTTCGTTGAACCTGCTTCGCTTCATATCGTCCGACTCCTTGCGTCAGACTCTACCAAAAAGCGGTCACATTTCAGGGGAGCACGTCAAGGCGTAGTAACAAACGTAGTCACGATTTGGTCAAGGTTGCCAGGCGTGTGATGGCTTGGTCTCCACCTGCGCCTGGCGCCTTGACCAGCACTCCATCATGCATGGTAGGCCCTTCGGCTCTTTGTTCCCCTGCTGGTGCCGGGGCGAGCCTTAACGAAACAATGAGTTCCCTATTCAAGGCCAAGGGTGCGGGCGATTAACCCCGCATCAGAGCGAGGCCCTTGTCACACCCGAAAGCCTGAGTAGCAAAGGCCGCGAATTGCATCGCGGCGCGACGGTTGCTGATCCTCTACGACGAGTCAGCCGTCTTGCGGACGGTGGAGCTGATGCCGCGCCGGATCAAGCCGTTTCACCAACCCTTTTCTCACGCCGACGGACGCGGGCTAAAAAAGGATTTGAGGCTCTTGCACGGGTAAGGGCCGGTCACTGCTCGATCTTTAGTTAACCCGCAGTTACGGCTTTTTCCCGTACCACTCAGTGGGGCACTGGCTACGTTTTTCGAGGTAAAAGCACATAGTCTTCACATCCTATCGACTAGGCATAGTGAAGGGACAGGGCGTGAAGCGTTGGGCGGAATCCTCTCTAAGCAGGCTCGGAGCGCTAGCCGCGCTCATCTTCTTTTCTGAGGCAGCCAAGGCCGGATCACGGTTCGAGACGACCGCGATATCAAGCACGAAAGCGTCAGCACACCTCGATTTCACCATCGTGATCCCCGAGACTATTTATGTTGGCTCGACATGGGAGGCCGCAGATAAGAACACACCAAAGCCGTTGGCGACAAGCAGTCCTGACGGCGTCAAGCCCAGTGAGCCATATGTCGTTCTAACAAATGGCGGAACGCTTGCCTTCGCGCCATCAGGTACGGGTCTGGCGCGATCCGCAGAAATGGACAGCCAAAGAGAGCCTTCCGAAACTCCGCTGACCCGGGCATATCTTGTAGCCATGCCCTGAGGTCAGAACCGTTCCAAAGCGCGGGTTGGTGCGAAAAGTGGGCCGCGCCCGCTATTTCGACTGGGTTCAGGTATTCGCCAGCTGATTGATGGCGTGATACAACTCTGCCGATCTGTAAGGCTTGCTCAGCAAGGCGAGCTGGTGCCAGCCATCAACCCCGATCTCATCGAACGCACTGGCCGGAAAGCCCGAAGTATAGAGCACCTTCAAGGTCGGCAAAATCTTCGAGGCCGCTGCTGCCAATTGCACGCCGTTCATCCCGCCGGGCATGACCACGTCGGTGAACAACACATCAAAATCCGTCTCCAGCTCCAAAACATCAAGGGCAGATTTTGCATCTGCCGCCGACGTTACGATATGTCCGGCTCGTTTCAGCAATTTCTCCACATGAGCTCGAACATCTGGCTGATCCTCGACGATGAGTATCTTCATTTGGCTTGTGCCCAGGGAGCTTGCTCGCTCCTTTCTTGAACCTATCGATAACCCTGCACCTGCGGGGGTCGTCGGAAGATAGAGGCGGATGGAGGTGCCCTCGCCGACTTGGCTTTCAATCTGCAATCCGCCGTCTGCCATTCATGCGTCTCCCCCGCCTTCGGTCAAGGCGTAGTGGCAGTTCACTGCATCTACCACTGACGCCGAGCGCCGCGCTGCGGCATTGCCGCTCAAGATTAGGCGGTCATGCCACTGAGGGCCGGTAGCTGCGCCGGACTAGCGCATGGACGCGAATGATCCGGTGGTTGTTGCAGCCTTTCGACGAGACGACGAAACTCACCGGGGTGCATTGGCTCTGCAAAACGCACGCCCGCACATCCGTGCCTCGCCCAGCGGATTGTCGCCAGTTCAAAACAGCGTTCGGCAATCTTGAGCGAGACCAGTTGCCCTGCTTGGAACTTGTAGGGGCTGCTGATGCACGCCCCTCGAATTGACAGGTTGCTGATCATCACGTCCTCCTGATGACCGTTCACGAACAGGTGTGCGGAGAACGAGAGGGGCAGACGGACCGAGCGCGGCGGGAAGATTTGAGGACTGCCATTCACCAGGCTATCCGGTTCCGCACTCACGCCAAAGCGCCCATCCTTTACCCACTTCACAACCCCGGTCCGCGGCCCTGCCGAGTCAAAGCAGTATTGGATTTCATCGCCTTCAGCGGCACCCGGATAGGCATCAAGGCAGACCCCCGAGTCGGATACATTCCGCAAGGTCACATAAAACAGGCCCGACTGGGTCCGCACATAGGCGCTCCTAAACGTCGACGTTGCGCGAGGTTCGTGCCGCCTGTCCAACATCTTTCATCCTTTCATAAGCCAAGCGTTCTGGGCAATTTCTCTGCCCAGCAAACGTTTATTTAGAAAGGAGAACCAGAAAGTGTGCTCCCGACCCTGTAATGCCTTGTCAGGCCCATTGAGCAATAATTTACCACGTAAATGGTCGGCTTGGACGAACTTGCTCGTTACGCCTTGGCGCATACGCGTGACAGGTGTATTCTATGATTTGAGTTATAGCTTTGCCTCGCTCGATTGCCCACTGCGCAAACGATATTGCGGTGGTGGAATTTTCCCGCGAACTTTGAAAGAAAAACTGATGCAAAATCAGGCGGGTAAAGGGCCTTTAATCGCGATCGTAGATGATCAGCGCGATGTCCGGACGACCATCAGTAAGGGGCTGGAGCGGCACGGTTATCGTATCCATCCCTTTGCGAGCGGGGCAGACCTTCTCGAAGCTCTCGAATACCTGGAGCCCGACTGCATTCTGCTCGACTTCCGGATGCCAGTGCTGGACGGCATGGCGACCATGAAGGCTATCCCCGCTCATTGCCGGCATATTCCTGTGATCTTTTTTACCTCGCATGGCGATGTGGCCCTCGCCGTCGAAGCCATGCAAAATGGTGCGCGTGACTTCATTGAAAAGCCGGGAACATTCGCAACCATTATCGCCAAGATTGAAGCCGCGCTGATTTCAAGCAAACCCTTGGTTGAAAAGTCGCATTCGGCTTCCGAAGCGCGCGATTTGATCGCAAGCCTGACCAAACGCGAGCACGAGGTCATGCGCCTGGCGTGTGACGGCATGCGAAACAAAGAGATCGCAGGCACGCTGAATTTGGGTGTGCGGACCGTCGAATCCTACCGGCATCAGGCCATCCAGAAGCTTGGCGAAAGCAAGCTCATCAACATCGCAAAGATTTTTCAGTCCGCTCAGAGCAGCTGAGACTGATCGGCGGGTGATCTTCAGGGAAGACGATGATCTTGCCGCCCGCACGCTCAAATGTTGCGGTGTAGTCACGCCCCTCCGTCTCACTTAGGCGGCGACCCTCGGCGAAACCTCGCTTTCCCGCAGCTGGGATAAGAGCAGGGCAGTTCTTGGCACGCCACATTTGACCACTGGACAAAAGGCAATCGCCTTCGCACCCTGCCGCCAGCAACCGGAGGCAATCATGCGGCACTTCCTGACGTTTCTCTTCCTCGTGGCCTGGGCGTCGGTGGCGAATGCACAAGCCGCGCCTAGCGGTACCTACGACGAGCTTCTCGCCGTGCATGAGGAACTCCAAGCCTACATGGTGCCCGCCTTCACGCCGAGCGTGGTACTCGATTCCGGAGCGCGGGTCGGTGAGATCTATGCTGACCCGCTGATGGCGGACAAACGCGCTGGTCTGACGCGCTTTGAGGAACGCCTCGCCGGCATGGCGGTCGATAGCTGGCCGCGCGATCAGCAGGCTGATTTCCTCGCTGTAAAGTCGCTGCTGAACGGCTACCGCTTCAATTTGGAGGTACTGCGGCCGTGGAAGCGCGACCCCGGCTTCTATCTGGATCCCCTGATGCGGGTCGCCTTCACCGATCTGGGGGCAGGTGCGCAGGTGCGCGGGCGGCTGTCAGCGCAGCTCGCCGCCATTCCGCCGATGCTGTCGGCAGCGCGCGCCAACCTGACCGAGGCGGCCGGAGACTATGCGGACCTCGCGCTCTTCAACCTTGAGAACAGCGATGGGGTCAATCACTACCACCCCTACCGCGCCGTGCCGCCGCCCGGCATCATTGGCTGGTACGATGACCTCTTGGCGCGCAGCCGGGTCGATGCCCCTGAGCTTGAGCCTCAAGTCATGGCGGCGCGGGCCGCGATCATGGAGTTTGACGACTGGCTGCAGGCCGAGCGCGGACGCATGACTGCTCCGGCGGGCGTCGGTGCTGAGCGTTACGATTGGTACATCCGGCACGTGCGGATGATCCCCCTTACCTCTGCGGAAATGCTGACGCTCGCCGAACGGGAGCACGAGCGCATGACCGCCGCGCTCGCCATCCTGCGGCACCGCAATCGCAGTCTGCCGCAACTTGAGCTGTCCACAAGCGCGCAAGAGCAGCAGGAGAAGGTTCGCCGAACCGACCAGCTCGTGCGGGAATTCCTCGTGCGCGAGGACATCATTACCATTCCTGAATTTGTGGGCGAGCTGGGCAGCAATACGCCTTGGATCGAGCGGCCGAGCGGCCCGAACTTCTGGGAGCAGATCCAGTTTCGCGATCCGATCCCTGACCATCTCCACGCAGTCATCCCCGGCCACCGCTTCGATGCTGTCCTTGGCGAGCGCGATAAGCGTCCCATCAGGGGCCGCTATAGCGACGGCGCGCGGGCCGAGGGCTGGGCGACCTACCTCGAGGAGGCGCTGATGCTGGCAGGGGCCACGCAGCACACGCCGCGCGCGGACGAGTTCATGGAGCTATTCGGCATCTTCCGCGCAGCGCGGGTTCCTGCCGACATCGCCATGCAGCACAATCGCTGGAATGTCCGAGAGGCGGTGGACTATATGCGCGCAAAGACGCCCTGGCTCGACGAGGACGTGGCGCGCGTCGACGCGGAAATCTACCTGCGCCGCCCGCCGGGCTACGGGATCGCCTATACGATCGGTAAACTACAGATGGACGCGCTGCTGGCCGACCGCTCGCAGCAGCTGGGAGAGCGGTTTTCGCTGAGGGAATTCCACGACACATTCCTCGCCGCTGGAAAGCTGCCCATCGCCCTCATCCGCTACGAAATGACAGGACTGGATGACGAAGTCGCGCTGTTCTGGAAGACTCCGCCTATTCCGGAAGAATAGGCGCAAATTGCGGTCTACGCGCGCCAATCGGCTTGCTGAGGAGAATTTGTCTGAGGCGTTCCAGTGATTTGTGGGGAAGTGGAGCGGGTAGCGGGAATCGAACCCGCATAGCCAGCTTGGAAGGCTGGAGCTTTACCACTAAGCTATACCCGCTCGGGTTTCGGCGGTGCCCATGCCATTGAATCGCGCGGTGCGTCAATATCGGGCTGCGTCAGGCAGGCGCGATCACTGCCATATTGTCGATGAGACGCGTGTTGCCGATCCGGGCGGCGGCGAGGAGGCGAGCAGGGGATTTGCCCAAAGCGCCGAGCGGGGCCAGCGAGCGGCTGTCGGCCAACTCGGCATAATCGACGCTGGCAAAGCCGGCTGCGAGGACGTCAGCCTGCAATCCTGCCAAAGCCGCTGCCACATCAGTGCCGCCTTCGATTGCGGCGATGGCGCTCCGCATCGCGCGGGGCAGGGCTGCTGCCGCGCGGCGATCATCGGACGTCAGGTAGCGGTTGCGGCTGCTCATCGCCAAGCCGTCTGCCTCGCGCACGGTCGGCACGCCGATGATGGCGTCCACATGCGGGCGGGTGAGGTCGAGGTCACGGGCCATGGTGCGGATCACGGCGAGCTGCTGGAAATCCTTCTCACCGAAGAACGCCATGTCGGGGGCGACTTGGTTGAACAGCTTGCACACCACCGTCGCCACGCCGTCGAAATGGCCCGGACGGGCCGCGCCGCAAAGCCCGTCGCTTACGCCTGCAACGCTGATATTGGTGGCGAAGCCGGATGGATACATCGCCTCGATACCCGGCGCCCACAGCAGGGCGACGCCTTCTGCCTCCAGCATCGCGGCGTCTGCCGCAAGTTGGCGGGGATAGGCGTCCAGATCCTCGTTCACGCCGAACTGCTTGGGATTGACGAAGATCGAAGCAACCACATGATCGGCTGCGGCCCGCGCGCGGCGAACCAGCGTGAGATGGCCATCGTGCAGCGCGCCCATGGTTGGCACCAGCGCAACCGTCGCCCCGCCGTGCCCATCGGATGCCCGCAACTGTGCCAAAGCGGTTCTCAACATTTGCAGCGACGTGACCGTTTGCACCTGTGCGCCTCCCAGACTACACCATCGCCCGTGCCCTAGCGGCGCAAGCTGTCCCATTTCAAGCCGATCTGCCCTCGGGCCCCGCGAAGAGACCGACCGACCATGCCGCCCGCCTCGCGCGCTCAACCTTCCGAACCCGTGCTCGCGGGTCGCCGTCTGCGCAAGGGGCAGGCTCACCGGATCGTGTTCGCCAACGAGAAAGGCGGCACTGGCAAGTCAACCACGGCGGTCCATGTTGCGGTGGCGCTGTCCTATCTCGGCGCGCGCGTGGCGTCGATCGATCTCGATCCCCGCCAACGCACCATGCACCGATATATCGAGAACCGGCTGACCACCCTGGAACGGCGCGGGCTCACGCTGCCGACCCCGGATTGCGAGGTGTTTCGCGGCAATAGCACCGGCGATCTGCTCGGCATGATCCGGCGGTTGGAGGCAAGCTGCGATTTCCTGATCATCGACAATCCGGGGCGCGATGACCCCTATGCGCGGATTGCGGTCGAGCAGGCCGATACGCTGGTCACTCCGATGAATGACAGTTTCGTCGATTTCGACCTGATCGGGCAGGTCGATGCGGAGACCTTCAAGGTCAAGAAGCTGTCCTTCTTTGCCGAGCTGATCTGGGAGGCCCGGATGAAGCGCAGCCGTATGACCATCGAACAGCAGCGGCCCGAAATGGACTGGATTGTGGTCAGGAACCGCACCGGCCACGTCGAGGCGCGCAATCAGGCGCGTCTGCACAAAGCGCTGAGCGAGATGGCCAAGCGGGTCGGGTTCCGGGTGACCCAAGGCCTGTCGGAGCGCGTGATCTATCGCGAGCTGTTCCCGTCTGGCCTGACACTGCTCGACAAGGGACATCTGGGCGAGCTCGGCACCAGCCACCTCATCGCGCGGCAAGAGCTGCGCGCGCTGGTCAAGGCGCTGAGCCTGCCTGCCTTTGATCGTGAGCAGGGTGAGCTGGAGGTGGCATGAAGTACGTTCTGCTGATTGTTGTCGCTTGCGTGTTCTGCCGCTGGGCTTTGGGCAAGTGGCCGTGGGAGTTCCTGCGCTCGCCTTCCACCCGCAGTCAGGCCATCTTCCGGGCGCGCAAACTGCTCGGGGTCGAAGCCGGGGCGGATCGCGAGGAGATCATCCTCGCGCATCGCCGCCTGACCACGCTGGTGCACCCTGACAAGGGCGGCACCACTGCCGCGATGCAGGAAGCCAATGCCGCGCGCGATCTGTTGCTGGCAGAATTGCCGGACCCGCCGGTGATTTCGTCGGACGATGACCTGCCCCGCTAATCGGCGGCCCCACTGATCCGTCCTGGCCACATTGTTTGTGTTGGCTAATCCGTTGATCGGACAGGAATCTACGCTATCCTGCAAGGCGACGGCTTCCCATTTGAGCGGCTGCCATTCTAAGTGGCCCTGACAAAGCGGCAACGGAGTACCTCTTGCCATGAAACACCAATTTCACCCGACCGTGCTGCGCGAATACGACATTCGCGGGATCATCGGCGAGACGCTGGGCGCGGATGATGCGCGCGCGATTGGCCGGGCGTTCGGCACCTTGCTGCGCGAAGCGGGCGGCACCACGGTGGCGGTGGGCTATGACGGGCGGGTCAGCTCGCCGATGCTGGAACACGCGCTGGTCGAAGGCCTGACCGCGAGCGGCTGCGATGTGGTGCGGATCGGCATGGGGGCGACCCCGATGCTGTATTACGCCGAAGCCTCAGCCGAGGAGGTGGATGGCGGCATTCAGATAACTGGCAGTCACAATCCCCCCAATTACAATGGCTTCAAGATGGTCTTTCAGGGGCGCCCGTTCTTCGGCGCCGATATCCAGAAGCTCGGGGAACTGGCAGCAGACGGGGCGTTCGCCAGCGGCACGGGCAACGTCACCACGCACGACATCCTTGGCGAATATGTCGAGCGCCTGCTCGAAGGCCTCGTCGGGATCGATCCCGCCAAGCTTGAAGGGTTGCGGGTCGGCTGGGATGCCGGGAATGGCGCGGCGGGCCCCGCGCTCGAAGCGCTGGCGGCCCGGCTGCCGGGGGAACACCATCTGCTTTTCACTGAAGTTGACGGACATTTTCCCAACCACCATCCTGATCCGACGGTCGAAGCCAATCTGGTCGATCTGCGGGCACTCGTCGCGGAGAAGAACCTCGATTTCGGAATCGCTTTCGACGGCGATGGCGACCGGATCGGTGCGATCGACGGCACGGGCCGGGTGATCTGGGGCGATCAGCTGTTGATGATCTATGCCGAGGATCTGCTGAAGAAGCGGCCGCATTCCACGATTATCGCCGATGTGAAGGCCAGCCGCGCACTGTTTGAACGGGTGGCGGAACTGGGTGGCAAGCCGCTGATGTGGAAGACCGGCCATTCGCTCATAAAGTCCAAAATGAAGGAAACGGGTGCGCCGCTCGCGGGGGAGATGAGTGGCCACGTGTTTTTCGCGGACGAGTATTACGGCTTTGATGACGCGCTCTACGCAGGAATACGGTTGCTCGCGGCCTCAGCCCGGCTCGGCAAGTCGGTGACCGAATTGCGCGGTGCGATCCCGCCAATGCTCAACACCCCCGAATTGCGGTTCCAAGTCGATGAAGTCCGCAAGTTTGCCGCCATGGCCGAAATCGCCGGACGGCTCACCTCCAACCCCGGCCCCGAGGTCGAGAGCGTCAACGCCACCGATGGCGTGCGGGTCAATACCGCTGACGGCTGGTGGCTGCTGCGCGCATCGAACACGCAGGACGTGCTGGTCGCCCGCGCGGAAAGCGAGACGCCCGAGGGGCTCGAACGCCTGCTCGCGCAGATCGACGCGCAGCTGGCGGCATCGGGGCTGGAGCGCGGGGAATCGGTCGGGCACTGATGTGGTTTTGAAGCCCGCCTGCACGGTCTGAAAGACGACGCTCAAGGGCATATGAGACGCCGGACTGGTGCGCGCTGCGCTGGTGCGGCAGTGAGGTATCGAGAAACAGGAGAGATTCGATGAAGCACCTTATGCTGGCCGCCGCCGCCCTGATCGCCCTGCCGGGCGCTCTTGCCGCGCAGGACACAGTGCCTGAGGCGACCGCCGCAACCGCCGCCGACAGCGACGGCATGGACGAAGCGATGGCGAAGCTGCGCGGCATGTTCCCCGCCGAACCTCTCACCGCTGAGCAGCAAGCCCGCCTCCCCGCCGCCGAGCGTCTGATCGCGCGGATCATTCCCGAAGGCACCATGGCCGAGATGATCGACAAGATGATGGGCGGGGTCCTCGGCCCGATCATGGAGCTGGGCCCTGACGGCGCCGCAACCACCATCGCCCGGCAGATCGGCGTGGAGACCTATGCGCTGGATCTCGACGAGGCCAAGGCGGGTGAGCTTGCCAGCCTGTTCGATCCCGCGTGGCAGGAGCGTCAGAAGCGCGAGGCGGCGCTGTTTCCCGAAATGATGCGCGACATGATGGCGACGATGGAGCCGACCATGCGCAAGGCGATGTCCGAGCTTTACGCGATCCGCTTCACGGACAGCGAACTGGCCGAGATCGACGGCTTCTTCGCCACCGCGACGGGGACCAAATATGCCCGCGAATCCTTCCTGATGGCGAGCGATCCGCGGGTCGCGGCGGCTTCGATGGACGCGATGCCGGCGATGATGGGCATGATCGGCGACATGGAGCGGCGCATGACCGAACGCACCGCCGATTTGCCCGCGGCGCGCAGCTTCGATGCGCTGTCTGCGGCAGAACAGGCGAAGGTCGCCGAGCTGACCGGCTACAGCATTGACGAAATCAGGCAGAGCATCGCGATGCGGCAGAGTGACGATGCTGCGCTCGATGCTATGGCAACGGCTGCCGAGCAGCCCGACGAGTGACGTGAACCCGCCCGAACCTGGGCCCGACCCTGCCGTCCCGCCGCTGCCGCCTGAGATCGCGGGGTGGTTCGCCGCGCGCGGTTGGCGGGTGCGGCGGCATCAGTGGGAGATGCTGGCCAAGGCGCGGGAGGGCGCGCATGCCCTACTCGTCGCCGATACCGGGGCGGGCAAGACGCTGGCGGGGTTTCTGCCGACCTTGTGCGACTTTGCGCCCTCGGCCGGGACGGTGCCGGGGGACGGGCTGCACACGCTCTACGTCTCGCCGTTGAAGGCACTGGCGCAGGATGTGAAGCGCAACCTGCTCACCCCGATTGAGGAGATCGGCCTCCCCATCCGGGTCGAAACCCGCAGCGGCGACACCCCTTCCGATCGCAAGAAACGCCAGCGGGAACGCCCGCCGCATATCCTGCTGACCACGCCCGAAAGCCTCTCGCTGCTGCTATCCTATCCCGAAAGCGCCGATCTGTTCGCAGGGCTGAAGCGCATCGTGATCGACGAGGTGCACGCCTTTGCCACCGACAAGCGCGGCGATCTGCTGGCGCTGAGTCTGGCGCGGCTGCACGCGCTCGCGCCCCATGCGCAGCGGGTGGCGCTGTCGGCCACGCTCGCCAACCCGCGTGATTTTCAGGAATGGCTCGCCCCGCAGGGCGCTGACGACGCAGGCGAAATCGCCGCCGCTGTGCTGGTGCTGGGGGAGGAGGGCGCCGATCCCGAGGTTGAAATCCTGCTCCCCATCGAAGAGCGTGTGCCGTGGGGCGGCCATGCCGGGCGCTGGGCCGTCCCGCAGCTTTACGCGGCGATCAAGGCCAACCGCACCACGCTGGTCTTCACCAACACGCGCTTTCTCGCCGAGTTCATCTTCCAGTGCCTGTGGGAAGAGAACGAGGATCACCTCCCCATTGGCATTCACCACGGCAGCCTCTCCACAGAAGCGCGGCGCAAGGTGGAGGAGGCGATGGCGCGGGGGGAATTGCGCGCGCTGGTCTGCACCGCCAGCTTGGATCTCGGGATCGACTGGGGCGACATTGATCTGGTGGTGCAGATGGGCGCACCCAAGGGATCATCGCGCCTGCTGCAACGGATCGGGCGGGCGGGGCACCGGCTTGACACGCCGAGCCGCGCGGTGCTGGTGCCGGGCAATCGCTTCGAATTCCTCGAAGCCATAGCGGCCAAGCAGGCGGTCGACGAAGGCCAGCGCGATGGCGAGGCGTTCCGGCCCGGCAGCTTGGATGTGCTCGCCCAGCACGTGATGGCCTGCGCCTGCGCCGCGCCGTTCCACGAAGACGCGCTGCTGGCTGAGATCAGGAGCGCCCTGGCCTATAGCTGGGTCGACCAAGCGACCTTCGCCCGCGTGCTGAGCTTCGTGTCGAACGGAGGCTATGCGCTCAAAGCCTATGACCGGTTCCAGCGCATCGTGCGGGCGAAGGACGGCACCTGGCGGCTGGCTCACCCCAATCAGGCGCAGCGGCACCGGATGAACGCGGGGATCATCGTTGATAGCGAAATGCTCACTGTGCGGTTCAAGAACGGCCGCAGCCTTGGCACGGTCGAGGAGCGGTTCGCCGCGCAGCTTTCCCCCGGTGACACCTTCTTCTTTGCCGGCATGAGCCTTGAGGTCGAGGGCGTGAAGGACATGGACGTGGTGGTGCGCGCCGCCAAGAAGTCCGCCACCATCCCGAGCTATGGCGGGCTGCGCCTGCCGCTCACCACCCACCTCTCCACCCGCGTTCAGGCGCTGCTTTCGGACAGGGCGGGGTGGGGGCAGTTTCCCGATGATGTGCGCGAATGGCTGGAGATGCAGGACTACCGCTCCCGCCTGCCCGCACCGGGCGAGCTGCTGGTCGAAAGCTTCCCGCACGGCGGCAAGCATTACACCGCCTATTACACCTTCGAAGGCTGGAACGCGAACCAGAGCCTTGGGATGCTGATCACCCGGCGGATGGAAGATCGCGGGCTGCTCCCCGGCGGGTTCGTGGCGAATGACTATTGCCTCGCGGTTTGGGGGCTAAAGCCAGTGACCGATCCGGTGCCGCTGCTCTCACCCGATATTCTGACCGACGAATTTGTCGAATGGGTCACCGAAAGCCACCTGCTCCGCCGCGCGTTTCGCGAGGTCGCGGTGATCAGCGGGCTCGTCGAACGCCAGCATCCCGGCCAGAAGAAGACCGGCAAGCAGGTCACCTTCTCGACCGATCTGATCTACGATGTGCTCAAGAAATACGAGCCTGATCATGTGTTGATCGAGGCGGCCTGGGCCGATGCGCGGGCGCGGATGACGGACGTTGGCCGGCTGGCGGCGCTGCTGGAGCGGTCAGAGCGTGAGCTGATCCACGTCGTCCTCGACCGCGTCTCACCGCTCGCGGTGCCGGTAATGACGATGATCGGGCGCGAGGCGGTGCCGCAGGGGGCGGTGGATGACGAACTGCTGCTCGAAGCCGAGGGCCTGATCGCGGCGGCGATGCGGCCTGACCTGCCGCTGGAGGGGGAATGACCCCCCCAGCAGCGACGGCTCAGAAGTTGCGATACCGGTCATTGCCGACAAAGGTAAAACCCTTGGCGCCTTCCTCGCGGATCAGGGCGATGGTGCGGGCGGCGGTGTTGTAGCTCGCGTGCTTGTCCGGGGCGAAGCGCAGCACTGCTGGCGTTGCCAGCTCGGCTGCCGCGGCCACTTGTGCGCGCAGTGCCTGGGCCGAGACGGTGGTGCCGTTCCATGCAAGGCGATCCGCTGCATCAATGGTGATGGTGTTCTGATCCAGCACTGGCAGGCTCGGTTCCCGGCGCTCACCCGGCAGGTCGACCGGTGTGACGTTCACCTGCACCGGCATGGCGAGGATCATCACGATCAGCAGCACCAGCAACACGTCGATGAAGGGGGTGACATTCATCTCGCTAATCGGGCGGGGGCGGGGGGCGTAGAGGTTGGGGCGGGTCACGATATGCGGCATGTTCGCTCTCCTGATTCAGAGCGGGCCTGCGGGATGGCACCCCCTCTGACTCCTCAGAGAATATCGCAAAAAGAACAGGTTGCCTAACGCGTACCGGTACGGGGAGCGCAACCGATCACCACTACTGAGCCGATGTTCCCGAAATGTTTCACGTGAAACATTGGGGCGGACTAAGGCGCCCACAAAGCAAAAGGGGCGCCGCGAACCTGTCGCAGCGCCCCCTTTGATGATCGTATAACCGCTGCATAACCGCTGCATAACCGCTGCATAACCGCTGCATAACCGGGCGATAACCGGCCTAAGACCGGTCAACCACCGGGCCGAGGGCTTACTTGCCGAAGTTGCGATACTTGTCGTTGCCGACGAAGCCGAACTTGGTCACGCCCGATCCCTTGATGTCGTTCAGCACCCGGGCTGACAGCGCATAGCTGGCCAGCGGCTCAGGCTCGAACTGCAATTCGGGCTCGACCGAGAGGGTCAGGCTCTGTTGCAGCGTTGCGACCAGTTCGCCTTCGGTCAGCGGGGTGCCGTTCCACAGGATCTGGTCACCCGCCGTCAGCACCACCTTGTTCTTGATCGGATCGATCGGCGGCGGATTGGTCGGCGGTTGCGGCGTCGGCAGATCGATGTCGACCGAGTGGGTCGCCACCGGGATGGTGATGATGAACATGATCAGCAGAACGAGCAAAACGTCGATCAGCGGCGTCATGTTCATTTCCATCATCGGCTCGCCGTCAAGCTTGCCTCCAGACATTCCCATGTCAGTTACTCCTTAAGTTCGCTGGCAGGTCAGCCGTTCGGATCGACGGGGTTCGAAATGAACCCGACGACCGGATAGCCGGCGCGCTGGATGTTGTAGATCGTGCCTGCAACGCACTGCCACGGGGCGTTGACGTCGCCGCGGATGTGAACCTGCGGGATATCCTCAGGATTGGCCATCAGCGCTTCGGCACCGCCGGCCCGCTTGACGATGGCGTCGAGCTTCTTGAACGCCTGTTCCTGCAGTTCTTCGGACGTCACCGGGGTGATGTTGTTGATGTACACCCGGCATTGGCCATTGCGCGAGGCGCCGGCAAAGCCCGGTTGCCCGGCGCTGACACCGGCATCATCAGTCGCGCTAACGGTGACGAGCAGGTTTTCGACCTTGTCCTTCGATTCCAGCGATTCGAAAACCGGAATTTCCAGCTTTTCGATGGTCTGGATCGCGACCGGAACCGCGATGAGGAAGATGATCAGGAGCACCAGCATCACGTCCACCAACGGCGTGGTGTTGATGTCGGACATGGGGGTATCGACCCCGCCTCCCGTAGAAATCGCCATTGTGAATTCCTAGCCTGTCAAAACATTGACTTGAAACGCCTACCCGGTTCCGCGGCCGTGGCAGGCCGGGAGCCGGGCAGTGGTGGGAGCGGCCACGAGGGACGCTCCCACCGACTGTCGGCCATGACGATCAGGACTTGTTGAGCGTCGGGTTGGCGGCCGGCTTGGCAGCGGGCTTGGCAGCCGGAGCAGCCGCAACCACCGCCGGCTTCACGGCGCCGTTCGAGTTCATATAGGCCAGCAGATCGGTCGAGAAGGTGCTGAGCATGGCCGCGATCTTGCGGTTGCGCGACTGGAGCCAGTTGAACGCGAACACCGCAGGCACAGCGACCAGCAGGCCGATGGCGGTCATGATCAGCGCTTCACCGACCGGGCCAGCGACCTTGTCGATCGAGGCGTTACCGGCGATGCCGATGTTGATCAGCGCGCGGTAAATCCCGATCACGGTGCCGAGCAGACCAACGAACGGTGCAGTCGCACCCACGGTGGCGAGGAACGGCAGGCCGCCCGCGAGCACCGCGTTGATCGAATCTTCCGAACGCTGCAGCGAACCGTGCATGTAGTCATGCGATTCCAGAGCGTCGGTCATCTTGCCGTGCTCGTCCTGGGCCTTCACCGCATCGTCGGCGAGCTGGCGCCACGGGCCGTCCTTGTCCAGCTTGGTCGCGCCTTCCTTGAGGCTGCCGGCGCGCCAGAACTGGGTCTGCACGGCGTTGTACTGCTTCATCACCTTGTTCTGTTCGAACAGCTTGGTGAACATGATGTAGAACGAGCCGACCGACATGATCACCATGATGGTGAGGATCGACCAGGCAACCGGGCCGCCCTCACGCATGGCTTCGACGAAGCCGAACTTGCTTTCGGGCGCTGCATCAGCGGCGGCGGCGAGAAGGTAAAGGTTCATTGCGAAAAGTCCTTTTGAAAAATTGTCCCGTGGCGGGCGGCGCGGCGCCGCCTACCGGATTGATCCGTCAGTTCAGCTTGTAGGTAATGCGCGTGGACCAGCTGGCGCTGATCGGGTCACCGGCGTCGTTCAGGGCCGGGTCGAACCGTCCGTAACGTTCGAGGTCCTTGCAGGCCGCAGCATCAAGGATGTCCGATCCGCTGGATGAGGTGACCGAACAGCCTGTGGCCTTGCCATCAGGAGTCACGGTGACACGCACGCCCACGGTGCCTTCGATTTCTTCCTGCGCAGCACGGCGCGGGTAGTTGTCCTGAATGCGGGCGGCCCAACTCCGCTGACCCTTCGGCTGAACGCCGCGTGCCTTGGACGGCGGTCTGGCAACCGGCTCAGCCGGTCGCACCGGTTCCGGCGTCACATCAGGTCTGCGGAATACCTCTTGAGGCGTTTCGCGCTGGGTGGTCTGGATCGGCGATTCCCGCGGCATTTCGATCAGCGATTCCGGCGCATTGGGCGGCGGAGGCGAGACCGGCTCAGGGGTATCTGGCTCCGGCGGCGGCGGCTCATCCGGTTCTGGCGGCGGCTCCTCTTCCTTGACTTCCACAGTGGTCACACGTTCGATCGCCTCCTTGACGGCGTCGACGGCAAGAAAGACGACCATGCCCAGACCGACACTACCGACAATCGCTAATGCGATAATCAGTGCGACAAGCTTGGGGCCGGTCAACCCTTGTTGTTGGCTAGCGTAGGACATCCAGCGCTTTCTCTCCAAATACTAGCCGATCACGAGGATCGGCAAACTCCCCACCCCCCGGCCATAACGGCAGGTTGGCGGATCCCGGTCATTTCGGTCCTCCCACGCCGGGACAAGAAATACGGGCCAGCGCAATACGCATGGCCCGAAACCTTCCCCGGCTGGTACATTCTGAGCAAAACAACCCAGTCTGCAACCTGAACTGTTCCCGCGGCAATGTCCCCAGTCCCGCGCAATCAGTCACTCGGGCTTTAACGGGCATCCCCTAGCCGATCAAACCCTTTTGCGGTTCATAGCCAATTCACTGCGAGCCATGTGCAACAAGCACTGCTAAACTGCGGTCAAGCGGTCGTTCGTCAGGGGCCGTCACAGGGCCATAGGTTAAGGATGAATTAATGCAGCTTGTCAATATGTTGAAGGTATCGATCATGGCCACCGCTGGGCTTGTGCTGGTGCCGGTTGCAACCCACGCACAGGTGCCTGCACCGATTGCTGCACTGGCCCCGGATGGACCGACATATGCCGATCTGGCGACCTTTTCTGACGCTGCGGAACTGGTCATTCGGGCGCAGATTCGTCGCCAGACGACGCTCAAGCCCGATCGTGCGCCCGGTCTCGCACCGGGATTCGCACGGCTGTATATTGAAGCCAACACGCTTGCGCTGATCGCTGGCCGCAGCACGGTGGGCGGCACGCTGGCTTATTTGGTTGACGTCCCGCTGGATGCGAAGGGCAAGGTTCCCAAGCTGAAAAAGCGTGAATTCCTGTTGTTCGCGCGCAGCGTTCCGGGCCGAGCGGGGGAGGTGCAGCTGGTCGCTCCCGGCGCGCAGCTGGCCTATACGCCGGAACTGGAGACTCGCCTCCGTCCGATCCTGACCGAGCTTTACGCCGGGGCCAGCACGCCCCCCCGCATCACCGGAATCAGCGACGCCTTGGCGGTGCAGGGCACCTTGACCGGCGAATCGGAGACCCAGATTTTTCTGGCAACCGAAAACCGTTCGCCTGTGTCGATCACTGTGCTCCGCCGTCCGGGCCAGCGCCCACAATGGGGCGTGTCGTGGGGCGAGATCATCGATTCGGCAGCGCGTCCGCCTGCGCCTGAAACCCTGCGCTGGTATCGCCTCGCCTGCGCGCTGCCGGCACAGCTGCCGAGCAACGCCAATCTGGCGCGCGAGCCGGAGGAGCGGCGGCTTGCCACGGCGGATTATGCCTTCGTGCGTGAGGCGCTGGGGCCGTGTGTGCGGCGGATCACCAAAGGCTGATGGCAAGCATCCGCGCTTGACCGCCGGAATTGCACGGTTAAGCGCCGCCGTCAGTCACTGATGGAGGACCGCTTGGCCGATACCGCCCCTCAACCGCCCCGCCCGAATCCGCCCGGCCCGAATCCACTTCGTATTGCTATTGCCGGGCTAGGCACCGTGGGTGCGGGCGTCATCCGCTTGCTCGACACCAACCGCGCCCTGATCGCCGCGCGGGCCGGTCGCGGGATCGAGGTCGTGGCGGTGAGCGCGCGGGATCGCGGCAAGGATCGCGGCGTCGATATCGCTCGCTTCGCGTGGGAAGACGACATGACCGCGCTTGCCCGGCGCGATGATGTGGACGTGGTGGTCGAACTGGTCGGCGGCTCGGATGGCCCCGCGCTCGCCCTGTCGCGCGCGGCCTTGGGGGCGGGCAAGGGCCTTGTCACCGCCAACAAGGCGATGATCGCGCATCACGGGCTGGAACTGGCGCAGCTGGCCGAGGCGAACAACGCCGCGCTGAAGTTCGAAGCCGCGGTGGGCGGGGGCATTCCGGTGATCAAGGGATTGCGCGAAGGCACCTCGGCCAACGCGCTCACCAAGGTTTACGGCATCCTCAACGGCACCTGCAATTACATCCTGTCCGAGATGGAAGCGACCGGCGCGGACTTTGCCAACGTGCTCGCCGATGCGCAGCGGCTGGGCTTTGCCGAGGCTGATCCGGCGTTCGATATCGAAGGCGTGGACGCGGCACACAAGCTGGCGATCCTTGCCGCGATCGGGTTCGGCACGCGGGTCGATTTCGCGGGCGTGCGGGTCAATGGCATCACGCAGGTCCGCGCTGCCGACATTGCGCAGGCGGCCGCCTTGGGCTTCGTGATCCGCCTGATCGGTGAGGCCGATGTGGAGGAAACACCCGACGGCCCGCGCCTGCTCCAGCGCGTGCGCCCCTGTCTGGTCGCGCGGGGCCACCCCCTCAGCGCCGTCGACGGGCCGACCAACGCGGTCGTGGCCGAGGGCAATTTCTCCGGCCGCCTGCTGTTTCAAGGTCCCGGTGCAGGCGACGGGCCGACTGCGAGCGCTGTGGCCGCCGACCTCATCGACATCGCCCGCGACGAAGTGGGCGCGCCCTTCTCGATCCCCAGTGCGCAGTTGGCCGCGATGCCGCCTGCCGAGCCGGGTCACCGCACCGAGCGCACCTATATCCGCTTTATGGTCAAGGACCGCCCCGGCGTGCTCGCCGAACTCACGGCCGCGCTGCGTGACGGGGATGTGTCCATCGAGAGCCTGATCCAGCAGGGCCGCTCGCAGAGCGGGGGCGAGGTGATGGTGGCGATGGTGACGCATGAAGGGCCTGAGCGCTGCGTGACGAAGGCGCTGGCGCTGCTCGAAGGCTCGGACAGCCTGACGGGTGAGCCGCTGGTGCTGCCGATCCTGCCTTTGTAACCCACGGTGAGTCCCCGCGCAGGCGGGGACCTCTTTGCGGTTGGCGCTTCTGGGCCCGAGGTCCCCGCCGGCGCGGGGACTCACGACTATTGCTTCGGCCCTGCCGCCTCCGGCAAGCCCAGATCCGCCTCCTTGCGGCGGCGCTCCTCAGCGGTGAGCGGCGCATCGTCCCCCTCGACCGGCTTCAACCCCTGCGCCACGCGCTCCGCATCCGAGCCTTCGGGCGGGGGCGGGATCGCTTCGACGTCGATCATCAGCGCTGGGTCTTTGGGGCAGGGGGGGATGAAGCATAGCCCGCTGACGGTCGCAGGCCCGCGGAAGATGCCCGGCCCGGCGACATCGGGCGGGGGCAGGGCCCCGGCGTTCTGCGTGCGCTCGGCATAGTCTTTCAGCCAAGCCTCGCGGCTGCCGCTGTAGAGCTGGCTGGTGTCGGCGGGCAGCTCGCGGCACACCACGATTTCGCCTGCGACCACCCCCGCTTCGCGCTGGTTCTCGCAGTCCTTCAGTTCGGCGGCATTGGCCGCTTCGGATTGGGTGGGCGGGGCGAGGATGTCGATGGTCTGCGGCGGATCGCTCGCCCACTCATCCTCACCGAGATCGATGGGGATGCGTTCGGGCGGCGATTCGGCTGTGGTTGGCGGCGGAGATCGGGGCGGTAGCCGGGAGGCTTGCCCCTGACCCTGGGGTTGAGCGCTGGCGGCCAACAGCACCGCCGTGACAAGGCTCAGCCACACCACCGCGCCGCGCCCTAACCGCCCTTCTTCTTGGGGCGTGGAGGAGCGCTGGTCTTGATCCCCGCAGCTTCGCGCCGGGCCCTTTCCTCTTCCTCGGTCAGTTCGCGGTCTTCGCCCAGCGCCGGGAGGCCGCGCGCCATGCGATCCGCGTCCGATCCGGCGGGGGCGGTGGGCAGGGCGTCGAAATCGACAGTGATCGCCACGGGCGGCGGCTTGCCGAACCCTATGCCCTTGCCGTTATCGGGAATCCCGAAAGCCTCAGGCGCGCGCGGGGCGCCCTTCAGCATGGTTTCCTGAGCGTAGCGTTTCTGCGTCGCTGCCCGGTCCCCGGTCAGCGGGCTTTCGCCATTATTGCCGGTTTCGCGGCACACCACGATTTCGCCACTGATCGTGCCCGCATCGGCATCATCGCGGCATTCCTGAAGCTGTGCCTGATTGACCTCACCGCGCGGGACCGTGACCATCAGATTGACGCGGGGAGGGGCGGGTGGGCCTTGTGGCGCGGGCGTAGGGGCCGGAGTCGGCTCGGTCGCCGGTGCATTTGTCGCCGCCGTGTCATCCTGCGCGGCCAAGGGCGCGGCGAAGATTGCCGCGAAAGCCGTCAGGCCGAGCCGAAAACGGGGACCGACAGGTGTTGCATTGCTCGACAAACCCGTCTCCATCCGCTTAAGCGCCAAGGCATTCCAAAGGTAGCTGCAACAAAAGCAATAAAGGGCTGAATTGCGCATGAACTCCGCCACCGATACCGACCTCACCATCGCCGAGCAAGCCGCAGCCGATAATGCGATCCAGCGCGTGCTGGTGCTGGAAATGGTGCGCGTCACCGAAGCGGCGGCCATCGCGGCGGCGCAATTGATCGGGCGCGGTGATGAAAAGGCGGCCGACGCGGCAGCCGTGGAGGCCATGCGCCGCGCTTTCGACAACCTCTACATGGACGGCACCGTGGTGATCGGTGAGGGGGAGCGTGACGAGGCCCCGATGCTGTTCATCGGCGAAAAGGTCGGCATGGGCAAAGGCCCCAAGATCGACATCGCATTGGATCCGCTGGAAGGCACCACCATCACAGCCAAGGCCGGCCCCAATGCGCTCGCGGTGCTGGCGGCGGCCGAAGAAGGCTGCCTGCTCAACGCGCCCGATGTGTACATGGACAAGCTCGCGGTCGGCCCCGGCTATCCCGAAGGCATCATCGACCTCGCCAAATCGCCGACCGAAAACGTCATGGCGGTGGCTTCGGCCAAGGGCGTGAAGCCCAGCGAGATCAATGTCTGCGTGCTGGATCGTCCGCGCCATGCCGAACTGATCGCCGAACTGCGCAGCATTGGCTGCGGCGTGGTGCTGATCGGAGACGGCGACGTTGCCGGTGTGATCGCGGTGACCGACGAAGATACCACCATCGACCTCTACATGGGTCAGGGCGGCGCGCCGGAAGGCGTGCTGGCGGCAGCGGCGCTGCGCTGCGTCGGCGGGCAGTTCAATGGCCGGCTGGTGTTCCGTAACGACGACGAAAAGGCCCGCGCCCGCAAGTGGGGCATCGAAGACCTGAACCGGATCTACAAGCTCGAAGACCTTGCCAAGGGCGACTGCATCTTCGCCGCGACCGGCGTGACCGATGGTTCGCTGCTGAGCGGCGTGAAGCGTCGCCGCAAGCACACCGGCGAGATGATCCTGACGACCGAAAGCGTGGTGATGCGCGCGTCGAGCGGCACGGTGCGGTGGATCAAGGGCGAGCACCGGATCGGGTAGGGACAGGACGGGGGGCGTCTTGTCCCCCGCGCCGGTCCCGCAACTGTTGGCCCGGCACTGCAAGGGGGATCGTGCAACATGCGTGACCGAGCCAGTTCCGGCCTGCCCCTTCGTGCGGCCAAGCTATTCGCCGTGGCCTTCGGTCTGGTGATCGTCCTCGCCCTGTTCTCGAATGTGACGAACCTGCGGCAGATGGACTTCATGAGCTTCTGGTCGGCGGGTAAGCTTACGCTGGCCGGCGATCCGCTCGCCGCCTTTGACGTTGCCCAGCACAGCAAGGTTCAGGCCGAAGTGGTGGACTTCGATGGCCTGATGCCTTTCGCCTATCCACCGCCGTTCCTGCTGGTGGTGACACCCTTCGCGCTGCTGCCCTATGCAGCATCGACATTGCTTTGGGTCGCATTGACCTATGCGCTCTATATCGCCGCGACACGGCAGTTTGCGCCGTCTGCCGGATGGACCGCAGGGGCTTTCCCACCGGTGCTGATCAATGGCATCATCGCCCAGAACGGTTTGCTGACGGGGGCCACGTTCATCTCCGGCATGGCGATGCTGGGACGCTCCCCGATGAAAGCCGGGCTGCTGCTGGGGTGCCTTGTGATCAAGCCGCATCTGGCGGTGCTCCTGCCACTGGCGCTGGCTGCGGGCGGGCATTGGCGAGCCTTTGCCGGAGCGGCGGTGTCTTCGGTCGGGCTGGTTCTGATCGCCCTGCTGGCCTTCGGGATCGAAGTCTATCAGGCGTTTTTCGCGCAGATGCCGATGTTCTCCGCCATCGCCGCTGAGGGCCTGGTGGGATGGCACAAGATGGCGAGCGTCTATGCCGCGATGCGCTTGGCCGGTGCCGGCGCTGAGGCGGCATGGAGCCTGCACATCCTCGTCGCCTGCGCGGGCGCGCTGATGGTGGGAGTGGTGTGGCGCAGCGCTGCCGCCCTTGATGGCAAGGCCGCCATGCTGGCCGCGGCCTCGGTGCTCGTCAGCCCCTACATCTATCTCTATGACACCGTGTTGCTGGTCCTGCCCTTCGTGTGGCTGGCGGGGCGCGGCACGGATTGGCGGGTTCTGGCGGGTTTGTGGTGCATTCCGCTGGTGGTGGCTTTGCAGAACTGGGGCTTCAACGGGCTCGTCAATCCGGCGCCGCTTCTGCCGATAGCGTTGATCGTCCTGATCTGGCGGCAGCTGCGGGCAGAACGCTCGGGCATCGCGCCGCTGGCGGCAGCCTGAGGCCCGGAAGACGCGTCAGCCGCGCCGTTTGCGCGCTACGGCAAAGAGCGAAAGGCCGATCGGGAAGGGCACCCGGCCAATAAGCTTGGCCTCGAACGCAAAGATCGCGGTCAGGATCGCGTTGAGCGGCTCGGGCGGCGCGCCATGATCCACCCCGCCGCCGCCAGTCAGCCGCGCAAGCAGGCGTTGGGCGAGCGCCAGCGGGAACAGCAGGCTGTTGAAGTACCCGATCCCCGTGAGCTCGAACCCGGCCTGATGCAGCCGCTCTGCCAGCAGCGCGCGGGTGTAGCGCCGCTTGTGCTGGTGGAGCACGTCGTGGTCCGACCACAGCATCGGCACCGCCGGAACGGTCAGCAGCAGCGAACCATCGGGCGCGAGCCGGTCTGCGAGGCTGCGGAGCGAGGCAACATCGTCGTCGATATGTTCGAGCACATCAAGCATCGCGATCAGATCAAACCGGTCACCGTCAAAGCCGATTGCATCGGGCAGTCTTCCGAAGGCAACCGGACGGCGCAGGAGCTTGGCCGCATGGGCGCGGGCGTCATCGTCGAATTCGAAGGCCTCGACATCCCCCAGCGCGCTCAGCATCGCCAGATTGCCCCCATAACCGCACCCGGCCTCAAGCACGCGGGGCATGGCGGGCAGCGGGACAAAGCGCGCGATCAGCCGCGCGACGATGCGGCGGCGACCGACGAACCACCAGTGGCGATCCTGCGAATCCCGGAGCGATTGATAGGCGGCCAGCTCCATTTCAGAATCCCACCGTCGTGGACACGATATAGAGCGGCCGTCCGCGCACCTGCACGGCGATCCGGCCGACATATTCGCCCATCAGCCCAAGGCTGAACAGGTTGAGCCCGCCGAGGAACAGCACCGCAACCATGATTGAGGCATAGCCCGGCGTGTCGCCCCCCGACATCATCGTGTAGATGATCAGGAAAGCGGCATAGGCAAAAGCGAGGAGCGAGATCGTCGCGCCGATCATCGTCCACACCCGCAACGGGAAGGTGGTCGACGATGTGATCCCGTCGAGCGCCAGCGCGACAAGCCGCGAGACCCGCCACTTGGTCGACCCGGTCTGGCGGGCGGGCCGGGCATATTCGACCGTCTCGGTGCGAAACCCGATCCACGAAAACAGCCCCTTGTTGAAGCGGCACCGTTCGGTCATTTCGTTGAGGACGGCAACGGCCGAGCGGTCGAGTAGGCGGAAATCGCCCACGTCCACGGCAATCGGATGATCGGCGATGGCGTTGATCGTCTTGTAGAACAGGCGCGATGTCGTGCGTTTGAGAAAACTGTCTTGGCTGCGATCGACGCGCTTGGCGTTGACGATCTGCGCGCCGCTCTGCCACAAATCGACCATCGGGCGGATCAGTTCGGGAGGGTCTTGCAGGTCGACATCCATCGGGATCACGGCATCGCCGGTGGCCGCCTTCAGCCCGGCGCTGAGCGCGGCTTCCTTGCCGAAATTGCGTGACAGCGCGACCAGCTTGATGCGGGAATCAATACTGCACATGGCGCACACCACGGCGGCGGTGGTATCGCGGCTGCCATCGTCGACGAACACGATCTCAAAGCGCGGTGCGGTGTCGGCATCGGGCCAGCTTTTGGCGATTACGCCGTTGATTGCGGCAGCGAAGTGAGCGACCGAATCTTCCTCATTGTACACCGGCACGACCAGCGAGATCAGCGGCCGGTCCGTTTGCGCCTCGTATGTGGGGAATTTCAGACCTTCAAGCATGGCGTGCATCCATCGTGAGCGGAGCCGGTGATGGCGCCGGGGCCGCGCAGCCTGTGATTGCACCTGACCACATGACCGCTCCCGCCCCTTGCCAGTTCCGACAGCTGAGGGGGTAAGGGTCTATGGTTAACAAACGCCTAAGTGGCCGCCCCCGCCGTTGCATATCCACGGGGTGTTCGCTCCAACGAAAAACCCCGGCGGATCGCTCCGCCGGGGTTTTCTGTTCTGGTGCCAGGGCCGCCTCCGGCAAAGCCGGAGGCTTCAGACGGGGCGCGGGCGCCCCGCTGGCCGGCCTTGGGCGAGGCGGTGCCAGCTTGCGCTGGCTCCAGCCCGCCCTAGCGGCTTAGAACCCCATGCCGCCCATGTCGGGCATCGGGGGCGAAGCCGGCTTGTCGTCCGGACGCTCGACGATCGCTGCTTCCGTGGTGATCAGCAGGCCAGCAACCGAGGCTGCGTCCTGCAGCGCGGTGCGGACAACCTTGGTCGGGTCGATCACGCCGGCCTTCACCAGGTTTTCGTAGACATCGGTCGCCGCGTTGAAGCCCTGCGTTTCGTCATTCTCGCGCAGCAGGTTGCCTGCAACGACCGCGCCATCATGGCCAGCGTTCTGAGCGATCTGCTTGATCGGGGCGGTGATCGCCTTGCGGATGATGTCGATGCCGCGGGTCTGGTCTTCGTTCGCGCCCTTGAGGCCGTCGAGGGCCTTGGTGGCATAGAGCAGAGCCGTGCCGCCGCCGGGGACGATGCCTTCTTCGACCGCAGCGCGGGTTGCATGAAGCGCGTCGTCAACGCGGTCCTTGCGCTCCTTCACTTCGACTTCGGTCGCGCCGCCAACCTTGATCACGGCCACGCCGCCAGCAAGCTTGGCAAGACGCTCTTGCAGCTTCTCACGGTCATAATCGCTCGAGGTGTTGTCGATCTGGGTGCGGATCTCGGCCACGCGTGCCTTGATGTCTTCCGCCGCGCCAGCGCCGTCAACGATGGTGGTGTTGTCCTTGTCGATCGAGACCTTCTTGGCCTGACCGAGCATACCCACGGTGACGTTCTCAAGCTTGATGCCGAGGTCTTCGCTGATCATCTCGCCCTTGGTGAGGATCGCGATGTCCTGCAGCATCGCCTTGCGACGATCGCCGAAGCCCGGAGCCTTGACCGCTGCAACCTTGAGGCCGCCGCGCAGCTTGTTGACCACGAGGGTCGCCAACGCTTCGCCTTCGATGTCTTCGGCGATGATGAGGAGCGGACGGCCCGACTGCACCACGGCTTCAAGGATCGGCAGCATCGCCTGCAAGTTCGACAGCTTCTTTTCGTGGATCAGGATATAGGGGTTATCCAGTTCCACGGTCATCTTGTCGGGGTTGGTGATGAAGTAGGGCGACAGGTAACCACGGTCGAACTGCATGCCTTCAACGACATCGAGCTCGAACTCGAGGCCCTTGGCTTCTTCGACGGTGATCACGCCTTCCTTGCCGACCTTGTCCATGGCTTCGGCGATCTTCTCGCCGACTTCACGGTCGCCATTGGCCGAGATGATCCCGACCTGCGCGATTTCTTCCGAGCCCGAAACGTCCTTGGAACGGCTCTTGAGGTTTTCGACGACCGCGATCACGGCCTGATCGATCCCGCGCTTGAGATCCATCGGGTTCATGCCGGCGGCGACCGACTTCATGCCTTCGGTGACGATGGCCTGAGCGAGCACGGTGGCGGTGGTGGTGCCATCACCGGCGCTGTCGTTCGCCTTGCTGGCGACTTCGCGCAGCATCTGGGCACCCATGTTTTCGAACTTGTCCTTCAGTTCGATTTCCTTGGCTACGGTGACGCCGTCCTTGGTAATGCGGGGTGCGCCGAAGCTCTTGTCGATGACGACATTGCGGCCCTTGGGGCCCAAGGTCACCTTGACGGCGTTGGCGAGGATGTCGACGCCGCGAAGAATGCCTTCGCGGGCTTCGCGGCCGAACTTAACGTCCTTGGCTGCCATGATTGTTTCTCCTGAGATAGGTTGTGAATTGAAAGAAGCGTCAGGGATCAGGCGTTCAGCCCATGATCCCCATGATGTCGCTTTCCTTCATGATCAGCAGGTCTTCGCCGCCGATCTTGACTTCGGTGCCCGACCACTTGCCGAACAGCACGCGATCGCCGACCTTGACGTCAAGCGCGATGCGCGCACCGGCGTCGTCACGGTTGCCTTCGCCAACGGCGATGACTTCACCTTCGCTCGGCTTTTCCTGAGCGCTATCGGGGATAATGATGCCGCCAGCGGTCTTCTGGTCGGCTTCGATGCGACGGACCACAACGCGGTCGTGCAGCGGACGAAATGTCATTGTTATGACCTTTCCTTAAATGGGTGAGGTTGCTTGGCACTCTCCCTCTGACAGTGCCAACGGGGAGGCATTTGGTCGTGGGGGGCGAATGAATCAACCCCTCAGCCCGCAAAAAATTTCACTCAGCGGACGAATTTGCCGCCGGGGTGGCCAGCATCGGCTTGCTCCGTTATCGAACCGGCTTCGCCCCATTCTTTCCCGCCGCGCCTCCTGCGCGGCCCCGTCACCTGGAGCCTGATCGCCCGATGACTACCCCCAAGCTTCCGCCCAAAATCGCCACCCGGCTTGGCGACGAGATCGATATGGCCACCCGCGCCTGGCAGTGGTTCATGGACAGCATCCCGCAGATCGCGGGCGCAATCGCGGTGCTGGTCATCGGCGTGATTCTGGCGCGGCTGCTGTCACGCGGGGCGGACCGCGCGTTGACCCGGTCGGGCCGGATCGAGCCGACGGTCGCCAAGTTCCTCAGCAACATCATCAAATACGCTCTGTGGGTGGTGGTCGCCGTAACCGTGCTGACCCAGTTCGGGGTGCAGACCACCAGCATCATCGCGGCCCTTGGCGGCCTTGCGCTGGCGGTGGGCTTGGCGCTGCAAGGCACGCTCAGCAATGTGGCGGCGGGTGTGATGATCCTGATCCAGCGGCCGTTCCGCGTCGGTGAATACATCACCGCGGGCCCGGTGGCTGGTACAGTGCAATCGATCGGCCTGTTCACCACCGAGATGCTTCAGCTCGACGGGCTTTATGTGATGGTCCCCAATAACGAGCTGTGGAACAAGGCGGTGGTCAACCATTCGCGGATGGCGACACGGCGGTTCGAACTTGTGGTGCCGATCAGTTACGAGGACGACCTGCGCGCGGCGCGCGCGGCGATGCTGGAGCTGGCAACCGCCGATCCGCGGGCGCTGGCCGAGCCTGCGCCGGTCGCCTTTGTTGCGGGGCTTGCCGATAATTCGGTGCGCGTCGGCCTTCGGGTATGGTGCAATGCCGGCGATTATCTCGCCTTGTCATGGGCTTTGAACGAAGGCGTGAAGCTGAAATTTGACGAGCTTGGGCTGACAATCCCGACCGGCGTTGCCGCCGCAGCGGCCGCTCCGGCGCGTTAGGCCGCCGTTCCGTAGCGCGTCAGCCCCAAGGCATCGCGCCGCGCCCAGCGCCACAGCAGGCCTGCCGCGGCGAAGAACAGCCCGGTCGCCAACCCGATCCATACGCCCGTCCCTTCGAGGGAGGTGTAAAAGCCCAGCCCGATCGCGCAGCCGAACCCCGGCACCCAATAGCTGAAGATCGCGATCCACATCGGCACGCGGGTGTCCTGAAGCCCGCGCAGCGCGCCCGCCGCTACCGCCTGCACCCCGTCCGCCAGCTGGAAGATCGCGGCCAGCGTCAGATATTGCAGCGCAAAGGCGACCAGCGCCGCGTTGGCGGGGACGGCGGGATCGATATAGACCCGCAACAACATGGTCGGCATCAGCATCATCGCCAGCGCGGTGGTGGTCATGAAGCCCGTCCCGATCCCAATCGAGACCCAGCCCGCGCGCCCGGCGGCGATGCGGTCGCCCGCCCCGTGATGATAGCCGACCCGGATGGTCGCCGCCTGCGCGGTGCCGAACGGAATCTGGAACGCCAGCGCCGCCAGATTGAGCGCCAGCGTGTGCGCGGCCAGCTCGGTCTCGCCGATCCGGCCCATCAGCAGCGCCGCTCCGCTGAACAACCCTGCCTCGGCCATCACGGTCAAGGCAATCGGGGTGCCGATCACCATGATCTGTTTGAGCCGCGTCCATTCGGGCCGCCACCAACGCCCGAAAATGCGGTAGCGCCGCAAGCTGCGGTCGCGCCGGATCACAAAAACATAGGCAACCAGCATGGCAAGGGCGGTGATCACGCTCGACAGCGCCGAACCCATCAGGCCGAGTGCGGGCAGGCCGAGATTGCCGAACACCAGCGCCCAGTTGCCGAGCACATTCGTCCCCAGCGCCAGCAGCGTGATCGTGGTGGCATAGCCCGGCTTGCCCAGCGCGGCGACAAAGATGCGGAACACGCCCGCCAGCACCATCGGGATCATCGCCCATGACAGGATCGCGAGGAAATCACCTGCCATTGCAGCGATCTGCGGGTCCTGCCCGCTCGCCAACAAGAGCGCCTCACCGCCGAAGCAGACGGCCATGCCCACCAGTCCGAAGCCGACTGCGGCCCACATCCCCATGCGCACCGTGCGGCGCACTTCGCGCACCGAATGCAGCTTGCGCCCGCGCTCGGCCGCGATCAGCGGCGCGCAGGCGCCGATCAGGCCGGTCATGGCCCAGACTGTGAGGCCGAAAATGGCGATGGCGAGGCTGGAGGCGGCGAGCGGCTGATCGCCGAGCCGGGCGATGAACACCACATCAACCGCATGGATCAGCATCTGCAACAGGTTCGTCGCGGCGAGCGGCACGGCTAACCCCAGCGTCGCGCGCAGTTCCTGGCCCCAGCTGGGCGTTTGAAGGGTGCGTGTCTGTTGCATGATCGGTTCGTTGCCCGCCGGCTGGCGAGCCGGCCCGGATAGGCGCGGCGGCGATTCGGGGGAAGTGCAAATACCGCCGCCTGAGAATGAGGGTCAGCGCGACTGGGCTGCTGCGGCGCATACAGATGGCCGCAAAAAGGGCGACGCCATTGCTGGCGCCGCCCTCCTATCTGCGAGTGCTTCAAGACACCCGCAAAACTTGCGATGAAGATTACTTGAGTTCGACGGTGCCGCCGGCTTCTTCGATCTTCTTCTTGATGTCTTCGGCTTCCGCCTTGTTGACGGCTTCCTTGATGGCCTTCGGAGCCGATTCCACGAGGGTCTTGGCTTCGGTCAGGCCGAGGCCGGTGATGGCGCGGACTTCCTTGATGACCTGGATCTTCTTCCCGCCGTCGCCGGTCAGGATGACGTCGAATTCGGTCTGCTCTTCGACAGCTTCGGCAGCAGCGGCCGGGCCAGCGGCAACCGCGACAGCAGCAGCGGCGCTCACGCCCCATGCTTCTTCGAGGGCCTTGGCAAGGTCAGCTGCTTCGAGGACGGTCAGCTTCGAAAGTTCTTCAACAAGCTTGGCGATATCGGCCATGATGGTTCACTCCAAATTGTGGCGGGGCAAATGCGCCCCAATAGATTGTTTCGTAAAACGAAAAACGTCTCTTAGGCTGCCTTGTCCGCGTAAGCGGCAAACACACGAGCGACCTTGGCGGCGGGTGCGGTAACGACCTGGGCGATCTTCGTCGCAGGGGCATTGACCAGACCGATGAGCTTGGCGCGCAGTTCGTCGAGGCTGGGCATCGAGGCAAGTGCCCGGATACCGGCTTCGTCGAGAACGACCGAACCCATCGAACCGCCGACGATTTCGAGCTTGTCATTCGTCTTGGCGAATTCGACAGCGGCCTTGGCAGCCGCGACCGGGTCAGTCGACCAGGCCAGCCCGACCGGGCCAGTGAGCATATCACTGATCCCGACATAGTCGGTGTTTTCAAGAGCGAGATTGGCGAGACGGTTCTTCGCAACCTTGTAGGTAGCGCCAGCATCGCGCATCTTCAGGCGCAGGGCAGTGGACTGAGCCACCGTCATGCCGAGGTTGCGGGTGACGACCACCACACTGACCTCGTTGAAGACCGCATTGAGCTGGGCAACCGCGTCGGCTTTCTGCGAACGATCCATGCCATACTCCTTCACAAATGATCGGGCAGGATGGCTCCTGCACGATCGGCTACGTTTGTCCGCGCACGGGGCCGAAGCTCCGAACACGGGCGAGTCCGTCGAAAGGGAAGGAGGGTGTGCGCCGGCATCATGGCAGGCACGCGAGCAAACAGCATAAGGCTGCCTGCGAAATCTCGTTTCCCCGTCTAGGCTGGAAATTAAGAAAGCCCAATTGCCTTCACCAACGGTCTCGGACGGATGACCCCCTAAGGGATCGCGGCGGCAAATAAGGATTTGCCAGCGCGGGTCAAGCAAAAGCCGCGAGTCCCCGCTATCAATGCTGTGAGCCCCCGCGCAGGCGGGGGCCCCAGTCGGAGTGGCGCAAGCCTTCCTGAGATCCCCGCCTGCGCGGGGACTCGCATCGTGCTCTACTCCGCTTCGTAGGCGAGCAGGTCGCCCGGCTGGCACTCCAGCTCGCGGCAGATCGCGGCGAGGGTGGAGAAGCGGATCGCCTTGGCCTTGCCGGTCTTGAGGATCGACAGGTTGGCCAGTGTCAGATCGACCCGCTCGGCCAGTTCGGTCAACGTCATGCGGCGGGCGTAGAGCAGGTCGTCAAGCTTCACCATGATCCGGGTTCCTTCGAGGTCGTCATTGATGGGGGGCATCACACGGTCCCTTCGAGGTCGTCGCGCATGGCTGCGCCTTGGCGGAACACACGGGCGAGGATGAACAGCACCAGCACCATCAACACGTTCGGCAGATCAAGGTCGAGCGACCCGTCAATTTCGACATCGGCGAATTGTCCCGCCCAGTCTACCACCATCATCCCGGCAGCCGCAGCGACGAGGCCGAGGATGTAGATGCCGATCTGAAGCCACGCCATCGCGTTCAGCCGGTCGGCGTTCTCGGGCACAAAGGGATCGCCCTCTGCCACCGTATCGATGATGCCGCGCAGCTTGCCGAAGAACAGGAAGATCAGCGCGACCATCGCCAGCACCACGAGCAGCAGCCACAGGACCGATCCGGCTGGCAGGGCCGCCGTCTGCGCTCCGAACTCGGAGCGGATTTCCTGGTTGATCGAGTCCCGAAAGACAGTGATGGCGATGACGACAAAGCCGATCACCAAGGCGGCCAGCCCCATGACGCCTTGGATAAGCAGGGTAAGGGTCTTGCCGGCCAGCAGCAGCAGGTCATTGTGAGGGGATTTCATCGTGGCTCTCCGTTCCGGCCGGTCAGGCGATGTTGGGCAGCGCGAGCGCTGCCGGGTTGGCGGCCTCTGCCGGGGGCACGGTGACGATCGCGCCGATCGACGCGAGCGAGAGGACGAGGGCAGCGCAGGCGGCAAGTGCGGTGTTGGCAAAGTGGTTCATATCGATTTCCTTGGTTGGGCACATCGTGATTCGATAAAACCTCTCTAATCCGATTCGCGGCATATCGTCAATCAATAATATTGAAAAACGATATTGCGCGCGTCGTTTTGCGGTAAGCCAAGCTGAAGAGCCCTACGGTCCGCCGCGCCTGCATTGACATCGCGCAGGGGCAATCCTACATCGCCGCCTCGCGCTCGCTTCGAGCAAGACCGATTCATGCGCGGGAACCGGTCTAGGAATGGAAGCAGCGACAGCCAGTTTCGCGACGCACTGATATGCTGCTGCCAGCACCGACCAGATGGGCGGGGTTGGGCAAGCAGCGTTTGTGCGTTGGAGAACGGCAGCTTTCCGCGTGGAACGATAGCGATATTCCCCGTCCGCGCGAGCCTCTCTCGCGTGGCCCAATCAAAGAGGCCTACTCCTCCATGGCAACCAAGGCGAAGCCGCCCGTCACTCGCAGCCGCAAGGCGCAGGGCACCGCTAAGAAGCGCATCCGCAAGATCTTCGGCGACATCCACGAAGTGGTGCAGATGCCGAACCTGATCGAGGTTCAGCGCGAAAGCTACGAGCAGTTCCTGCGGTCGGACAAGGCGACGGGTTACGTCTCAGGCCTCGAAAAGACCCTGCGTTCGGTGTTCCCGATCCGCGATTTCGCCGGCACCGCCGAGCTTGATTTCGTGCATTACGAACTCGAAGAGCCCAAGTACGACACCACCGAGTGCCGTCAGCGCGGCATCACCTATGCCGCCCCGATGAAGGTCACGCTGCGCCTGATCGTGTTCGAGGTGGATAGCGAAACCGAAACCCGCTCGGTCCTCGATATCAAGGAGCAGGACGTCTACATGGGCGACATGCCCCTGATGACGGACAACGGCACCTTCATCATCAATGGCACCGAGCGTGTGATCGTCAGCCAGATGCACCGTTCGCCCGGTGTGCTGTTCGATCACGATCGCGGCAAGACGCACTCGTCGGGCAAGCTGCTGTTTGCGGCCCGCGTGATCCCCTATCGCGGTTCGTGGCTCGATTTCGAATTCGACGCCAAGGACATCGTCAACGTCCGTATCGACCGCAAGCGCAAGCTGCCGGTCACGGCGCTGCTGTATTCGCTCGGTCTTGATGCCGAGGATATCCTACATCACTTCTACAACACCGTGGTGTGGGAACGCGCCAAGGATGGCTGGAAGATTCCGTTCCAGGCCGAAACCTGGCGCAATGCCAAGCCGACCTTCGCGCTGGTCGATGCTGCCACCGGTGAGGAAGTCTTCCCCGCCGGTCTCAAGATCTCGCCGCGCGCTGCCAACAAGGCCGCCAAGGATGGCCTGAAGGAACTGCTGCTCCCGACCGAGGAAGTCGTCAGCCGCTATGCCGCGGGCGACATGATCGACGAGGCGACTGGCCGCATCTACATCGAAGCTGGCGATGAAGTGACGCTCGAGCATATCGAGACGCTCGACAAGGCCGGGATCGATACCCTGCCGCTGCTCGATATCGACGAAATCAACACCGGTCCGTGGATCCGCAACACGCTGAAGGCCGACAAGGCCGAGAACCGTGACGAAGGTCTGGAAGCGATCTACAAGGTTATGCGTCCGGGCGAACCGCCGACGAAGGAAACCGCCGAAGCGCTGTTCGAAGGCCTGTTCTTCGACGCCGAGCGTTACGACCTGTCGGCCGTGGGCCGCGTGAAGCTCAACATGCGTCTCAGCCTCGAGTGCGAAGACACCGTCACCACGCTGCGCAAGGAAGATATCCTTGCGGTGGTGAAGGAGCTTGTCGGCCTGAAGGACGGCAAGGGCGAAGTCGATGACATCGACAACCTCGGCAACCGCCGTGTGCGTTCGGTGGGTGAGCTACTGGAAAACCAGTACCGCGTCGGCCTCTTGCGCATGGAGCGCGCCGTGAAGGAGCGCATGAGCTCGGTCGATGTCAGCACCGTGATGCCGAACGACCTCATCAACGCCAAGCCCGCTGTGGCTGCCGTGCGTGAGTTCTTCGGCTCCTCGCAGCTGTCGCAGTTCATGGACCAGACCAACCCGCTGTCGGAAGTCACTCACAAGCGCCGCGTTTCGGCCTTGGGCCCGGGTGGTCTTACCCGTGAGCGCGCAGGCTTCGAAGTCCGCGACGTTCACCCGACCCACTATGGCCGCATCTGCCCGATTGAAACGCCGGAAGGCCCGAACATCGGTCTGATCAACAGCCTCGCGTCGTTCAGCCGCGTCAACAAGTATGGCTTCATCGAAACGCCGTACCGCAAGGTGATCGACGGCAAGGTGACCGCCGACGTGATCTATCTTTCCGCGATGGAAGAGCAGAAGCACACCGTGGCGCAGGCCTCGGCTGAGCTGAACGAAGACGGCTCCTTCGTCGAAGAACTGGTGTCGGCGCGTCACAACGGCGACAACCTGATGGCGCTGCGCGAGCACGTCACGCTGATGGACGTGTCGCCGAAGCAGCTGGTTTCGGTCGCTGCTTCGCTGATCCCGTTCCTCGAAAACGATGACGCCAACCGCGCGCTCATGGGCTCGAACATGCAGCGCCAGGCGGTGCCGCTTGTGAAGGCCGAAGCACCGTGGGTTGGCACCGGCATGGAAGAAACCGTTGCGCGCGATTCGGGCGCTGCGATTGCGGCCAAGCGCGGCGGGATCGTCGACCAGGTCGATGCGACCCGGATCGTGATCCGCGCCATCGGCGATGTCGAACCCGGCCAGTCGGGCGTCGACATCTACACGCTCCAGAAGTTCCAGCGTTCGAACCAGAACACCTGCATCAACCAGCGTCCGCTGGTGAAGGTGGGCGACGCGATCGAACAGGGCGACATCATCGCTGACGGCCCCTCGACCGATCTGGGCGAATTGGCGCTCGGCAAGAACAGCCTCGTCGCGTTCATGCCGTGGAATGGCTACAACTACGAAGACTCGATCCTGATCAGCGAACGCATCGTGAAGGATGACGTCTTCACCTCGATCCACATCGAGGAGTTCGAAGTCATGGCGCGTGACACCAAGCTCGGGCCGGAAGACATCACCCGCGACATTCCCAATGTCGGCGAGGAAGCCCTGCGCAACCTCGACGAAGCGGGCATTGTCTATATCGGTGCTGAAGTGCACCCCGGTGACATTCTGGTCGGCAAGATCACGCCCAAGGGCGAATCCCCGATGACCCCGGAAGAAAAGCTGTTGCGCGCGATCTTCGGCGAAAAGGCGAGCGATGTGCGTGACACCTCGCTGCGTCTGCCGCCGGGCGTGGCGGGCACCATCGTCGAAGTCCGGGTGTTCAACCGCCACGGGATCGAGATCGACGACCGTACCCGGGCGATCCAGAACGAGGAAATCGAACGTCTCCGCAAGGATGCGGCCGACGAACGCAACATCCTCAACCGTGCGACCTACAACCGCCTGCGGGACATGCTGATCGGCCAGACCGCATCGGCTGCCCCCAAGGGTGCGAAGAAGGGCGTGGAGATCACCGCCGAGATGCTCGACGAGCTCGAGCGTTTTGAATGGTTCAAGTTCGCAGTCGCGGAAGACGGCCGTCAGGCGCAGATCGAAGCGGTGAAGACCCAGTACGACGAAGCCGTCGCGGTGATCGATGCCAAGTTCCATGACCGCAAGGAAAAGCTGGAACGCGGCGATGAACTCGCTCCGGGCGTGCTCAAGATGGTCAAGGTGTTCGTCGCGGTGAAGCGCAAGCTGCAACCGGGCGACAAGATGGCCGGTCGTCACGGGAACAAGGGCGTGATCAGCCGCATCCTGCCGATCGAGGACATGCCGTTCCTCGAAGACGGGACGCCGGTCGATCTCGTGCTCAACCCGCTGGGCGTGCCTTCGCGTATGAACGTCGGTCAGATCTTCGAGACGCACCTCGGCTTTGCCGCACGTGCCCTCGGTCACGAGATCAAGGACATGCTCGACGCCTGGCGCGCTGCCAACCCGAATGCTGCCGAAGATTATGCCGGCGTGAAGCCCCCCGAAGCGGTGGTCGATCGTCTGAAGGACATCTACGGCGACCAGTATTTCGAGGATCTCGACAGCCGCACCACGGCCGATATCGTCGAACTGGCGGGCAACCTTGCGGCTGGCGTGCCGATGGGGACACCGGTGTTCGATGGCGCTCGCGAACCGGACGTGTCGGAAATGCTGATCAAGGCCGGGATCGACTCTTCGGGTCAGTCCACGCTCTATGACGGCCGCACCGGCGAGGCGTTCGACCGCAAGGTCACCGTGGGCATCATCTACATGCTCAAGCTGCACCACTTGGTCGACGACAAGATCCACGCGCGTTCGATCGGGCCGTACAGCCTCGTCACCCAGCAGCCGCTGGGCGGTAAGGCGCAGTTCGGCGGCCAGCGCTTCGGCGAAATGGAGGTCTGGGCGCTCCAGGCTTACGGCGCCGCCTACACCTTGCAGGAAATGCTGACGGTGAAGTCCGATGACGTGGTCGGCCGCACCAAGGTCTATGAAGCGATCGTCAAGGGTGACGATACCTTCGAGGCCGGCATTCCGGAGAGCTTCAACGTGCTCGTCAAGGAAATGCGCTCGCTGGGTCTGAACGTCGAGCTGAAGTCGATCCTCGATGACGAGGACGCCGACCAGACCGACTACAGCGCGATTGCAGCGGAGTAATTTGGGTGGTCGGCGTGCTGGAACGGTAGACAGACGTCGGAGTGGACGAGGTTGTAGGTTCAAATCCTACCGCCGACCAACCTGAAGCAATTGGAATATTCACCCCTCAGAGGGACTGACTCATGAATGAACTGAGCAAATTCAGCAACCAGCTGGCGAAGCCCGAAACCTTCGACCAGATCCAGATCGGCATCGCTTCGCCGGAGCGCATCCGCTCGTGGTCGTATGGCGAGATCAAGAAGCCGGAAACCATCAACTACCGCACGTTCAAGCCTGAGCGTGACGGCTTGTTCTGCGCGCGCATCTTCGGCCCCGTGAAGGATTACGAGTGCCTGTGCGGCAAGTACAAGCGCATGAAGTACAAGGGCGTCGTCTGCGAAAAGTGCGGCGTCGAAGTGACCGTGACCAAGGTGCGCCGTGAGCGCATGGGCCACATCGAACTGGCTGCGCCCGTCGCGCATATCTGGTTCCTGAAGTCGCTGCCGTCGCGCATCGGCCTGCTGCTCGACATGCAGCTCAAGCAGCTTGAGCGCGTGCTCTACTTCGAAAGCTACATCGTCACCGAACCCGGCCTGACCCCGCTGGAAAAGTTCCAGCTGATGACCGAAGACGAACTGCTCGAAGCGCAGGACGAATATGGCGAGGACGCCTTCACCGCCGATATCGGCGCGGAAGCCGTGCGCACCATGCTGATGCAGCTCGACCTTGAGGCCGAGCGTGATGCCCTGATGGACGAGCTGGCGACCACCAAGTCGGCGCTCAAGCCCAAGAAGATCATCAAGCGTCTGAAGGTCGTCGAAAGCTTCATCGATTCGGGCAACCGCCCGGAATGGATGATCCTCGAAGTGATCCCCGTGATCCCGCCCGAACTGCGCCCGCTGGTGCCGCTCGATGGCGGCCGTTTCGCGACGTCAGATCTCAACGACCTCTATCGCCGCGTGATCAACCGCAACAACCGCCTGAAGCGCCTGATCGAACTGCGCGCGCCGGACATCATCGTCCGCAACGAAAAGCGCATGTTGCAGGAAGCCGTTGACGCGCTGTTCGACAACGGCCGCCGTGGCCGCGTCATCACCGGCGCGAACAAGCGTCCGCTGAAGTCGCTGTCCGATATGCTCAAGGGCAAGCAGGGCCGCTTCCGTCAGAACCTGCTCGGCAAGCGCGTCGACTATTCGGGCCGTTCGGTGATCGTGACCGGGCCGGAATTGAAGCTGCACCAGTGCGGTTTGCCCAAGAAGATGGCGCTCGAACTGTTCAAGCCGTTCATCTACGCCCGTCTGGATGCCAAGGGTCTGTCAATGACCCTGAAGCAGGCCAAGAAGTGGGTCGAGAAGGAGCGCAAGGAAGTCTGGGACATCCTTGACGAGGTGATCCGCGAACACCCGGTGCTGCTCAACCGCGCGCCGACGCTTCACCGCTTGGGCATCCAGGCGTTCGAGCCCGTGCTGATCGAAGGCAAGGCGATTCAGCTTCACCCGCTGGTCTGCTCGGCCTTCAACGCCGACTTCGACGGTGACCAGATGGCGGTCCACGTGCCGCTGTCGCTGGAAGCCCAGCTCGAAGCGCGCGTGTTGATGATGTCGACCAACAACATCCTCTCGCCCGCCAACGGCAAGCCGATCATCGTGCCTTCGCAGGACATGGTTCTGGGGATCTACTACCTCTCGATGGAGCGGCAGGAGAAGTTCCCGGAATACCTCGACAACGCCGATGGCACCAAGGTTGAGCGCCTCGCGCGCTTCTCCGACATGGCCGAAGTGCACCAGGCGCTGGAAGCCAAGGCGGTCACGCTCCACACCAAGATCATCGCCCGCGTTCCGCAGGCCGATGAGGCTGGCAATGTGGCGATGACCCGGTTCGTGACGACCCCGGGCCGGATGCTGATCGGCGAATGCCTGCCCAAGAACTACAAGGTGCCGTTCGACATCGTGAACCGCCTGCTCACCAAGCGTGAAATCGGCGACGTGATCGATCAGGTCTATCGTCACACCGGCCAGAAGGACACGGTGCTGTTCGCCGACGCGATCATGAGCCTCGGTTTCCGCCACGCGTTCAAGGCGGGGATCAGCTTCGGCAAGGATGACATGATCATTCCCGATGCCAAGATCGAACTGGTCGAAAGCACCAAGTCGCTGGTGGCTGAGTACGAGCAGCAGTATCAGGACGGTCTGATCACGCAGCAGGAAAAGTACAACCGCGTGGTCGATGCCTGGTCGAAGTGCGGTGACCTTGTGGCCGACGCCATGATGGAGCGCATCAAGGCGACTCCGATCGATCCTGAGACGGGCAAGGAAGCTCAGATCAACTCGATCTACATGATGAGCCACTCGGGTGCCCGTGGTAGCCCGGCGCAGATGAAGCAGCTCGGCGGGATGCGCGGTCTGATGGCCAAGCCTTCGGGCGAAATCATCGAGACCCCGATCATCTCGAACTTCAAGGAAGGTCTGACCGTTCTTGAATACTTCAATTCGACCCACGGGGCTCGTAAGGGTCTTGCGGACACCGCGCTGAAGACCGCCAACTCGGGTTACCTCACCCGCCGTCTGGTCGACGTGTCGCAGGATTGCGTCATCGTCGAAGAAGATTGCGGCACCGAGAATTACCTCGAAATGCGCGCCATCGTTCAGGGCGGTAGCGTCATCGCGTCGCTGGGTGAGCGTATCCTTGGTCGCACGACCATGGAGGATATCGTCAACGCCACGACCGGTGAGGTCATCGTTCCCAAGCTGACTCTGCTCGACGAAGCGATGGTCAAGGCCATCGAGGCGGCCGAAGTGCAGTCGGCGAAGATCCGCAGCCCGCTGGTCTGCGAGGCCGAGATGGGCGTCTGCGGCACCTGCTACGGACGCGATCTGGCCCGCGGGACGCCGGTGAACATCGGTGAAGCTGTCGGCGTTATCGCTGCGCAGTCGATCGGTGAGCCTGGCACCCAGCTGACGATGCGGACCTTCCACATCGGCGGCGCGGCGCAGCTCAACGAAACCTCGCACCTCGAGGCGATTTCGGAAGGCCGCATCGAGCTTCGCGATATGCCGACCATCTCGGACAAGCAGGGCCGCATCCTGAGCCTTGCGCGCAACGGTGAAATCGCCGTGATCGACGCCGAAGGGCGCGAGCGTGAAATGCACAAGGTGCCTTACGGGACCGTCATCAAGTTCAAGGATGGCGATCACGTCAAGATCGGTGATCGTATTGCCGAGTGGGATCCGTTCACGCTGCCGATCATCACCGAGCAATCGGGTGTGGTGAAGTATCAGGACCTGATCGAGGGCATCACGCTCGAAGAACAAGTCGATGATGCGACCGGCATTGCCCAGCGCGTCGTCACGGAAAACCGTGCGACCGGCCGCAAGAAGAAGGAAGACCTGCGTCCGCGCATGACCCTTCTGGCCGAAGGCAGCGGGGAAATCGAAGCGGCGCGTTATATGCTCGCTCCGGGCACGACCTTGTCGGTGACGGATGGTGACACGGTGCAGGCGGGTGACATTCTCGCCCGTGCCAGCCGCGAAGCTGCCAAGACCCGCGACATCACCGGCGGTCTGCCGCGCGTGGCCGAACTGTTCGAGGCGCGTATGCCCAAGGACGTCTCGGTCATCGCCAAGATCTCCGGCCGGATCGAATTCGTCCGCGAATACAAGGCGAAGCGCAAGATCGCGATCATTCCCGAGGAAGGGGATCCGGTGGAATACCTGATCGCCAAGACCAAGGTGATTGACGTGCAAGAAGGCGATTTCGTGAAGAAGGGTGACACCCTTGTTTCCGGCTCGCCCAACCCGCACGACATCCTCGAAGTCATGGGCGTCGAAGCGCTGGCCGAGTATCTCGTCGACGAGATTCAGGAAGTCTATCGCTTGCAGGGCGTGAAGATCAACGACAAGCACATCGAAGTGATCGTTCGCCAGATGCTGCAAAAGGTTGAAATCACCGATGGCGGGGACACCACCCTGCTGCCGGGCGAGCAGGTCGATCTGGCGGAAATGCTGGAAATCAACGGCAAGCTGGCCAAGGGCAAGCAGGGCGCAGCGGGTAATCCGGTGCTGCTCGGCATCACCAAGGCGTCGCTGCAAACCCGCAGCTTCATCTCGGCGGCTTCGTTCCAGGAAACCACGCGCGTGCTGACGCAGGCGGCGGTTGAAGGGAAGAAGGACACCCTGATCGGCCTGAAGGAAAACGTGATCGTCGGCCGTCTCATCCCCGCCGGTACCGGCGCGGGCATGAACCGTCTGCGCGTCACCGCCAACAGCCGCGATGCGGCCCTGAAGGCGGCGTGGAAGAAGCAGCAGGATACGCTCGCTGCAAGCGGTCAGCGCGAAGCTGAACCTGCCCCTGACGCAGTCGGCTCGGAAGAGAAGATGAAGGCCGCCATGGCAGCTATGGCTGCTGCGGCGGCTTCGGCCCCCGACGCGGATGACGCTGGCGAGGAGTAATCCTTTCCCGCCTTCGCGGTAGAAAATCGCCCCGCCCGAGCTTCGGCTCCGGCGGGGCTTTTCTTTGGAACTGCGTCGGCGTCATCGGCCAAAACCGCTATTGCAAATCACTCGCATTTAATCTAGGCGTGAGTCTGTCCCTACGGCACGCACACGCGAGGTTTCATGTCCCGGCACCACATCCCCTCCGCCACGATCCAGAATATCATCGCGTCCCTCGCCGCTCCGCCGCGCCTTGAAGCGCTGGAGCCGATTGCCGGGCGCTTCATCCATGCTCTGCGCCTGATCGCGCTGCATGAGCGGATGGGCCGTGATCCGGTGCCGGAACTGGCGGCGCGGCTCGGCAGCGTCGAGGTGGCGGCACGGGCGCTGATCCTCGCCCAGACCATCTCAGCCAGCTGGCCCGAGAACATCCATGTCTCGCGTTTCTGCTGCGGGCTCCTCAGCCATGACGAGGCGACCATCGGCGCCTTTGTCGATGCGGCCGCGCATGGCGAGCGGACGGCGTTTGAAGCGGCACTCACCGGGCTGATCCGTACCGACCGCACGCACCGTCTGTGGGAAGGCGCACTGGCGCTTGCCGCGGCAGAACTGCGCGCGGTGTGAGCGCTTGCGGGCGGGGCTCTCGCGTTCTACCGCACGCCGCATGATCACCACCCGCTTCGCCCCTTCGCCCACCGGCCGCCTCCATGTCGGCAATATCCGCACCGCGCTGCATAACTGGATGCTAGCGCGGCAAGGCGGCGGGCGCTTCATCCTGCGGATCGACGACACTGATGCGGAACGCAGCCGCGAAGATTATGTCGATGCAATCCGCGCCGATCTGACTTGGTTGGGACTTGGCTGGGACGCCGAGGAGCGGCAGTCCGCCCGGCTCGATCGCTACGAAGCGGCCTTTGCGGCGTTGCACGCGGCGGGGCGGATCTACCCCTGCTACGAAAGCGCGCAGGAGCTGGAGGTCAAGCGCAAGATCGCCTTGGGCCGCGGGCTGCCGCCGATCTACGACCGTGCTGCGCTCAAGCTGACCGAGGCCGAGCGCGCCGCCAAGGAAGCCGAGGGCACCCCTGCCCACTGGCGCTTCCTGCTTGACCATGCCGAACCGATCCAGTGGGATGATGGCATTCGCGGCGCGCAGAAGTTCGATGCGGCGCAGCTCTCCGATCCGGTGATCCGCCGCGCCGATGGCTCGTGGCTCTACATGATGCCAAGCGCGGTGGACGACATCGATATGGGCGTCACGCAAGTGCTGCGCGGTGAGGATCATGTGTCCAATACTGCTGTTCAAATTCAGATCTTTACCGCACTTTATGCTGCAGGCTTTGCTTCGGCGGAAAGTGCAGCAAAAACGCTCCCCGCCTTTGCGCATGAAGCGTTGCTGGTGGGGCGTGAGGGCAAGCTTTCGAAGCGCCTCGGATCGCTCGGCTGCGACGCCTTCCGGGAGCGCGGGATCGAGCCTGAGGCGATCATTGCGTTGCTTGCGCGGCTGGGCACGTCGCTGCCGGTCGAACCGATTGCCGACCGCGCCGCACTGGTCGCAAGCTTTGACCTCGCCACCTTCGGGCGTGCACCAGCGAAGTTTGACGAGGAGGATCTGGAGCGGCTCAACGCCGGGATCGTCCACCAGCTGCCGTTTGATGCGGTCGCTGCTCGCCTGCCGGACGGGATGGACGAGGCCGGGTGGCACGCGATCCGCCCAAACCTTGCCCATATCGGCGAAGCGGGCGATTGGTGGCGGCTGGTCACCGGGCCGATTGTGCAGCCCGATTTCAGCGCCGAGGACAAGGCGTTCCTCACCGAGGCCGAACGTCTGCTGATGTGGGGCGATAACCCATGGGGCGCGCTCACCACGGCGCTCAAGGAGGCTACTGGACGCAAGGGCAAGGGATTGTTCCTGCCGCTGCGACAGGCGCTCACCGGCATGGATCATGGCCCCGATATGGGCGAGCTCCTGCCCCTGATCGGCGAGGAAGAAGCGCGGGCCAGGTTGGGTCAAGAAGCGGCTTAACCCGCCGTGACCACCACGTAACGGCGCGCTATCCAGCCGGAGAGGCACACCCCGTCATAGGGCCGGGGCGGGCCTTCGCCGGTTTATGAAACCCCGCAGTCGCCGGGGCCCGCGCCGCCGAAGGGTTCGGGATAGATCACGCCCACCCATGCACCGTCCTCGCTTTCTTGGCATAGCAGCAACTCGCGGCCCGATGTCAGCCGATCAAGCTCGCGCGCCTTGCGGCTCGGCGCGGCGCGCACGGCGACATAGCCGTCACCGCCTTTGCGCAAAGGGACGATCGCGCCCATGCTGGGACAGCTGTCGAGCTCGCCATATCCGCCGACTAACACCGGACGGGCCAACGGCGCTTCGGCGCGGACCGGCAAGGCCAGCGTCAGAGCAGCACAGGCGAGAAGGGCAGAGCGCGTCATTCCGGCCTAACCTACCCCAGCAGCCCCAGCTCTTGCAATCGGCGCACGCGTTAGGGAGGGCAGGTCAGCAAGCCGCCACATTCACGGCCAGCCCGCCAAGGCTCGTTTCTTTGTATTTGGACGACATATCGATCCCGGTCTGGCGCATCGTCTCAATCACCTGATCGAGCGAAACTTTGGGCACTTCGTGGCTGTGCAGCGCGAGCCGCGCGGCGTTGACCGCTTTCACTGCGCCAATCGCATTGCGCTCAATGCAGGGGATCTGCACCAGCCCGCCGACAGGATCGCAGGTGAGGCCGAGATTATGCTCCATCCCGATCTCTGCTGCGGCGGCAACCTGCTGCGGCGTGCCGCCCCACACCGCGGCCAGTCCCGCCGCTGCCATCGAACAGGCCACCCCGACCTCGCCCTGACAGCCCATCTCCGCACCCGAGATCGAGGCGCGCTGCTTGTAGAGCAGGCCAATGCCGCCCGCCGTGAGCAGGAACCGCCGCGCCTGTTCGCGTGCCTGCGGCCCCTCGTGGCAATATTGCCGCAGCACGGCCGGGATGATCCCCGCCGCGCCATTGGTGGGCGCAGTAACGACCCGGCCCCCGGCGGCGTTTTCTTCGTTCACCGCCATCGCAAACAAGTTGAGCCGGTCGAGCAGCACCTCGGTCTCGTTGGTGGGGCTGGCGAGGAGCTTGCGCCACAGTTCCGGGGCGCGGCGGCGCACCTGGAGGCCGCCGGGGAGGATGCCGTCGTGGGCAAGGCCGCGTTCGATACAGGCGAGCATCGCGTCCACCAGCCGGTCGATCCCGGCGAGGGTCTCGGCCTCGGCCCGCCACGCGTCTTCGTTGGCGAGCACCAGAGCGGCGATGTCCAGCCCATGGGTCGCGCACAGCGCCAGCAGTTCTGCGCCCGAAGCATAGGGATGTGCGGTGCGCACCGGGCTGGTGACGAGATCGTCAGCGCTGGGGGCGGACAATTGGCGGGCCGAAGCGATGAAGCCGCCGCCGGTGGAATACCAGGTCTCGTCCGCGATTACGCTGTCGCCCTCCCCGTAGGCGCGCAGGCGCATCCCATTGGGGTGGAGTTCGGGGACGATGTCGCAAGCGAGCGTGATGTCGCCCGCGATTGCGAAAGCGATCGGGTGGTGCCCCAACAGGCGGATCTGTCCCGAGCCTGCCGATGCCAGCAAAGCGGGCACCGCATCAGGATCGACCGTGTCCGGCTCCCACCCCATCAGCCCCAGCACACAGGCATCGACCGAGCCGTGCCCGACGCCCGTCAACGCGAGCGAGCCTTGCAAGGTGATGGCAATGCGGCGCACCTCGTCAAGCTTGCGCGCCTCGGCCAAAGCGACGACAAAGCGCCGGGCGATCCGCATCGGCCCCACGGTGTGCGAGCTTGATGGGCCAATGCCGATACGGAACAGGTTGAGGATCGAAAGCATGGCGCAAATCCGGTCTTGAATGCGAATGCAACAGAAGGCCGGAAAATCGGCGGCGGCGGCTGACGATAGACGCTTAGAGTGCGCGCCTCAAGCCATCAGTTTATGCACATAATTGCAAGGCCCGCTAGGCCTGCATTATGGCACTCGCAAAATCGCCAAGCCGTCGGTTTTTTGATTGACTGCGAATGCAAAATCATCCTTTATCGCCCTGACTGAAGGAGAGAGTTTCGTGGCATTGCAGAGCGTGGATTGTGACGCGGCCAAGCGCAAGGTCGATGCCGGGCTCACCCGGCTGGCGGCGTGCGGCGCGGCTGATCTGACTGCTGCGGCGGCCGAGATTTTCGCGCTAGACTGTCGCTTTCACATTGCGCATCCGTTTAACGACCTCGATGGGCTCGACGCCGGGATTGCGAGCTTCTTCGCTCCGGTAAAGCACGCCTTCCAGCATTGCAGCCGCACCCATGCCATCGTCGCTGCGGGCGAGTTCGCAGGCGCGGTGATGGTGGCGGTGATGGGGCATTATCGCGGCACCTTCGCCCATGACCTTGCGGGCATCCCGGCCAACCACAAGCCAGTGTGGCTGCGCTTTGGCGAGATTCACCGGATCGAAGGCGGGCGGATCGCCGAAAGCTGGATGCTGCCCGATATGCTCGATCTGATCCGGCAGGCAGGCATCTGGCCGCTGGCGCCCAGCCTCGGCGCGGAAGTTATGTGGCCCGCACCGGGCGGCAATGCCCGCGCATTGAACCCCGTCGATGCCGAGGCGGGGCGCGCCAGCTTCGACCTCGTTCTCGCAATGCATGCAGCGCTGGGCACCTTCGACGGACACACGCTCGAATCGATGGATCTTGCGCCTTACTGGACGCCCGATTTCGCCTGGTATGGGCCGGCCGGGATTGGCACCAGTCTCGGGCTCGACGGGTTTCGCACCGTCCATCAGATCCCGTTCCTTACCGCCTTTCCGGACCGGCGCGGCGGGCAACATGTCGGGCGGATCGGCGATGGCGAGTTTGTCGTCACCGGCGGCTGGCCGAGCGTGACCGCCACTCATACCGGCGATGGTTTCCTTGGGATGCCCGCTACGGGCCGCCGCGTCGGGATGCGGGTGATGGACTTCTATCGCTGCGAAAACGGCCTCATCGCCGAAAACTGGGTGCCGCTCGATATCACCCACCTGCTGCTTCAGATGGGCTACGATGTCTTCGCGCGCATCGCCCACTTGCGCGGCAACCCGCGGACTTCGCTATGACCGGCCCCGCCTCCATTGAGCGCAGGATCGTGCGCTACGGCGATCTGGTGCCGTGCCGCGATGCCTTCATCGACACCCGCTCGCCCGGATCGGACCAGAAGGAAAACTTCACCATCATCGGCCCCGGCGTGGCCGAAAATCCGAACCAGCACGTCCACATCAGCGAACCCCACGGCTTCAACATCGGCGGCGCACGCCAACCGCCGCGCTGCCTGAATTCGCAGCACAGTCACGACACAGTGGAGGTGTTCTACGTCCACTCCGGCCGCTGGCGCTTCATGACCGGGGAGCGCGGAACGGATGGCGAGGTGTTCATGGGGCCGGGCGATCTGATCTCGATCCCCACGCGCCTGTTCCGCGGGTTCGAGAATGTCGGCGAGGATACGGGCTTCCTGTGGGCGGTGCTGGGCGGCGATGATGCCGGGCACGTGATGTGGGCGCCCTATGTGTTCGACATGGCGCGCGATTACGGGCTGGTGCTGCTGGAAGACGGCACGCTGGTCGATACTGCCAAGGGTGAGAGCGTGCCGCCGGATGCGCGGCCCATGCCCGAGACCACGGCGCAGCAAATCGCAGCGCTCGCGCGGGCGGATTCCGCGGCACTCGCCCAATGCGTCATTCCCGCAGCCATGCCGCGTCCGGCAGCCCTGCACGCTGATACGCCGGGCATTTCCGAGCGCCTGCTGATCGGCGCTGCGCCGATCGCGTGGCCACATGGCTTCACCGTCGCCGAAATCGCAATCGCGCCGCATTCCGCGATTGCCCCGCACCGGCTGCCTGTGGCCGATGTTTGGTTCGTGCAGGACGGCGATGTCACCGTGACGATCGGCGACGAATCCGCCATCTGCGGCAGGGGCGACACCATCACCGTCCCGCGAGGCGCAGTACGCAGCCTCGCCAATCGCGGTGCTGCTCCTGCGCGGGTGGTGCAGGTGCGCGGCGGCGATACGCTCCCCGTGCCCGAACCAGTCTGAGCCATGACCGGAGTGCTCGCAGGAAAACGTGCGCTGGTGACCGGGGCAAGCAAGGGCCTTGGCCGCGCTATCTGCCACGCGCTGGTGGCAGCCGGTGCTCATGTCACCGGGATCGCCCGCCCCTCGACCGAACTCGGCAGCCTCAGCGCAGAGCTCGGCGCGGCGTTCGATCCCTGGCCCTATGACGTCACCGGCGAGGAAGTGCTCGCCCGCATTGCTGCGGCGCCGGGGTTCGATCTGCTCGTCAACAATGCCGGAACCAATCGCCCGCAGCCCTTTGCCGAGGTCACGGACGAGGCGCTCGACCTGATGCTCGATCTCAATGTCCGCAGCGCTTTCCGCATCGCCCGCGCGGCGGCGCGAAAGATGGAGCGCGGGGCGAGCATCATTCACATGACCAGCCAGATGGGCCATGTCGGATCGCCCGGCCGGACGGTCTATTGCATGACCAAGCACGCGCTCGAAGGGCTGTCCAAGGCGATGGCCGTGGAACTCGCTCCCGCCGGCATCCGCGTCAATTGCATCGCGCCGACCTTCGTGAAAACGCCGCTGACGGAGAGCTTTTTTGCCGACCCGGCCTTTGCTACCTTCGTTGACCGGATGATCCCGATGGGCGAACTTGCCACGCCTGATCACATCGCGGCCGCCGTGGTCTATCTCGCGTCGCCAGCGGCGGCGATGATCACCGGGCATAGCTTGTTGATCGACGGCGGCTGGACCGCGCAATAGACCGATCCCCCAGGAGCCCGACAATGCCAAAACCCGTCATGCGTGTGGCCATAACTGACATTGACGCGATGATGGCACCCGGCCCGGAACGGCGCATGGCGCTGCCGGGCTTCGCCGACGAATTCGTCGATTTCCCGCATTACATCATCCGCATCACCGAACGCATCTGGCACGATCGTAAGGTCGAACTGTGCCTTGACTGGTATTCGGAAGATTGCGCGATCCACACCCTCGCCGGGCCGATCACTGGGGCGCAAACCGTGGTCGACAACACCTGGGCCACGCTCGCCGCCTTTCCTGACCGGCGGCTGGACGGTGACAATGTGATCTGGTCGGACGAGGGGGAGGGCAGCTTCCTCTCCTCGCACCTCATCACCTCCAAGATGACCAATCTCGGGGACAGCGATTTCGGCCCCGCCACCGGCAAGCGCGTGCTGGTGCGCACTATCGCCGATTGCTTGTGCCGGGAAAACCGCATTGTCGAGGAGTGGCTGGTGCGCGACAATCTGGCGCTGGTGGAGCAGCTCGGCTTCGATCCGCAGGCCGTGGCGGAGCGGCAGGCGGCGGCGGATGCGGCGCGGGGGCGCTCGCTGGTTACAGTGCTGGGGACCTATCACGCCGAAGCGCACACCGCGCCTGATGCCGAGCCGCAGTCCGAGGCGGCGCAGGTCGCGGTCGGTCTGCTGCGCGCCGTTTGGCGGGATGGGGATGATTGTAAGGCGCACGCGCTGTCCGATTTCCGGCTGGGCGCTTGGGTGCCGGGCGGGCGGTTCCTGTATGGCCCCGATCAGATTGCTGAATTCGCCGCCCCGATCCGCGCCGCCTTCGGTCCCCGCGCGCGGCTCAGGATCGAACATATCGCCGAAGTGCCCTATCTGGGTGAGGCGCGCGATGTCGCGGTGCGATGGTCACTGGCGGGCTGGCACGAGGGCGAGGGGCGGTATGGCGTCCCCACCGGCGTGCCCCTGTTGATCATGGCGGTCAGCCACTTCCGGGTGATCGGGGGCCGCGTCCGCGAGGAAGTCACCATCTGGGACGATATCGCCGTGCTGCGGCAGATTGCTGGCCACGCGGCCGGTTGATCGTCAAAAGGCAGCTTAAAGGGGCGGGAGTGACCCCGCCCCTTCTGCGACCCTCAAGGGGAACCGCTTGATCAGAACCGGATGCTGAGCAGCGCGCCCCACTGGCGCGGCGGCGCAAAGCTCGCCTGTAGCGCCCCGCCGCCGCCCCACACGAAGCGGTTGATCGTGCGTTCGTCGGTGACGTTGTTCACGAAGCCCTGAATCGAGATGAAGTCGGTCGGCGCCCAGGTCAGTCGCAGGTCGACCTTCTGGAACGAAGGCTGCTGTTCGAGCACCGAGTTAAACGGCTGGCCGAAGAAGCTGGACGAGAAGGTCATGATCGCAAACGGCGTCAGGGTGCCGAGCGAGCCGAGGTCGATGTCATATCCGGCGAACACCGCTCCGGTCCAATCGGGCGAGTGCGGGATCGAATTGCCGCTGATATCGCAACCGAACGCCGCAGCGGGCTGGCCGGTGCCGCCGGTGCCGGGGATCAGCCCGCAGTCATAGCCGGGCGCAAACACCCGGCGCTGACCCGCGGCTGCGATCTGGACGCCGTTGACGATGGTCGGCGCGGTCTGCGTCGCATCTGTCACCAGAATGCTGGTGCCGAACGGGGCCGGCACTTGATCGTACTCGGTGTACTTTGCGTTGAGATAGGCCACGTTAGCCCCGATCTCGAGCCCCGTAACCGGACGCCAGATCAGCTCGGCCTCACCACCGTAGGCCCGGGCACGGCCGCTGTTTTCGATGATCGACAGCGTGGTGCCACCCTGCGGCACCTGCCGCTGCTCCTGCAAGCCGTTGTAACGGTTGTAGAAGGCGGCGAGGTTGAGCTGGACAGTGTTGTCGAAGAAGCGGTTCTTCGAGCCGATTTCATACGCCGTCACCTCTTCCGGATCAAAGGTCGGCTGCAATGCCGCCGGCCCCTGACCCGAGTTGAAGCCGCCCGACCGGAAGCCGGTGGAGACGCTGGCATAGAGCAGGTTGTCCGGCGTCACGTCATAATCAACGGCCAGTCGCCAGGTCGCCTTGCGGAACTTGGCTGTGTCATAGGTCGCACCGGTCAGAACCGCGGTGTTGGCGGCAAGGCACTGGAAGCCCGGGCGCGGCGGCGGGAAGGTGGTGTAGGTGCAATTGGTGGCGGCACCCTGCGCCCCGAACGCACTGTCGGGGATCGGGCCGGTGTTGAGCGTGATCGCCGTGCCCTGCGGCACCGCCGGGGTGCCGCTGGTGGGCAATACTGCATTGGCGTTGGCGAAGGCGAAATCCTTGGTGTCTTCGGTCCAGCGGATGCCGGCCGTAACCCGCAGATTGTCGACCACCTCGTAGGTTGCCTGCCCGTAGAAGGCGACGCTTTCCGTGGTGGCGCGCTGTTCATCGTAGAAGCCGCCACCGTTCTGCGCCAGATTGAGGTTGGGCGTGACGTTGCGGATGATGCGCGGAAGCTGCTGGTTGATGAAGACGCCCGTCAACTCGTCATGGAAGTAGTATGCGCCCACGACCCAATCGAGCCGGCTGGCCGTGTCGCTCGAAAGCAGCTGGATTTCCTGGCTGAAGGTCTCGGCGCGGGTGTCCTGATAGTCGATCGCGATCTGGTTGCCGGAGAAATCGGAATCCTGCGTCCGGATCGCACCGAAATCGGTGTAGCCCGTGATCGACCGCAGCGTGATGCCGCCGAAGTCATAGGCGAGGTTGGCGGTGATCGCCTTGTTTTCCAGATCGAGGATCGTCTTCTGATCCGTGTCGATCGTGTAGCCGTCACCCGGTGCGAACACCGGCACGCCGAGGTCGCTGGTCGCAGTTCCGCCCGGCAGCGCATCATTCACCCCGTCACGGTTCCCGCCGCGCGTGTTGAGATTGAGCAAGGGCGTGCCGTTATACAGCTGCTGGCGCGAGCCCAAATCGAAGTACGTACCGATGATCTTGTAACCGAAGGCCGAGCCGCCTGCGCCGCCGCGGGTCGAATAGTCGAACTTGATCGCGGCGGAGAACTGGTCGTTCGGCTCCCACAGCACGGTGGCACGCACATATCGGCTGTCATCGTCGAACAGATTGTTGCCAAGCGGATTGGCGTTCTTCACCCACCCATCGGACTTTTCCAGCGAGGCAGCGACGCGGACGGCGAGCGTATCGCCAACCGGCAGGTTGACGAAGGCATCGGTGCGGAAGCGGCCATATTGGCCCACCGTAACATCCTGCCCGCCGAGCATTTCGCCGATTACGGGCTGGGCCGTGGTGATGGCAATGTTGCCGCCAAAGGTGTTGCGTCCGTACAGCGTGCCCTGCGGTCCGCGCTGGACTTCTACCCGTTCGACATCGACAAATCCGGCGGTCGCCTGCGTGGCGCGTGACTGGTACACCCCGTCGACGAAGAAGCCGATCGTGGTGTCGCCGTTGACGCCGACATTTTCAGTACGGACCCCGCGGATCGAGGGGCGCGCGTCCTGGCCCGAACGGCCAAACGTGAAGCCGGGTACGATCCCTTCAAGGCGGCCGACATCGGTGATGCCGCGCGCCAGCACCTGATCCGCGGTGAAGGCCGAGACCGAAATCGGCACATCCTGCAGGTTCTCTTCACGGCGTTGCGAGGTGACGATGATTTCGTTGATGCCGCCCGTATCGGCAGCGGGCTGCGCGCCAGCGCCGCTATCCTGCGCATGAGCCGGCAACGCGACTCCCATCGCGATGATGCTGACGCTGACGGCAAAGGCGGATTTGAACTGACCGGCCATGTGGTTTCCCCTGAAATTGCGGTGCAGACGCCACAGATGCCAATTTTGACTTCGGATGCAACATGAATCGTACGTTTCCACGGAAGTTAACCTACATCAATTTCCAATTGTTGCAGAAATGCCATGCAGCCTGTGCTTTTACAGATAAAAATTGCGCGTCCTAACGCGGCGACCTTATTGCATCCGAAGTCACATACTTATACGATCGGCTTGATCGCAGTGGCTCGGTGCCCTGTGGATGGGAGACAGCGACGTGGCACGTTACCTCAAAACCGGCATCACTGAAGATGCCGCGGCCGAAGCCGATGCGCAGGTGCGTGCGACGGTTGAGACGATCATCGCCGACATCAAGCAACGCGGTGATGCTGCGATGCGCGACTGGTCTGCCAAGTTCGACAATTGGAACCCCGCCGACTTCCGCCTGTCCGATGCCGACATCGACGCCGCCTGTGCTGAACTGGCCCCGCAGGTGATCGAGGATATCCGCTTTGCTCAGGCGCAGGTGCGTAATTTCGCCCAGATCCAGCGCGATGCCCTGAAGGATGTCGAGGTCGAGACGCTGCCCGGTGTCGTGCTCGGCCATCGCAATATCCCGGTCAATTCGGTCGGCTGCTATGTGCCGGGCGGCAAGTATCCGCTGGTCGCCTCGGCGCATATGAGCGTCGTGACCGCCAAGGTTGCTGGCGTGAAGCGCATCGTCTCGGTCGCGCCGCCTTATCAGGGCAAGCCCAACCCCGCGATCGTGGTCGCGATGCACATGGCGGGCGCGGACGAGATTTATTGCGTCGGCGGAGTGCAGGCGGTGGCCGCGATGGCGCTTGGCACGGAGACTATCGCTAGCGTCGACATGATCGTCGGCCCCGGCAACGCCTACGTGGCTGAGGCCAAGCGTCAGCTGTTCGGCAAGATCGGGATCGATCTGCTTGCCGGGCCGACCGAGACGCTGGTGATCGCCGATGACACCGTCGACGGAGAGCTGTGCGCCGCCGACCTCCTCGGCCAAGCCGAACACGGGCCCAATTCGCCCGCGGTGCTGCTCACCAATTCGGAAAGCCTCGCACGCGAGACCATGGCCGAGATCGAGCGGCAGCTGACGATCCTTCCCACTGCGCCGATCGCCGCCAAGGCTTGGGCCGATTACGGTCAGGTGATCGTCGCCGACAGCTACGAGGAAATGGTCGAAATCGCGGACCAGATCGCGTCCGAACACGTGCAGGTGATGACCCGCGATCCCGACTACTTCCTCGAACACATGACCAATTACGGCGCGCTGTTCCTTGGTGAGCGCACCAATGTGTCCTACGGCGACAAGGTCATCGGCACCAATCACACGCTGCCCACGCGCGGCAATGCCCGTTTCACCGGGGGCCTGTGGGTTGGCAAGTTCATCAAGACGTGTACCTATCAGCGCGTGCTGACCGACGCGGCGAGCGCGATGGTGGGGGAATATTGTTCGCGCCTGTGCGCCATCGAAGGCTTTGCCGGGCACAAGGAACAGGCCGACATCCGGGTGAGACGATATGCCAAAGAAGAAGCTGTCTGAGGCGATGCCTGGCGGCTCGGGTGCGACATCCTATGATGTCGCCGAGCTGGCCGGAGTATCGCAATCGGCGGTCAGCCGCGCGTTCCGCAAGGGTGCTTCGATCGCGCCCAAGACGCGCGAGAAGATCATGCGCGCGGCCAAGCAGTTGGGCTATCAGCCCAACGCCTTCGCACGCGGGCTGATCACCCGCCGCACCAATCTGGTGGCGGTGGTGATTTCCAACCTCACCAACCTCTATTACCCCGAAGTGCTGGCCGAGCTGACCCAGCGCCTCTCCGCCGTCGGCCACCGGGTGCTGCTGTTCAGCCTAGCCTCCGAATCCGAAATTGATGAGATGCTGGGGCTGATCTGGCCTTACCGCGTCGACGGGGCGATCATCGCCGCGCGGCTCAAGGACGATCAGATCCGTCAGTTCAATGATCGCGGCATCCCGATCATCCTCTACAACCGCGTCGGCGAGGCCGAGCCTGCCGCCAGCGTCGCCTGCGACAGTGCGGCGGGAACGCGCGAGCTCATCAAGGGACTGCTTGCCGCCGGGCACCAGCGGTTCGGCATCATCGCCGGGCCGGAAGACAGCTATGTCGGCGAGGAACGCCTCGAATCTGCGCGGCGGCATCTGGCGGCAGCAGGGATCGAGCCGTTCCTGTACCGCGGCGGGTTCGATTACCGCTCGGGCGAAGAGGGCCTGCGGGCGCTGATGGAGCAAGCGGGCGGGACGCTCGACGCGGTGATCGCCACCAATGACGCGATGGCGATGGGCGCGATCGATTGCGCGCGCAGCACCTTTGACCTGGCGATCCCCGGCCAGATCTCGATCGTCGGTTTCGACGGCGTCGGGCCAGCGACTTGGGGCGGATACCAGCTCACCACCATTCGCCAGCCGGTACGGCGCATGGCGCAGGCGGCGGTCGACATGCTGATCGAGCGGATCGAACAGCCCGGCATGGTCCCCGAACAACGGTTGTTCGGCGGAGAATTGCTACCCGGCCGCTCGGCGCGGTTGGGATGACAGTTGCGCCGCTCCCGCTGCTGATCCCCGGCAATATGTGCGATGCACGGCTGTGGGACGGGTCTGAGGGGGCGATCCGCACAGCGCTTGCATCAGCGACAGGGCGAGCGGCGGCGGATGCGGATACCACGCAGGACGACACAATTGCCGCCATGGCCGCCCGCGCGCTGGCTGCGACTGACGGCCCGCTTATCCCTATCGGCTTTTCAATGGGCGCTATCGTTGCGGTCGAGATGGCGGTGCAGGCGCCTGAGCGGATCGCGGGCCTCGCCCTCATCGGCTACAACGCCACCGCCGACTTGCCCGAGCGCGCTGCGCATCGCCCCGTCCAGCAGGCGGAAGTGCGCGGAGGCGGGCTGGAGCGGGTGCTGGTCGACGAGCTCAAGCCCAACTACCTCGCGCCCGCCAACCGGAGCGACGCCGCGTTGCTCGGGCTGCTGCGCGACATGGGGATGGCGCTCGGCCCGGATGTCTTCATCCGCCAAAGCGAGGCGTTGCGGCTGCGGGCTGATCGTGTCGCAGCGCTTCTCCAGATCACCTGCCCGGTTTTCCTGATGGTCGGCAGCGAAGACGCGCTGTGTCCGCCCGCATGGCATCGCCGCTGGCACGGGCTGATACCTGACGCCCAACTGCATATCGAACCAGCAGGCCACATGGTCCCGCTCGAAGCGCCCTTGGCGCTCGCCCAAAAGCTCAAGCCGTGGCTCGCCACGCTGACCGCAGCCCAATCAGAGGAACGCCCCGCGCCATGTCCAACCGCATCCTGACCACGCACGTTGGCTCGCTCCCGCGCTCGAAGGACGTCACCGACCTCGTTTTCGCGCAGGAGCGCGGCGAGGCGGTCGACCCCGCGCAGTTCGATGCGGTGATCGGTGCGGCGGTTGATGACGTGGTGCAGCGCCAGGTCGCGGCGGGGATCGACCTCGTTTCGGACGGCGAGATGTCGAAGATCAGCTATGCGACCTATATCAAGGACCGCATCACCGGCTTCGATGGCGACAGCCCGCGCACGCCGCCCAAGGACTTGGAGATGTTCCCGAGCTTCCTTGAACGGCAGGCCAAGGGCGGCGGCACGCCCACCTATCGGCGGCCCAAATGCGTGGGGCCGATTGCGGTCAAATCGATGGAGCCGCTCGAGGCCGATCTATCCCACATGGCCGCCGCGATGGCGAAGCATCAGCCCGGCGGCGGGTTCATGAACAGCGCCTCGCCCGGCGTGATTGCGCTGTTCCAGCCCAATGAGCACTATGCCACGCAGGACGCCTATCTCGAGGCTTTGGCTGAAGCGATGCGGCCGGAATATGAGGCGATTGTCGCGGCCGGCCTGCTGCTGCAACTCGACAGCCCCGATCTCGGCCTTGGCTGGCACATGATGTACAAGGACCGGAGCGAGGCGGAGTATCTGCGCCTCATCGGCGGGCATGTGGAGGCCTTGAACCACGCCTTGCGCAATGTGCCGGCAGACCGCGTGCGGATGCATGTCTGCTGGGGCAATTACGAAGGCCCGCATTGTTGCGACGTCGAAATGGGCGTGATCCTGCCGACACTGATGACGGCCAAGCCCGCAGGTCTGCTCTTCGAAACCAGCAACCCGCGCCATCAGGCTGACTGGACCTATTTCGCCGAGATGGCCGCGATCATTCCCGAGGACAAAATCCTCATCCCCGGCGTCATCGACAGCACCACCAACTTCATCGAACACCCGCGTGTCGTCGCCGAACGGATCGAACGCTATGCCAGCATCATCGGCCGCGAGCGGGTGATCGCGGGGACCGACTGCGGCTTTTCGACCTTCGCGGGCTTCGGCGTGGTCGATCCCAGCATCGTCTGGGCCAAGCTCAAGACCCTCGCGGAAGGCGCGGCGCTGGCCAGCGACCGCTTGTGGCGCGGCGTGGCGGCCTAGGATGGGCAGCTTCAAATCCCGTCTGGCGAGCGGCGCGCCTTTGCTGGGCACCTTCATCAAGACCCCGCACCCGCATGTGGTCGAAGTGCTGGCGGGGGCCGCACTCGACTGCCTGTGCCTTGATGCCGAACACGCGCCGTTCGACCGCCGCGATCTCGACGCTGGCATCATGGCCGCGCGCGCCGGAGGAATGCCGGTGTTGGTGCGCCCGGCCTCATCAGCGGCGCACGAGACCCTCAATGCGCTCGATTGCGGCGCGGACGGCGTGTTGGTGCCGCATGTCCGCTCCGCCGCCGAAGCCGAGGCGGTGGCGGCCAGCGTCCACTACGGCCCCGGCGGCGGCCCGGCGCGGCGCGGCTATGCCGGGTCGAGCCGCGCGGCAGGATACGGCACGCGCACCATCCCCGATCACTTGGCCGCCAGCGCCGCGACCAGCATCGTGATCGCCCAGATCGAGGATCTGGAGGCTTTGGACGAAATCGACGCCATCGCTGCTGTGTCCGGCATCGACGCGCTGTTCATCGGGCGGATCGACCTGACGATTGCGCTCGGCTGCACCTCGCCCGACGATCCCAAGGTGATCGCAGCGGTGGAGCACATCCTTGCCGCCTGCCGCACCGCCGGGCGCGCCTGCGGGATGTTCACGCCGCGGCCCGCCGATGTCCCGCATTGGCAGGCGAAGGGGGCGAGCCTGTTCCTGCTGGGGTCGGATCACGGCTTCCTACGCGAAGGGGCGGCCAGCCTCTCCCGCGCGGCCGGCTTTACGACCTGACCGTCTGGCACAAGGGGAACATTCATGCAGCGCGCTGAAGATATTAGCCAATCGCGCCGGATCGCCGCGCTGGTGTTTCTGTTGATCGGCTATTTCTTCTACGCTTGGTCGTGGAACACGGTCGATATTCTGCGGCCCTACATCAAGGAGGATCTGGGCCTCACCCTGACCCAGTCGGGATCGCTCTACACGGTGCAGGCGATCGGCGCGATCATCGGTGCGGTGGTCATGGGGCAGGTCGCCGACATCATCGGCCGCCGCAATGCGCTGGTGATTGCGATGGTCGGTTATGGCGGGATGCTGCTGTCGGGGCTCGTGGTGGCCGATTTTACCGCGCTGGTGGGGCAGCGGGTGCTGATGGGCTTCTTCATGGGCGCGATGTACCCGATCGCGGTCGGCATCTATTCGGGACTATTCCCGGCCAGCAAGCGCGGGCTGATCGCTGGCTTTGTGCTCGGCACCTACAATGTCGCGGTCTCGGCACTCGGTTTCCTCTCGGCCGCGGCATTCCGGGCCGGAGCCGACTGGAAGGTGCTGCTGTGGGCAGGCGCGGTGCCGGTCGCCTTGGCGTTGTTCGCGTTTCTGGTGGTGCCGGACGACCGCAAGCTGGTGCCGTTCGGCGGCCCCGTCGGCGCGAGCACGACCGCCACTTCGAAGCTCCCGATCGCCGAGCTCTTCCGCCCTGGCGTCGCGCGCCAGACGTTGCTGCTGGCAACCATGTCGGGCCTCAACTTTTTCGCCTATCAAGCCTTCACCGGCTGGGCGAGCACCTACCTCAAGACCGAGCGTGGCATCCCCGACACCGTGATCGGCGATGTGCTGGGCTGGCAGTTCATCGGTGCGGCGCTGGGCGGGCTGATATGGGGCTGGATCAGCGACCGGCTCGGCCGCCGGGTTGGCGCGGCGGGCTTCATAAGTGCCGCCGCGATCATCCCGGTCTATCTGTTCGTGCCGCTGCCGCTCGGCCTGCTGGAAGCGGTGGGCTTTGGCTACGGCGTGATGCTGAGCGCCTCGGCGATTTGGGGGCCGTGGTTGTCCGAACTGTACCCGCCGCACCTGCGCTCGACCGCCGCTTCGATCTACAATTGGGGCCGCGTCATCAGCATGACCGCCCCGCTCATCACCGCCCCGCTGGCCGAGGCGTTCGGGCTTGGCCCGGTCATGGCACTGGCTTCGGTCAGCTTCCTGCTGGCGGCGTGGATCTGGCTGGTCTTGCCGGAGACGGCGGGCCGATCGGTCAAATAGCGGCGCTGACGCCGGGCGGTTCACTCCTTCGCCGCAGTTGCTTTGTCGTCAGCGCTGGACAACACAGCGAAGCATGAATCTGGCACAACCCCCAGCATGGCGCTTTGCCGTCGATCGCGGCGGCACCTTTACCGATGTCGTTGCCTCCACGCCGGATGGGCGGCTGGTGACGGAGAAGCTCCTGTCGGAGAACCCGGGCCACTATCCCGACGCCGCGAGCGAGGCGGTGCGGCGGCTGATGGCGCGTCATGGTGAGGCGGCGATCGCCGAGCTCCGGATCGGCACCACGGTGGCGACCAACGCGCTGCTGGAGCGCAAGGGCGAGCGGCTGGCGCTGGCAATCACCCGCGGTTTTGCCGACGCTTTGCGGATCGGCACGCAGGCGCGGCCCCACATCTTCGCGCGCCATATCGTGTTGCCCGAACAGCTGCCCGCGAAGGTCGTGGAAATCGACGAGCGCGTGGCGGTGGACGGCACGGTGCTCCGCCCACTGGACGAGGCGGCGGCCCGCGCATCCTTCGAACATCTTCGCGCGGAGGGCTTCGATGCGCTCGCCATCGTGTTGATGCATGGCTGGCAGCACCGTGAGCACGAGGCGCGGCTTGCTGCACTCGCGCGCACAATCGGCTTTGCACAGGTCAGCGTCAGCCATGAGGTCGCGCCGCTGATCCGGCTGATCCCGCGCGGCGATACCACGGTGGTCGATGCCTATCTTTCGCCCGTTCTGCGGCGTTACACCGATGCGCTTGCCGCGAGCCTGCCTGCGGCCGGGGCGCTCCGGTTCATGCAGTCGAACGGCGGGCTGGCGGAAGTCGGCGCATTTCGGGGCAAGGATGCGATCCTGTCCGGTCCGGCTGGCGGCGTGGTCGGCATGGTCGCCGCCTGCGAACCGCTCGGCCACACACGGCTGATCGGCTTCGACATGGGCGGCACCAGTACCGATGTGGCGCATTATGCGGGCGAGATCGAGCTGACCGGCGACAGCGTGGTCGCGGGCGTGCGCGTGGCGGCACCGATGATGCAAATCCATACCGTGGCGGCAGGCGGCGGCTCGATCTGCCGGTTCGATGGCGCGCGCTTCCGTGTCGGGCCGGAGAGCGCGGGCGCTGACCCTGGCCCGGCCTGCTACCGCAAGGGCGGGCCGCTGACGGTGACCGATTGCAACCTGTTCCTTGGGCGGATCGATCCCGCCTTTTTCCCGGCGGTGTTCGGCCCGGGCGGCGATGAGCCGCTTGGCCCCGAGGCCGCCCGCACACGTCTGGAGGAGGTCGCCGCCGCGATCCCCGAACCCACCTCGCTCGACGCTATCGCCGAGGGTTTCCTCGCCATCGCGGTTCACAACATGGCAGGGGCGATCCGCAAGATCTCGGTTGCGCGCGGGCATGATGTGACGACCTATGCGCTCGCCTGCTTCGGCGGTGCGGGCGGGCAGCACGCCTGCCGGGTGGCCGATGCGCTGGGGATGGAGACCGTGCTCGTCCACCCGCTCGCCGGGATGCTGTCAGCCTACGGCATCGGTCTGGCGCCGGTGAAGGCGATCCGCGAGATCACCCTGATGCTGCCGCTGGGGGAGAGTCATGCGCAAGAACTCGCCGCGCTTGAGGCGGAGGCGCGGCAAGCTTTGCTGGATCAGGGCATCGCGGAGGAAGCGATTGTCACGGAGCTCCGCGCGCGCTTGCGCTTTGCCGGGAGCGACAGCCTGCTCGCGATCCCGTGCGAGGCCCCAGCGCAGATGGACGCCGCCTTCCGCCAGCTGCACCGCCAGCGCTTCGGATACTCCGACGCGGAGGGTGCGATCATCGTCGAAGCGCTGAGCGTCGAGGCGCGCGGGGTATCGGGCGGGCTGGCCGCCGTCTCCGGCATTCCCGAAACCACCGCGGCCACGGCGGCGCAGCTGCCCGGAGACTTGCCGGTCATGGCCCGTACCGCATTGGCGGCAGGCGAGGTCGCCCAAGGCCCGCTGCTGATCATCGACCCCGGCTCGACCACAGTGGTGGAGGCAGGCTGGCAGGCGCGGCTCGCCCACGAAGGCAGCCTGATCCTCACCCGCGCCGTCCCGCTCACCCGCGAACGCGCCGCCGGGACTGCGGTCGATCCGGTGCGGCTCGAAATCTTCAACAACCTCTTCATGGCCATCGCCGAGGAGATGGGCGTGGTGCTGCAATCGACCGCGACCTCGGTGAATATCAAGGAACGGCTCGATTTCTCTTGCGCGCTGTTCGACGCATCGGGTGCGCTGATCGCCAATGCGCCGCATATCCCGGTGCACCTTGGCAGCATGGGCGACTCCATTGCGCGGGTGATCGAAGCGCGGGGCGCGGGGCGGGATGGTCGCGGGTTCAGGCGCGGGGACGCCTATGTGCTCAACGATCCCTATCGCGGCGGCACGCACCTGCCTGACATCACGGTGATCGTGCCGGTGTTCTACTCGGGCAAGGGCGGCGAGCCTGACGCCTACGTCGCCGCGCGCGGGCACCATGCCGATATCGGCGGCATAGCGCCCGGCTCCATGCCGCCCGAAAGCCGCACCATCGCCGAAGAGGGCGTGCTGATCGACAATCTGCTGATGGTGGACGAGGGTCGCTTTCAGGAGGCCGAACTGCGCCGCATTCTCGCCGCAGCGGAGTATCCCGCACGCAACCCAGACCGCAACCTCTCCGACCTGCGCGCGCAGCTGGCCGCCTGCACGCGCGGGGCGGAGTTGCTGGCGGCTGCGGCGCGCGAGCATGGCGCGGATGTGCTCGCCGCCTACATGAACCACGTCCTCGCCAATGCCGAGGAAAGCGTGCGCCGCTTGCTCGGCGGGCTGGCAGACGAGGTGTTCGCCTATCCGATGGACAATGGCGCGGTGGTGCAGGTGGCCATCCGCATCGACTGCGCGGCCCGCTCGGCCGTGTTCGACTTTACCGGGACGAGCGACCAGCTTTCCGACAATTTCAACGCCCCGCGTTCAATCACCCGCGCCGCCGCGCTCTATGTGCTGCGGACGCTGATCGATGATGCGATCCCGATGAACGACGGCTGCCTGAGGCCGGTGACGCTGATCGTGCCCGAAGGCTCGATGCTGAACCCTCGGCCCGGCGCGGCGGTGGTGGCGGGCAATGTCGAGACCAGCCAAGTCGTCACCGATGCGCTGTTCGCCGCAACTGGCAGGCTCGCGCCTTCGCAGGGGACAATGAACAATTTCACCTTCGGCAACGCGGCCCATCAGTATTACGAGACGATCTGCGGCGGATCGGGCGCGGGGCCGGATCATCCCGGCACCAGCGCGGTGCAGACCCACATGACCAATTCGCGCCTGACCGATCCGGAAATCCTCGAAACCCGCCTGCCGGTGCGGCTGGAGGAGTTTGCCATCCGGCGCGGATCGGGGGGCGAGGGGCAGCATCGCGGCGGGGACGGGGTGGTGCGGCGTGTGACTTTCCTTGAGCCGATGCGCGCCAATATGCTCGCCAACCGCCGCAAGGTCGCGCCGCGCGGGCTGCGGGGCGGGGGCGATGCCGCGCCGGGGCAGAACTGGGTCGAGCGGGCGGACGGCTCCCGCGAAGACTTGGGCGCCACAGGCTCTGCCGAAATGCAGCCGGGCGACACATTCGTGATCCTGACGCCCGGGGGCGGTGGGTTCGGGGGGACAGAGGAATGAACTACTGGCCGCTGGCGGGCATCGCCATCGTCGTTCTGGGCTTTGCGTTGCGCTTCAACCCGCTGCTGGTGGTGGTTAGCGCCGCGCTCGCCACCGGCGTGCTGGCGGGGCTTGATCCCGTTGCGGTGGTCGAGGCGCTGGGCAAGGCCTTCAACGACAACCGCTATATCTCGGTCACGTGGATCATCCTGCCGGTGATCGGCCTCTTGGAGCGATACGGCTTGCAGCAGCGCGCCCGCGCGGCGATTGAGGGGATGCGCGGGGCGACGATGGGCAAGCTGCTGGTCGCTTATCTCGCTTTCCGCCAGCTGGCCTCGGCGCTGGGGATGAAGGACATCGGCGGGCACCCGCAGGCGGTGCGCCCACTGGTCGCGCCGATGGCTGAGGCGGCAGCGGTCAAGACCCACGGTGATCTGTCCGATGCGGCCCGCGACGAGGTGAAAGCGATGGCCGCCGCGACCGACAATGTCGGGTTGTTCTTTGGCGAAGACATCTTCTTCGCCATCGCCTCGATCCTGCTGATCCAGGGCGTCTTCGAGGCTGCGGGCTATCCGCTCACGCCGCTGCAACTGTCAGTCTGGGCGATCCCGACTGCGATCTGCGCCTTCGTGATCCATGCGGGCCGCATCCTCGCGTTCGACCGCCGATTGGGGAGGGCTGGCAAGTGATCACTTACGAGTGGCTCTATGTGCTGGCAGGTGCGGCCTTTGGAGTGTGGGCGGCGCTGTCCGCGAAGGACGGGCGCTGGGGCAATGCCGCTTTCTGGGCGCTGCTGGCGGCGAGCTTCCTTGCGGGCAGCCACCTTTCGGACTTGGCGAATGGCGTGCTGGTGCTGGCGCTGGTGGCCATCGCCGGGCTCGGCGGCCTCAAGCGCAGCGATCCGGCGACGACCTCGCCGCAAGAACGCGAGGCTTATGCCGCGCGGCTTGGCAACCGGCTATTCCTTCCGGCGCTGGTGGTGCCGCTGACGGCGGTGGCTGGCACCCTGCTCTACAGCTACACGCCCTTCGGAGCGACCGGGCTGTTCGAGGCCCGGCGCGAGACGCTGATCCTGTTCGGCATTGGTGTCATCGCTGCGCTGGTGGGGGCGATGGTGTGGCTGCGCCCGCCTCTCTTGGCCCCGGCTGAGGAAAGCCGCCGGCTGATCGACTCCATCGGCTGGGCGGCGATCCTGCCGCAGATGCTGGCAGCGCTGGGTGCGGTGTTCGCGCTCGCCGGGGTGGGCGAGATCATCGGCGGGATCGCGGGCGGCATCATTCCGGAAGGCAGCGTGTTCCTGACCGTGGTGGTCTTTGCGCTCGGCATGGCGGGTTTCACGATGATCATGGGCAATGCCTTTGCCGCCTTCCCGGTGATGGCCGCAGCCATCGGCATCCCGCTGCTGATCGGGCAATATGGCGGCAATCCGGCGGTGATCGGCGCGGTAGGGATGCTGGCCGGGTTCTGCGGCACGCTGCTCACCCCGATGGCGGCCAACTTCAACATCGTGCCCGCCGCGTTGCTGGAGCTCAAGGACCAGAACGCGGTGATCCGCCAGCAGGTGGGCACCGCAGTGCCGCTGCTCGTGTGCAATATCGTGATCATCTATGTGGGGGCGTTCTGGCTGTGGAACTGACCGAGGACACAGCCCGCCGCTTCGCCCGCGTGGCGCTGGGCCATGTGGCGCGGCCTTTCCCTTACAAGGACGATCATGTGTTCACGGGGCCGGAAGACCTGCGCCTGCCCCAGGCCGCCCATCCGGTGTTCTTCGGCAGCTTCGACTGGCATTCCTGCGTCCACGGCTGGTGGACGCTGCTGACTGTGCGGCGAATTTACCCCGATATGCCCGAGGCGGCGGCAATTGAGGCCTTGGCCGACGAAACCTTTACCGAGGCGAAGCTGGCGGTGGAGCTGGCCTACCTCGACCGTCCGGGATCGCGGGGGTTCGAGCGGCCCTATGGCTGGGGCTGGCTGATGTATCTCCACCACGAGGCTTCGCGGCATGAGGACCACGCATGGGCCGCGCGGCTCGAACCGCTCGCTCGCGCGTTTGCGGCGCGGCTTCGCGATTATCTCGGCATCCTCACCTATCCAATCACGGTTGGCACCCATTTCAACACCGCCTTCGCGCTGGTGCTGGCGCGCCGCTGGGCAGTCGGCCTCGATCCCGAACTCGTCATGCTGATCGACGACTGGGCGGAGCGCGCCTTCGGCCACCGCCGCGACTATGCCGGGTGGGAGCCGGGGGGTGACGAATTCCTCTCGCCGGTCCTGACCGCTGCGCTGCTCATGGCGGAAGTCCGCCCGCATCTCGCATTTGCCCCGTGGTTTGAGGCGCTGGTGGTCGCAAACGGCTGGCTGACGCGCGAATGCCGCCCGGTCACGGTATCCGATCGCAGCGACGGCAAGATCGCGCATCTCGACGGGCTGAACCTCAGCCGCGCTTGGTGCCTCAATGCCATTGCCGCGCGGCTAGGGGGAGAGGCGGAGCGCGCCGGGCTTTATCAGCTTGCCGACCAGCACCTCGCGGCCGCGCTCCCCCATGTCGAGGGCGACTACATGGGCGAACACTGGCTCGCGAGCTTCGCCTTGCTCGCGCTGCTGCCCGAGCGCTGACGCCGCCCGCAGAAGGCCTTAACGGGGGCGGCAAGTTGACCGCCGCCTGTCGTCTGTTAGCCTCTCCCGCTTAAGCCCCGCCAAAAGGGGTAACAGGGGGAGAGGGCCTTGCGACAATTGCAGGGAATGGATGCGTCCTTCGTCGCGCTGGAAACGCGCAATTCGCCGATGCACATCGGTTCGATCCTCATTTACAACCCGGAGACCGCACCCGGCAGCTTCGTGCGCTTCAAGGACATCCTGCAATTCATTGGCGCCCGCGCGCAGCTGAGCCGCACCATGCGCCAGCGGTTGGTGCGCGTGCCGTTCGATCTCGATTACCCCTATTGGGTCGAGGATCCGGACTTTGATCTCGAATATCACGTGCGCCATGTCGCCTTGCCCAGACCCGGCGACTGGCGGCAATTGTGCATTCAGGCCGCCCGCATCTTCGCCCGGCCGCTCGATCTGGATCGCCCGCCGTGGGAGTTCACTGTGGTCGAGGGGCTCGACAATGTCCCCGGCGTCTCCCCGGGCAGCTTCGCGATGGTCACCAAAGTCCACCACGCGGCGATCGACGGGATGAGCGGGATCGATCTGATGGAGGCGCTGCACACGCTGCGCCCAAATGATCCGCCCCCGAACCAGCCCGACACCTGGAAGCCCGAGCGCCTCCCCAACCCCATCGAACTGCTCGGCAAAAGCTATTTCAACGCCGTCACCAATCCGCTGCGGCAGCTTGAGGTCGCCGCCAAGGCCGCGCCGGGGCTGGCCAAGGCGATCAAGGGGCTGGTGGTCAAGGACTTCACCGTTAGCGCCGACATGATCGCGCCCAAATCGCGCTTCAACCGCGCAATCTCCCCGCACCGGGTGGTCGAAGGGCGCAGCTTTAAGCTGGCCGACATCAAGGCGATCCGCGCGTTGGCCGAAGGCGCGAAGGTCAATGACGTGTTCCTCGCGATCATCGGCGGAGCGATGCGGCAGTATCTGCTGGCCAAGGACGACCTGCCCAAGAAGACCCTGACCGCGATGGCCCCGATCTCGGTTCGCGCAGGCGGCGAGAAGGGCGATATGGGCAATCAGGTCGCCGCGATGATCGCGCCGCTCGGCACCCATATCGCAGACCCGGCCGAGCGATTGGCCTTCGTCTTCTCGCAGACCGCCAACAGCAAGGCGATGTCCGACGCGATCGGCGCGCGCAACATGACCGAGATGAGCAAGGTCTCCCCGGCGCTGTTCATGGCGCTGGGAGCGCAGCTTTACACCCGGCTCGGCCTTGCCAATCGCGGGGTGGCTCCGCCGTTCACCACCGTGGTCACCAACGTCCCCGGCCCGCCGGTCCCGATCCATTTTGCCGGCGCGCGGCTGGAAAGCATGATGGGCCTGCTGTGCCTGACCGACGGCCTCGGCCTTGGCCATGTGGTGCAATCCTATTGCGACGAGGCGACCATCGCATTCACCGCCGACCGCGAGCTGTTGCCCGATCCCGATTTCTACGTGAAATGCATCGAGGATAGTTTTGCAGAGCTGCTGGCTGCTAAACAACACGCCGCAGCCGCTCCGAAAGCGGAGGCAGCACCCGCCAAGCGCAAACGCGCCGCAGGCAAGGCCAAGCGGGCATGACTGGCCGGAAGCCCCGAACAGCGAAGGAAAACACAATGACCGCAACAGCAACGGCCGCCGCACAATTCGCCCCTCCGCCGCGCCCACCGAGCCGGATCTGGACCTTCATCGAAGGGCGCGCGGTGTTCGAACTGGGTGCGTTCTACATGACCCGCCCGCTCCTGTCGCACCTGCCCAAGGGGGATGGGCACGCGGTGCAGGTTCTGCCCGGCTTCATGGCCTCCAACTCCTCGACCGTGCCGATGCGGCGCCTGCTCAAGGGGCTGGGCTATGACGCCCACGGCTGGGATAGCGGGCGCAACGTCCGGGTCGACAATGCGCTGATCACGCGGCTGGAGAACCAGCTCAAGCGGCTGAATGACGACAGCGGGCGCAAGGTCTCGCTGGTCGGGTGGAGCCTTGGCGGGGTGCTGGCGCGCGAACTTGCCAAGCTGCATCCTGATCGCGTGCGGCTGGTGATCAGCCTCGGCAGCCCGATTTCCGATGACCGCAACCACACCAGCGCAGCGCGGTTGTTCGAGCTCTTGAACGGCAAGGAACCCGAGCCGATGCGCGGCGGGCGCTTTCGCCGTCTTGATGAGGCGCCGCCGGTGCCGACCACCTCGATCCTGACCAAGACCGACGGGATCGTACACTGGCGCGGATCGGTCCAGAAACCGACCCGCACGCCGAGCGAGAATATCGAAGTCCACGCCAGCCATTGCGGGCTCGGGGTCAATCCCAGCGTGATGATCGCGATTGCCGATCGCCTCGCGCAGCCCGAAAACGCCTGGACCCCGTTCGCGCCATCGCTGGCGGTCCAATGGATGTTTCCGAAGACGAGCCTGGATTAGGTGTTCCGGGCTGACTGAACGCCGAGTGGCAGACATCTGCCACGCTTTCGCGCCATCATCACCGGCCCAGATGCCTCATCGAAGGGTATTGCGTTTGGCGAGGGCAATACCTGCCAGATTTTGCTGTCGCGGTGTCCAGATAAGACGTCTCGGTCGTCCTGAAGCCGCGCATTCCTCATATTTGGCGAGGTGATCCGAAGCTGCAACCGAACGACAACGGGATGAACCACTCGCCTGCCGGATGACTTCTAACGAGTCGCCAACCAGATCAAATTCAGGCTCGCCCAGCGATTGCGCGAGTTGAAGAGCTAGCCGGAGGGCGAGCCATTCGGCGTCACTGCTCGTGCCGTATCCCAAGTAATCGTAGAAGTAGCTTGCGCCGCGCGCGACCACGGCCGCCTCCAAGGGGCCAGGATTGGGTCGGCAGCCGCCGTCGAAGTAAACTTTAAGCGATTTCCGCTGTGACACTCGACGTTACCCCGTGGGAGCCTTCCGGTGCGCTGGACGGAAAAGCACGATCAATGTCTGAGGGTGAAATAGCATAGCTGCGTGCCGCCGCTATGGCAGCTTTCGGTGAGATTCACTTTGAAATTTCACGTTTGAGGACGGGCATCGTGTCGCCTGTTCCACAAAGACCGGTCTCACGGCTGGCTTTTGGCGGCGTGGGAGGTTGGCTGAATTGCCAAAAGCCTGCCAGTGGGTAGCAAACCGTGACTGAAACCGTAGCAGCCGCGCGGACTGTTTTTCTCATTATCTCTGAGACTTGTGCCTGAATTATGGGCGCCAAACCGTAGCAAACACGATCCGAAGACCGTATTTGAGACGATTTTGTGTTTCTTTTTGGTATGTTGGTGCCCAGAAGAGGACTCGAACCTCCACGCCCTTGCGAGCGCCAGCACCTGAAGCTGGTGCGTCTACCAATTCCGCCATCTGGGCACGGTGCATCCGGTCATCGCTGCCGGAAGCTGGGTAGGCGCGGGCCATTAGCGGGGGGGTGGGGGTGCTGTCAATGCAAACCTTGCTCGCCGTGTAAGCGAAGCCTGACCGGCTGCTTCGGCCTGTCGGAACGCCCGCAAAGCGCCTTGGCAATCCCGGCGATTCCCGCCACCGGAACCCTTGCCTCGCCCGCTTCGTTGAAGCAAAGCGCGGGCAGCACAACGCCCTGCACTGTCTCAGGCCACGAAGAGCACCCAAACCATGCCCACCTCCTCCCCGCTTTCCGGCCAGCTGGTCACGATTTTCGGCGGCACCGGCTATATCGGCAATTATGTCGCGCAGGCGCTGCTCGCTCGCGGTGCCCGGGTTCGGCTCGCCAGCCGCGCGCCCGGCAAGGCGCAGGATCTGAAGCCGCTTGCCAATCTGGGCCAGTTGCAGCTGATGCCGTGCGATATCACCCGCGAGGAGCACGTCGCTGCTGCAATCGATGGGGCGGGCTATGTGGTCAACCTCGTCGGTGCGTTCACCGGCGATCTCGAAAAGCTGATGGGTGAGGCCCCCGGCACCATCGCGCGGCTCGCCGCAGCGGGCGGCGTCAAGGCCTTCGTCCAGATCAGCGCGATCGGCGCCGACGCGGGCTCGCCCACCGCTTACGCGCGCGGCAAGGCGCTGGGCGAGCAGCGCGTGCTCGCCGCTTTTCCCGCCGCGACGGTGCTGCGGCCCTCGATCGTGTTCGGCAAGGACGACAACTTCCTCAACCTGTTCGGCGGGATGATCGAGATGCTCCCGGTGCTCCCGGTGTTCGGACCGGAGGCGAAGTTGCAGCTGGTCTATGCCGATGACGTGGCCGAGGCGATTGCAGTGGCGCTGGAGCACCCTGAACGCCACGGTGGCCACACCTATGAGCTGGGCGGGCCGGAGCAGCTCAGCATGATGGAGATCCACGAGCGGATCGCCGAGGCCCAAGGGCGCAAGCGCACCTTCCTCGCCGTGCCCGATGGCCTCAGCGCGACCTTCGCCGCGATCCCCGGCACGCCGATGAGCCGCGATCAGTGGACGCTGCTGAAGCCCGGCAGCACGGTCGCGCCCGGTGCGCGCGGGTTCGCCGAATTGGGGATCGAGCCCAAGCCCCTCGGCCTGTTCCTCGACAAGTGGATGCTGCGTTACCGCAAGCATGGCCGGTTCGGCGCGGCCAATGATCGGGCCAAGGCGCGCAAGGGGTAGCGCACGAATGGCGGCCTTCGCGCTGCTAGGTTACTCCCGATCGCCCAGCCATCGCAGAACGCGGTCGGCTACGAGGCGGTGATCGGCCGGGTCTAGGTGGGAATAGCAAGCGGTCAGGCCGAAGTTGCGGTCCATCGTCAACAAGCTCACCTGCCTGCGATCAGCAGGGGACAGGTGAGCAAGCGCGGCTTCATGCGCGGTGCGCGACGGGAGGTGCCCGTAATCGAGCAGCACGATTCGCGCCGCCGGGTTCTCGCGGCGCAGGCGCTGCACGAAGCGTGCGATAGCCGGAACGATCGCTGTCCGGACGGCGTCGACCGTAGGCAGGGCGTCTGTGGTCAGGATAGGGGGTTCAAAGTCGTTCTCACCTAGACCGATGATCATAAGTTCGGGACGCCACGTCGTCGGCCGCCGGTAGAGTCCAGCAACGGCTGGCACCGCGCGTTCATAGAGCGAGGGCATCGTCGGCCAAGCCCGCTGATAGACGAAGTTCCGCACGAACCCAGCACCCGAATAGGCGTTAATCTGGTAATCAGCATCGAGCGCATTGGCGACAAGTACCGGCCAAGCAAGGCTGGTATCGGTCGCTTCCCAGATCTTCTGATCGGTGCACTCAAAGGAGGCTGCGCTCATCGCGAAGCCGGGCATGAACGAATCGCCGATGAACTCGATCTGTCGGAGTTTTGGCGGTGCGGGCGGGAGCGTTCGGCCCGAGGGCGGGACATAGACGCCGGCAATCTGGATTATCGCAAAGCGGTCCTCGTCGATCCGTTCGAGCCGGAGCGTGTGCGCCTCGTCCGAGAGACCTTCGACCACGAAAACAGGCGCAACGAGTGTGTCGAGGACGCCGATGCCAGCACCGTCGATACTGACGCGCCACCGCGATCGTCCGGAGAACGGGCCGATCAGCGCCGAGGCGCCGACAAACCGCGCCTCGGCATAGACCCCAGGCCAGCCGCTGGCGAACCCCGATCCCTGAACGATGGTTCGGCCGCCTAGCTTCAGCGGCACTGCTTGCGTGTTCGCCGCGATGGCGTCGGGTCCGACGGGCTTCAGGTGCGGCGCGGCCCACAGCGGGGCAAAGCCCAAAAGGCTTGCGATGATCGGCGCCAGCCAAGCCGCTTTCGACCGTCTCCCTGTGGGCACCATTGCCACTCCCTCCAACGAAGCGCTGCGCGCAGGCAGCGGACTGTTTGCAAACCCAGCTTCACTCCGGCGCAAACCGGGGTGAAGAGGGAGTGGATCAGGAGCCGGTCTTAACCCAGTGCGGCGGCGTAGAGCGCCTTGAGGTCAGCCTCACCGCGCGCGGCGGCCGTGGCGTCATAGGCCGGGCTGTCGGCCACCATCCAGCCGTGATCGCCCGGATAGACGGTCACCACCGCGCCGACCTTGGCTGCTTCGGCTGCTTCGGCAAAGGTGGTCTTGTCGGCTGGGGCTTCGGCGTCATCATCCTGCGCCACCGCGATCAGCAGGCTGGCATCGACCTTGTCGAGCAGCTTGTGCGGGCTCATCGGATTGTCGGGCCGCACCAGTCCGCCGCCGTGGAAGCTCGCCGCGGCCTTGATCCGGGCGGGCACCGCCGCTGCGCTCCAGATCGTGAACGGCCCGCCCATGCAATAGCCCTGCGTGCCGATCCCGTGCGCCTGATCGACGCCTTCCTGCCGGTCGAGCCAATCGACGATGGCGGTCGCATCCCGCATGATCGCAGCGGCATCGAGTTTCTTGCGCCACGGGCCGACCTTCTGGAAGCCGCCGTCCGCGATGAAAGTGGCGAAATCGGCGAACTGTTCGCCGGTGACGTCGCGGTAATAGGGGTTCACCACCAGCACGGCGTAGCCTGCCTGCGCGAGCTTGCGGGCGATGTTGCGCTTGGCTTCGCGGATGCTGGCGATGTCGGGCCACAGGATCACGGCGGGGTGGTTGCCGCTTTCAGGCTGGACGAAAAACCCGTCCAGCGTGCCATCCGCGGTCGCGAAACTGACCCCGCGTTCCTTGAGGCCGGGGAGCGGGTTTTGCGCCACGCTTTCGGCTTCACCCGATGCGCAGGCGGCCAGCGCCGCTGCTCCGGTCAAAGCGCCGAACTGGCGGCGGCTGATGGTGGCTTTGGCCCATTCGGCCAGCTTGCTTTCTTCGCACATTGAAATCTCTCCTGCGGCCCCCGCCATCGCCACAGATAGGCAGGAGCGGCGGGCATGGACAAGCGCTGATTGTGGGGGCAACATAGGTGGCAAAAGAAAACACAGGAGAGTGGGATCGATGGACCTGAAGCGGTGGACGCTGGGCGCAGCATTATTGCTGTCGGCAGGCACGCTGGCCAATTGCAGCCAGATTTTCGGCGGAGCTGACGGGGGCGAGGAGGGGCGCATCACCTCCGCCGTGCTGGTCGGCGCGGATGGCGATTCGGCCAACTGGGTGAGCCATGGGCGCACCTATTCCGAACAGCGCTTTTCTCCGCTGGATGGGGTCAACCGCGAGAATGTCGGCCAGCTCGGCCTTGCCTGGTATGCCGATATGGACACCGGGCGCGGGCAGGAGGCGACCCCGTTGGTGATCGACGGCAAGCTCTACCTCACCACCGCATGGAGCAAGGTGAAGGCGTTTGATGCCACCACCGGCGCCAAGCTGTGGGAGTATGACCCACAGGTTCCGGGCGAAACCGCCGTGAAGGCCTGCTGCGATGTGGTGAACCGCGGGCTGGCCGCGTGGGGCGACAAGCTGTTCTTCGGCACGCTCGATGGCCGCCTGATCGCGCTCGACCGCGAGACGGGCAAGGTCGCGTGGGAGAAGGTCACGGTCGATCAGTCGAAAAGCTACACCATCACCGGCGCGCCGCGCGTGATTGATGGCAAGGTGATCATTGGCAATGGCGGCGCGGAATTCGGCGTGCGAGGCTTTGTCGCCGCCTATGACGCGGGCAGCGGCGAGCAGTTGTGGAAGTTCTATACCGTGCCCGAAGGCGGGGATGCCAAGGATCAGCCCGCCTATCTCCAGAAGGCCGCGGAAACGTGGAACATGGATGTGCTCGGCGCCAATGACGCCATTGGCGGTGGCGGGACGGTGTGGGATTCGATGGCCTATGATCCCGAGCTTGATTTGCTCTATATCGGGGTCGGCAATGGCAGCCCGTGGAACCGCGCCTATCGCAGCCCCGGCAAGGACGGGACGGGGGAAGGGGACAATCTCTACCTCTCCAGCATCGTCGCGATCCGGCCCAAGACCGGCGAGTACGTCTGGCACTACCAGACCACGCCCGGGGAAACCTGGGACTTCACCGCCACCCAGCACATCATGCTCGCCGACATGGAGATCGACGGCAAGCCCCGCAAAGTGCTGATGCAGGCGCCCAAGAACGGGTTCTTCTATGTTATCGACCGCGAGACGGGGAAGTTCATCTCGGCCAAGCCCTATGTCGGCCTCAACTGGGCGACGGGCGTCGATCCCAAGACCGGCCGCCCGATCGAGAACCCCGAAACCCGGATCGACAAGACCGGCAAGCCCGCGCTGGTGCTGCCGGGGCCGCTGGGCGGGCACAATTGGCACCCGATGGCCTATAGCCCGACCGAGAATCTGGTTTACATCCCCGCCTTCGAAGCGGGGATGATGTATGCGCCCGAGGCCAACTGGAAGCCTGATCGCGCACGCGGCTTCAATGTCGGCTTCAGCTTGGCCGGCGAATTGCCGTCTGACGGGGGCTTCCGAAAGGAGGTCGCCGGTACGCTCAAGGGTCGGCTGGTGGCGTGGGACCCGGTTGCGCAGAAGGCGCGCTGGACGGTCGAGCATCCGGGGCCGTGGAACGGCGGCTTGCTGGCGACCGGCGGCGGCCTTGTGTTCCAAGGCACCACGGGCAGCGAATTCAACGCCTATGACGCCGCCAATGGCAAGAAGCTGTGGAGCTTCGCCGCGCAGACCGGCGTGGTCGCGCCGCCTGTTACGTACACCGTCAATGGCGAACAATATGTCGCGGTGCTGGCGGGTTGGGGCGGGGCCTATGCGCTCAGCGTTGATGGCGATCTGATCAACCGCAAGGCGCCGGTGCGCAACATCTCGCGCCTGCTGGTGTTCAAGATCGGCGGGACGGCGAAACTGCCGCCCGAACCGGCGCTGGCCGACCTGCCGCTCGACCCGCCGCCCAGCACGGCTGCGCCCGAGGTGATCGCGGTGGGGCAGACGAAGTATGGCCGATACTGCGCGGTGTGCCATGCGCCGGGCGCGGTGGGTTCAACCGTTTTGCCGGACCTGCGCCGCGCCGGTTCGCTCGAAAGCGCGGCTGCGTGGAGCGCCGTTGTGCATGACGGCGTGTTGAAAAACAACGGTATGGCGAGTTTTAAAGGCTCTTTGTCGAAAACGGAGATCGAAGCGATCCGTGCTTATGTCATCAGCAGGGCCAATGCAGACAAGGCCATAGAGGCGGGGAGGAAGGTCGCCCGCCGCTAGGCCAAACAAGGGGTCGCACCACATGAAACTGCTTACTGCCGCGGCAATCGCCGCACTTGCCTATGCCATGCCGCTCGCTGCCGAGGATGCCGCGCCTGTCGCTGCTGCTCCGGCGGCGGGCGAATGGCGCACTTTTGCTACCGAGGCGTATCGCGGGAAGCGCGACTCTGTCAGCTTCGTCGATGCTGAGCACGGCTGGTACGGCACCGGCGCAGGCGATCTGTTCGCCACCAAGGACGGCGGCGCGACATGGCAGAAGGTCGCAAGCCGCCCCGGCACCTTCGTGCGCGCGGTCGGCTTCGTTGATCGCCAGAACGGTTTCATCGGCAATATCGGCACGGACTATTACCCCGGCGTCACCGATGAAACGCCGCTGTACCGCACCCGCGATGGCGGGGTGACGTGGGAGGCGGTCGACACTGGCGAGGCCACGATCAAGGGCGTTTGCGCGATCGATATCCTGCCGGTGAAGCGCATCTATCAGGGCGAATTGAAGCCCCGCACCATCATCCACGCCGCCGGGCGTGTGGGCGGGCCGACGGGGATGCTGCGCTCTCTCGACGGGGGCGAAACGTGGAGCGTGATCGATATGAGCGCGCACGCCGGCATGATCCTCGACGTGAAGTTCTTCGATGAGAACACCGGCCTCGTCTTCGCTGCCACCAACGCTGATCCTGCACAGGCCGAAGGGCTGGTGCTGCGCACCGAAGATGGCGGCAAGACGTGGAAGGAAGTCTATCGCTCGGGCCGCGCCTATGAGTTGATCTGGAAGGCGAGCTTCCCCGAAGGCGGCGATACCGGCTACGCCACAGTGCAGAGCTACGATCCCGAACGCGCCACCCAGTTGGTGATCCGCAGCGATGATCGCGGGGCAACATGGCGCGAGATCGAAATCGCGCAGGACAAGACCGCGCGCCAGTTCGGCATCGGCTTCGTCAGCGCGGATGTGGGCTTTGTCGGCACGATGGCAGGCGGCTTCGCCACGCAGGACGGCGGCAAGACGTGGGAGCGCGCGCCCATCGCACGGGCTGCCAACAAGTTCCAGACCGTTAGCACGGACACGGGCGTGCGCGTCTATGCCATCGGCACCGAAGTGCAGGCGATTGATCTGCCCGTGCCGCCGAAGGGCTAGGCCATGAGCGGTGATCCCGAGGATATCCGCAATTGGCAACGCCGCGCGGACGGGATCACCACCTCGGGCAAGCTCGAAGCGCATGATCCCGCGCGCCTCGCGGCTATAGGCGTGCGGCACGTGGTGAACCTCGCACTGGACACGCACCCCGAGGCGCTGGCGGATGAGGCGGCGCTGCTGGCGGCAGCAGGGATTGCTTACACCCACATCCCGGTGCCCTTCGACGCGCCGACGCCTGCCCATGTCGCGGCACTGGCCGAAGCGCTCGCCGCGCATCCGGGCGCTTCCCACGTGCATTGCATCATGAACTGGCGGGTGACGGCGTTCTTCTACCTGCTCGACTGCGCTGCTGGTGTGCCCGAGCCGGAGGCCCGCGCGCGGATGGCACTGGTGTGGAACCCGCTGGAGGACGACCAAGCGCCTCCGGTGTGGCGCGCGCTGGTGAAAGGTGAGAGCTGATGGCCGCTTTACTCGTCATGCTGAACTCGTTTCAGCATCCATTTCACAGCTTCTCTCTGCTCCATCGTGAACCGCGTTGGGCTGCCGAATGGACCCTGGAAGCGAAGCTGTGCTTGCACAAACAAGTTCAGGGTGACGGGGGTTACGGGAGTAGAGGGATTAACTCCCGAAAAAATTCAACTCCAGCAGCACGTTGTTGGGATCGGCGGTGAAAATCTGCCGCAAACCAATCGAGGGCACATCATTCACCCGGTACTCCGCCCCGCGCGCATCGAGCCGCGCTTTCACCACATCAAACGCCCCGCAGCGCAGCGCGACATGGTGGATCGCCCCGGTCTCGGCCCCCGGCATGACGGCACGGTCAAAGGCGCGCGGGCAATCGACCGAATTGATGTGCAGGATCGCCTGCCCGCTCGCGTCATACATCCAGCGCACCTGATGCGGCGGGAGCGGCGGCGGGCCGTCACGCTCCTCCAGATCGAGCAGCTCGGCATAGAACCGCGCGGTCTCGGCCAGCCGGTCGGTGATGATGTTCACATGGTCGAGGCGTTCAACGATCATGCGCGCCAGACTGCGCGCGCCGCCCGGCCCTGACCACTGCGAAAAATGCGCTAGTCGCCCGGAGGCCCGGTATAATCCGCGCCGTAAACCGCCACCCGGACATCGCGGTGCAGATCACTATCGAACGGCAGCTTCTGCGTTGCGAAGACCACCGCCATATTCTGCGCTGGATCGACCCAGAACAGCATCGAAGGATAACCGTCCCAATAGAACTCGCCGACACTGCCGCGGTTCTCATCCGGCGTCGCAGGGCGCGCCGTGCGTACGAAGACATTGAAGCCGAACCCGCCGCCGCCCTTGCCCACCAGCCATGAACGGTTCGCGGGCGCAATGCGCGGATCGAGCTGGTCGCTCGCCATCAGCCGGATGGTCGAGGGCTTGAGGATGCGCACCCCGTTCAGCGTCCCTTCGCCCAGCAGCATCCGCGCGAAGGTCATGTAATCATCGACGGTGGTTACGATCCCCGATCCGCCCATTGTCATCGGCTGGCCCATGAAGTTGGCATTGAGCAGCCTGTCATCCGGCCACGGCGCCAGCGCGCCATTCTCGCCTTCATAGATCCGGGCGAGGCGCGGCCGGTCGGCGGCGGTGCGTTTCCACCCGCTGTCCGTCATGCCGAGCGGCTGGAAGATATGCTGCGCGACATATTCAGCGAAGGGCTGGCCCGACAGCACCTCGACCAGCCGCGCCTGCACATCCACGCCCGCGCTGTAATTCCAGTGCGTGCCGGGGTCGAACAACAGCGGCGCCTGCGCCATTTTCTGCGAGAATTCCGCCAGCGTGTTGGTGGAGGACAGCGGCTGAAGCTCGGCCCACACCCGGTCGGCAGCGTTCTGCGGCGGGCCTTCGGGGCCATAGGTGAACCCTGCCGTGTGGCGCAGCACATCGCGCACTGTCACCTTGCGGCGCGGATCGCGTAAGATCGGCGAGCCATCGGGGTTCGTCCCATCGGCCACCTTGAGCGCGGCATATTCGGGCAGGTGCCATTCGAGCGGATCGTCGAGCCCAAACTTGCCCCGCTCCCACAACTGCATCAGCGCGGTGCCGGTCACCGGCTTGGTCATCGAATAGATCTGGAACAGCGTGTCGCGGGCGATGGGGTGGGCTGCCTCACGGTCAGCATCGCCGGCGGTAGCAAAGCAGGCTTCGGCCCCGTCGTGCCAAACCAGCGCTGAAGCGCCCACGGTGCGGCCCTCTTTCACAGCGCGATCAAGGAAGGTGGCAATGGCGGCGCAATTGGGTGCAAACAGGGCAGGCTCCTGTGCGGCCACGGACACCGGGAGCAGCATCAATGCCGCCCCTGCGATTGCCTTGATCATGCGCCGTTCCCCCGTCTGAATTAGCCTCTGAACACCACCGTCCGTGTGCCGTTCATCAATACACGTTCCTGCGAAAACAGCCGCACCGCTTCGGCGAGCACCCGGCGTTCGATATCGCGGCCCTTTCGCACGAGGTCTTCGGGGCTGTCGGCATGGGTGATCCGCTCGACATCCTGGTGGATGATCGGGCCTTCGTCCAAGTCGGCGGTGACGAAGTGCGCGGTGGCGCCGATGATCTTCACGCCGCGTTCGTGCGCCTGGTGATAGGGCCGCGCGCCCTTGAAACCGGGCAGGAAGGAGTGGTGGATGTTGATGCAGCGCCCGGCGAAATGGGCGGACTGCTCGTCCGAGAACACCTGCATATAGCGCGCGAGCACGATCAACTCGGCGTCCGTTTTATCCGCCAGCGCGCGGAACGCCGCCTCGGCCTCGGGCTTGGTCTCGGGGGTCACCGGGATGTGGTGAAACGGGATATCGCCGATATCCACCCGGATCGCGGCCTCGCGCGGGTGGTTGGAGACGATCGCCACTGGATCAATCGGCAACTCGCCCGTGCGCCAGCGGTAGAGGAGATCGACGAGGCAGTGATCGAACTTGCTGACAAGGATAATGGTGCGGCGCGGGCGGTCTTCCGTCGCCATCTTCCAGTTCATCGCGAATTCCGCCGCCAGCGCGGTGAAATCGGCGCGCAGTCCCTCGGCGGTCGAGCCGTCGGGGTCGAACACCACGCGCATGAAGAAGCGGTCGCCGCCGCCGTTCCGCGCGCGATCATTGAATTGTTGCGCATCAAGGATGTTGCAATTGCGCTCGAACAGAAACCCCGTGACCCGCGCGGTGATGCCGGGCCGGTCGGGACAGGCGAGGGTGAGGATCAGGGGTTGCGCCATCTTACCGCGCGAGCGCCGCCTCGCACTGGCTCATCAGCTCGGCGATGATGTCAGCGGCCGGTTCTTCCTTGGTGACCATGCCGACCGATTGCCCGGCCATGACGCTGCCATTCTCGACATCGCCATCGATCACCGCGCGGCGCAGGGCGCCTGCCCAGAAATGTTCGATCTGGAGCTGCGCTTCACCCATGTCGACTTCGCCCGCGTCCAGCAGCGCGGCGACTTCGCGCTGCTTGGCGGTGAATTCCTCGGTGCCCTTGTTCTTCAGCGCGCGGACGGGGATCACCGGCAAGCGCGGATCGACCTGCACGCTGGCGACCGCCTCGCGGGCCGAGGCGCGGAAAAAGGCCTTCTTGAAGGCAGGGTGGGCGATGCTCTCGGTCGCGCAGGCGAACCGGGTGCCGAGTTGCACGCCCGCTGCGCCCATTTCGAGATAGCTGGCAATTGCCTCGCCGCGGCCAATGCCGCCGGCGACGAAGATCAGGTGGTCGGCGGCGAGTTCGGGCAGGATTTCCTGCGCCAGCACGCTGGTGGAGACCGGGCCGATATGGCCGCCTGCCTCCATCCCCTCAATCACCATCGCATCCGCACCAGAACGCAGCAGCTTCTTGGCGAGCGCCAGCGTGGGGGCGAAGCAGATCACTTTCGCGCCGCTCTCCTTGATCGCCTCGACAGAGCCTTTGGGCGGGATGCCGCCTGCCAGCACCACATGGGTCACGCCATGCTTGCGGCACACGGCGATCAGATCGAACAGACCCGGGTGCATTGTGATGAGGTTGACGCCGAAGGGCTTGGTCGTCAGCGCCTTGGTTGCGGCAATCTCGCGGTCGAGGATGTCGGGCGTCATCGCCCCGCAGGCGATCACGCCGAACCCGCCCGCGTTGGAAATCGCGGCGACAAGGTTGCGCTCGCTCACCCAGCTCATCGCGCCGCACATGATCGCGGTCTCGCAGCCGAGGAAGTCGGTGCCGCGCTTCATCAGAGCGGCGGTGTGGGGATAGGTTGTCATGGCGCGCGCCCTAGTCGGCTTCGGGGGAATAGACAATCCGCACGGCTGCGGCGGCTTGCTTGGCGAGGGCGACGGCGGTGAGCGCATCAGCGGCACGAGCGAGCGCCACGCCCATCCGGCGGTAGGGCCGGGTGACAGGTTTGCCGAAGATCCGCACGTCCACATCGGGCGAAAGGGCGAGCGCATCGGCCAGCCCCTCGAAGCCGAAGTCATCGCAATCACGGTCAGCGAGGATCACGGCTGAGGCGGCGGGGCGCGCGGTGATCGCGGCGGGCACGGGCAGGCCGAGGATCGCGCGGGCGTGCAGATCGAACTCGTTCAAATCCTGCGAGGCCAGCGTCACCATCCCGGTATCGTGCGGACGCGGGGACAGCTCGGAGAAGATCACCTCCTCGCCTTTTACGAAGAACTCGACGCCATACAGCCCCCAGCCGCGTCCGCCGCCTTGTAGCGCTGCGACAACCTTAGCGGCCATATCCTGCGCGGCGGCCAGCGCGGCAGACGACATGGCGGCGGGCTGCCAGCTTTCGCGGTAATCGCCGCGTTCCTGCCGGTGGCCGATCGGCGGGCAGAAGCTGATGCCGCCTGCGTGGCGCACGGTCAGCAGAGTGATCTCGTAATCGAAGGCGATGAATTGCTCGGCAATCACCCGCGCCCGGTCGCCGCGCATATTGGCGACGGCATAGTCCCAGGCGGCTTCCAGCGCTTCGGGCGTGTCGACCTTGCTCTGGCCCTTGCCCGATGACGACATCACGGGCTTCATCACCAGCGGATAGCCGATCCGCGCCGCCACTTCGCGCGCTTCGGCGAAGCTTTCGGCATAGCCGTATTGCGAGGTCACGAGGCCCAGCTCGCCCGCGGCCAGATCGCGGATCGCATCGCGGTTCATGGTCAGCTGCGCCGCGCGGGCGGAGGGGACGATGGTGAACCCCTCGGCCTCCAGATCGGCGAGCACCTCGGTGCGGATCGCTTCGATTTCGGGGACGATCAGATCGGGCCGGTGCTTCTCCGCTGCCGCTCGCAGCGCCGCGCCATCGAGCATGGAGAACACCTCGCGCGCGTCTGCCAGCTGCATCGCAGGAGCATTGTCATAGCTGTCACAGGCAATCACCCGCGCACCGAGGCGCTTGGCGGCAATCACGAATTCGCGGCCCAACTCGCCCGAACCGAGCAGCAGGATGGTGGCAATGTGGCTCATGCCAGAGGCATTACCCATCCGCCCGCGCGAGTCTAGCTGGGCGTTAAGCCGCCCGCCGATACCCTGCCACTGCCACCTTCCCACCGCCACCGGCGCGCGCCAGTACGAGGCCGAGTTCCGCCTCCCGCAAGGTCCAGTCGACCGTGCACTCCACCCGCGCAATGCCTGCGCTTGCGGTCAATTGCGGCGCCTTGGCTGAGACGGGAGCGGCGAGGCCGGCGAAGGTGGTGACCACATCCTCGGCCCATTCGCGCGCGCCGCGTGAGGTCATTTCGGGCAGCAGCACCGCAAAGCGCTCGCCATCCAGCTGCGCCAGTTCATGCCCCAGAAGTGCCATCGTCTCGAGGAACTTGGCAAAGCCCCACAGCACTTCGTCCGCCGTGCGCTGGCCATAGCGCATCAGCAGCGCGCGCATTGCATCGACTGCAAAGACCGCGATCATCTGCCCGCCGCCTTTGGCGAGGTGCCGCCGCAAGCTGGCGCAGAACGCCTGCCGATTGGCGAGACCCGTCAGCGGATCGGTGACCGCGCGGGCGTGCAATTCGCCCTCGAGACTGCGCACCTGCTGGACTGATCGCATCAGGCACATTGCACCATCAGGCGTGCCGGTGTTGTCGCACATCGGCCTGAGGCTGAGCGCGTACCAGCGCTGGCAATGCGCTTCCCGGCAGGTGTCGCGTTCAGCGCAGGCGATCACGGGAAATTCGGTCCAGCCCGTCTGCGTGCGTCCAGCGAGCGCCGCGTTGACATGCTCGCCCAGAAAAGCGGCATGATTGCGATCAGCCAGGTCAGTGATGTGCGGCAGCAGCAAGGCGCCCGATAAATCGAGCCCCAGTTCGGCAATATTGGCCGATGCGTGAATGATGAATCCGTGCCGGTCGAGCCGGATCACAATATCGCCGGAGGTTTCCTCAAGCAGGCCATGCAAGACGTGGCCTTCGACGTCACTCAAACCAATTTTCATGCCGACAGTGCCCCAGCGGTTCAACGAAAGATTCGCCAACTCGCTCCTAGTCAGATTTACTTGGTAACTAACGCGATTCGATTGGGTGAAAACATTCCCCTGTTTTCCCGAAAAAGATCCCTAATGTTGTTAGTTAAGTAAATATACTCGACTAAAAAACGAATCACCTCCGAATTTCGTTTACCATATTTTTCAATTGGGACAGTCTATCCAATGCGTATTGGTCGCTGTAGGTAACTACTTCTGGCCGCCGGAACCCGGAACGTCTTATAGTTCGATCATGATCCGGACGGATTGGGGGGAGGTTCCGCAGGCTGTGGCAATCCGCTCGCGGCATTCGGCGATGACGGCGCCGATCTCGCCATCGCTGCCCGGGCCGGGGGCGAGCATGTCGGGTGCGACGCCGAGCGCGGCGGCAATCGCTTCCAGCCGTTCGGGCAGGGGGCGGGCCTTGCCCTTCTCCCATGCCCAGACAGTCGGCTTGCTGACCCCGAGCGCGGTTGCGACTTCGGCCAGCGTTAGCCCCGCCTCACGCCGCAGCCGGTTGAGCCGCGGCCCTAGCGCCTCGCTCGATTGCGTCGCCGGGGCCGCTGGGCGTGGCTGGTTCGGAACGCCGGGCGCAAAGCCCTGAAGTTGCGCTGCGGCCAGCGCCGCAGAGCTAATCGCCTGTTCGAAGGCGCAGCCGTACAGCCGCTCACTGCGCCACACCACTGCCGCCGTGACGATTCCCGCCTCAGGCAGATCGAGCGCCAACTGCTCGCCCGCCGCCAGATCGAGCGCGGTTTCAATCAGCAGCCCGGCGGCCGAGATATTGTGGATGGTGACGTTGGCTTCCTCGCCATCGGGGGCGAGCCCGCTGGCCGATAGCCGTAAGTCACGGCGAGGGGCGGCGCGCTGGCTATCGCCCGCCGCCACTGAATCGAGATGGGCCTTGATGGCCATGATGTGCGCCCTTTCACTCTCTGCGTGAGAGCCCGCACAATCCGGCTGGAAAGGTTAAAACGCAGTCACCAACAATGGTTAATTCAGATGAACCGGACTGCTTTTCAGCTAACCGCATCCAGCCCGTAAGCCGTGTGCAGGACGCGGACGGCGAGTTCGGTCTCGTCCTCGTCAATCATCACGCTGATCTTGATCTCGGAGGTCGAGATCGCCTGGATGTTGATCCCGCGATCCGACAGGGCCCGGAACATCGAAGACGCCACGCCCGCGTGGCTCTTCATGCCCACGCCAACGACAGAAATCTTGGCGATTTTGCTGTCGGTGATGATGCGGTTGAAGCCGATGGAATCGCGCCGGTCTTCCAGCAGCGCCTGCGCGCGGGCGAGGTCGGACTGCGGCACAGTGAAGGTGACGTCGGTCTCACCTTTGTCGCGGCCCACGTTCTGGATGATCATGTCGACATTGATCGAGGCTGCGGCCAGCGGTTCGAAGATGTTCGCCACCGCGCCCGGACGGTCCGGCACGCGGGTGAGGATCACCTTCGCCTCGTTCTTGTCATGCGCGATGCCGGTCACAAGCTGGCGTTCCATCAGGCCCTTCTCCACCAATTCGTCCATTTCTTCGTCCGAGACGATCATCGTCCCGGGCAGATCATCGGCGGGCGGGGCGCCGTCGCCGATAAAGCTCGATAGCACCTGCACCCGCACCTTTTCCTTCATGGCGAGGCCGACAGAACGGGTCTGGAGCACCTTGGCCCCGACGCTGGCGAGTTCGAGCATTTCTTCGTAGGTCACCGCCTTCTGCTTCTTCGCCTTGGCGACGATGCGCGGGTCGGTGGTGTAGACGCCGTCAACGTCGGTGTAGATGTCGCAGCGGTCGGCCTTGATCGCAGCGGCGACGGCGACAGCCGAGGTGTCGGAGCCCCCGCGGCCCAGCGTGGTGATGCGGCCATCCTCCGATACGCCCTGAAAGCCGGGGATCACGGCGATCTCGCCCGCTTCCATCGCGGCGATCAGCGCGGGTGCGTCGATTTCGTCGATGCGGGCCTTGGCGTGGGCTTCGATGGTCTTGATCGGGAGCTGCCAGCCAAGCCAGCTGCGCGCCTTGCAGCCGAGCGCTTGCAGCGTGAGCGCCAGCAAGCCGCTGGTGACCTGCTCGCCGCTGGCCACCACCACGTCATATTCCGCCGGATCGTAGAGCGGATTGGCCTCGCGGCAGAAGGTCACGAGCCGGTCGGTCTCGCCCGCCATCGCGCTGACGACGACGGCGACCTGATCGCGGGTTCCATCAGGCTTGAGGGCGGCCTGCGCGCGCACGATGTTCGCCACCCGGCGGATACGCTCCGTCCCGGCCATCGAGGTGCCGCCGAATTTCATCACGATACGAGCCAAGGCGCCAAAGCTCCTGCTGGTGAGTGTTCGCGGGCGCTGTTAGGAGGGCTTCATGGGAAACGCAAACGTATCGAATGTAACTATCCGCCCCGAGGAAGCCGATTTCTTCGCTGGCCTCGCGCGGGATTGGTGGAACCCCAAGGGGCCAATGGCGTCGCTCCATCAGGTGAACCCGGTGCGCATGGCGTTTATCCGCGACGCGATTGACGCGCATTGGCCGGGCGCGCGGGCTTCGGCGCGGCCGCTGGCGGGCAAGGCGGCGCTCGATATCGGCTGCGGGGCCGGGCTGGTGTGCGAGCCGCTGGCGCGGCTGGGCGCGGCGGTGACGGGCGTTGACGCAGCGGCGGAGAATGTCGCGGCGGCGAGCGCTCATGCGGAGGGGATGGGCTTTGAAACTCCCCTCCCCTTGGGGGAGGGGTTGGGGGTGGGGGGTCTGCCATCCGCGGTTGTCGAACACCCATCCCCAACCCCTTCCCACAAGGGAAGGGGCTCCTTGCGCTACATGGCGGGTGAGGTCGCGGGGCTGGATATCGGCACCTTCGACCTGGTCACCAGCGTCGAGGTGATCGAGCACGTGGCTGACAAGCCCGCGTTCCTGCGCGATGTCGCGGCGCGGCTGGCGCCTGACGGGCTGCTGGTGATGTCGACACCGAACCGGACGGCAGCGAGCCGGGTGCTGTTGGTCGGCGCGGCGGAGGCAGTCGGCTATGTCCCCAAAGGCACGCACCACTGGGAGGATTTCATCACCCCGGAGGAGTTTGAGGCGCTGCTGGCGGATGCGGGGCTGACCGTGACGGCCAAGCGCGGGATCGCATGGCGGCCGGGCAAGGGGTTGCACCTGTCGGATGATATGTCGCTGAATTATATTTTGAGTGCGCGGCGCGCTTAATTCTCTTCGTCACCCTAGCGAAAGCTAGGGCCTAGGGCGGCAAAGCGCGGTGCTTGCGGCCCTAGGTCCCAGCTTGCGCTGGGATGACGGTTAGGAGCAAGTGCGCCCCTTCAGCGCCCCATCACTAAACACCCCCGCAACCCCCGCCGCCTTGAGCAACTCCGCCAGCTTCACATCGCCGCAGCCCCGGCCCTTCGGCTCGTCCCCCGTCCGCAGCATCACCGGCAGGAAGTCATTCTCTGGCCGGATCGTCCATGCGTGGACATCGAGCCCAGCCGCCCTGGCGTCCGCCACCAGCGCCGTCGGCGCGCCCTCAGGCGTCAGAACCAGCGCGATATGCGCCCCCACCGCGTCGGCATACTTCGCCACTTCAGCCAACCCCGTCGGCGTCACCATCTCGGCATAGCGCATCGCGGGTTCGTCCGCCGGGCCGCCGATGGGGGCGACCAACTGCACCAGCTTGAACCCCCCGCCGCGCTGCTTCAGGCGTTGGAGCGGGGCGATCTCGAAGCTCTGGACGAACACGGGATCGGCGGGCGTGATGCCCAGCGTGCGGAATTCGCGCAGCAGCAGATCGACCATGTCGATCCCGTCATTCTGCAACAGGAATTCGGGGTGCTTCAATTCGGGGTAGAGCCCAATCCGCCGCCCCGTCGCCGCTTCCTTGGCGCGCACCAGCTTCACGATCTCGGCCAAAGTCGGCACCTGATACAGCCCGTCAAACCGCGCATTGGCGGGGCGGAGCGAGGGGATGCGCTCCTTCGCGCGCAGGGTGCGCAACTCGGCGAGGGTGAAGTCCTCGGCGAACCAGCCGGCGACCTTTTGCCCGTCAATCGTCTTGTCGCGGCGGCGATCCTCGAACTCCTCGCGGCTCGCCACATCGGTAGTGCCCGACAGCTCGTTCTCGTGGCGCGAGACCAGCACCAGATCCTTGGTCGCGACCAGATCGGGCTCAATGTAATCCGCGCCCTGATCAATCGCGAGTTCATAGGCGGCGAGGGTGTGCTCGGGCCGCTCGGCGCTCGCGCCGCGGTGGGCGATGATCAGCATATCCTGCGCCGCCACTGGAGCGCCGAGCGCCAGAAGCGCGGCAAGGATCAGGCGGGGATCAATCATTCAACGCTCCTATCGCGGCCCGCGCAGCGGCGAGCCGTTCGGGCCCTTGCCCGGCAATCCGCACGAACGGCACGGCGGCATCGTCCAGCACTTGGGCGACGATCCTTGCAAACCTGTGACGGTCGGCCGGATCGGCGAAAAAGCGCGTGCCATCGTCGATCCACGGCAGATCGGGTTCGAGCAGCAGGTAGAGATCGGCCTTGGGTGCCTGCATCAATTCTTGCGGGCGCTCGCCCAGCAGCATTTCGCACCAGGCGGCGGTCATCAGCGCATCGGTGTCGGCGATCAGCAGCGGTCCGGCCCACTCGGCAGCGGCGGCGATCATCGCCTGCTGCGCAGCGCCGATCAGGAGCAGGTCATCGCGGGTGAGCGGCGCCTTGTGCACCTCACAATGGCTGCGACCATATTCGCCGACGGTCATCGCGCCGGTCTCTGCGGCGAGCGCGGCGGCCAGCGTGGTCTTGCCGGTGCTCTCCGCGCCGTGAAGACAGATGGTGCGGCGGTAATGGGCCTGCACCGGCTCTGGCAGGTAGGCCCAATGCGCCGCCGGATCGGCGCGCACGGCACTGCCCGAAAGGCCCGAGAGCGGGTCATCCACCAACCCTAGCACCCGGCCTCCCAGCGGCACGAATAGCGCGCCCACCTGCGCCGCCAGTTCCGCGCCATAACCCTCGCCCGCGAAGAGATAGTCGATGCTTTCGGGATGCGCGCTCGCCACAATCCTGCGCCAGATCGGCCAGAAATCGGCGCTGTCTTCGGGGGCTTGCGGCACCACTTCGCCGTGGCCCACCACCCGGCAATCAGGGAGCAGATCCTGCATCCACGCCAGCCGCACCTCGCCTGCAATCGGATCGTCAGGCAGCCAGCACACCAGCACCGTCAGCTCGTCCACCAGCGCCCGCGCAGCGCGGAGCAGCGCCATGTGCCCGGCATGAGGCGGTATGAACTTGCCCAGCAGAAACCCGCGCCGCATCACGCCGCAATCGCCTCGCCGCTGCGCGCTGCCTTGGCCCATGCGATCAGGCCTGCCGTCGCCAGCACCAGAAACGCCACATAAAGCCCAGCGGTGAGATAGAGTTCACGGTTGAGATAGACCCCAATAGAAAGCACATTGATGGCGATCCACAGCGCCCAATTCTCGACCCGGCGCATCGCGAGCAGCACCTGCGCCACCACGCTCGCCCCGGCGATGGTCGCATCGGCATAGGGCAGGGCGGCATCGGTGAAGCGCGCCATCGCCCAGCCGATCCCGACGCTCGATCCCGCGACCAGCACCAGCGCGGCGGCCCGCGACCGCCCATCCATCCAGCGGACCTCGACCAGCGCCGCCATCCCTCCGGCGCGGGCCCACAGCCACCAGCCCCAGCCCTGAACGACGAAGAAGAACACCTGCAACGCCGCCTCGCCATACAGGCGCGCATCGCGGAAGATCACGAAATAGAGCGCGACCATCGCCATGCCGAACGGGTAGTTCCAGATCGAACGCCGCACGAGCAGGCCGACATTGGCCAGCCCGAGCGCGACGGCGATCATCTCCAGCGGGTTCATCGGAATATGCGCTTCAGCCGAGCGCTGCGGCCCATTCGTCCGCCTTGAAGCCGACCAAAACGCCGCCGGCGTGCTCCGCAATCGGGCGCTTGATCACCGAAGGGTTGGCGGCGAGCAGCGCTGGCGCGGTGTCGGCGCTGGCGGCCAGTGCCTTGTCGGCGTCGGACAGCGCGCGGTAGGTCGTGCCCTTGCGGTTGACCACCACATCGAGGCCCGCAGCCGCGATCCAGCCGGCAATGCGCTCGGGCTCCGCCCCTTCCTTCTTGTAATCGTGGAAGGTGTATCCCCGCCCCTGCGCGTCGAGCCACACGCGCGCTTTCTTCACCGTGTCGCAGTTGGGAATGCCATAGAGGTGGATGTCAGCCATTGATGATTGCGGTCTTTCGTGCGGGTTAAGGTCTAGAGTGCGTGCGGTATGGCACAGAAAACCGGTCGCTCCAGCGGGGATTGGGAAAAAATCTGCCGTTCGGGTAGGGAGTCCGTTGCGGCCATCCCCGTCTCTCCCCTTGCGGGAGAGATACGGAGACTTGGCAGCTTGCTGCCTAGTCGCAGTTGAGAGGGGGTAGGGCCGGAGCTTTGCTCCGGACCCCTCTCGCGGGCCCTCTCCCGCAAGGGGAGAGGGCTAAGGCGGCGATCCACCCGCCTCCAGCCATCCATGCCAGCATACGCCCCATCCGAAAGCGGACGCAGCGCATTTCCTACATCATGCGGGCGCGCTACGGGGTGGTCTGCTCTTTTTGCATCGTTGTCACCCTGCCTCGCGGCGAACAGCCCCCCCCGGAGGCGCCAAAGTGTCAACTTCGCTTTTCGGACACAAGCGTCTGAATTTTAGTAAGAATATTGAAAATTGAGCGCTTGACACCCTGTCAACTTTGTCAACTTCGCGCGGCGTTCCTGTTCAACTGCGCGGAGCGAGATGCGCGTCGGCAATTGCCACGGCGAGCGCGTCGGCCGCGTCGCTTCCGGTGATGGTAACGCCCGGCAGCAGCACCTTCACCATCGCGGCGACCTGCACCTTTTCCGCAGCGCCGGTGCCGGTGACGGCTTTCTTCACTAGCCGCGCGGCGTGTTCGTTCACGATCAGGCCCGCCGACCCGCACGCCGCCAGCACCGCGCCGCGCGCCTGCGCCAGCTTCAGCGTTGATTGCGGGTTCTTGTTGACGAAGATTTCCTCCGCCGCCGCGCGGGCAGGCTGGTGGATGGCGATCACCTCGGCCAGCCCCGCCTGCAACGCCGCGAGCCGCTGAGACATCGGGGCGGACGGGTCGGTCTTGATCTGGCCATTGGCAACATGGCTGATCCGCGCGCCTTCGCTGCGGATTACGCCCCATCCGGTCGAGGAGAGCGAGGGGTCGAGGCCGAGGATGATCACGACCTTTCCACCCCGTCATGCTGAACTTGTTTCAGCATCCATCCTTCCTCTCAGAGCTGCGGTTCAATTCGGAGAGATGGACCCTGAAACAAGTTCAGGGTGACGGAAAGAGGAACATTGGGCCGGTTACCCCAGCTTCTCCATCACCTCGTCGGAGATTTCGTAATTGCCCCAGACGGTCTGCACATCGTCATCATCATCGAGCGCGTCGATCAGCTTCATCAGCGTGCCGGCGGTCGCTTCGTCGACGTCCACGCTGAGCACCGGTTTCCACGCCAGCTTCACATTGTCCGCCGGGCCGAGCACCTTTTCGAGCTCGCCCGCCACGCCGTGCAGCGCATCGGCGGCAGTCCAGATCGTGTGGCCGTCTTCGGAGGATTCGACATCATCCGCGCCCGCTTCGATCGCGGCTTCGAGCATCTTTTCCTCGTCACCGGCAGCGGCCGAATATTCGATCAGCCCGCGCCGCTCGAAGCCATGCGAAACCGAGCCTTCGCTGCCGAGGTTCCCGCCGTTCTTGCTGAACGCGGTGCGCACATTGGTGGCAGTGCGGTTGCGATTGTCGGTCAACGCTTCGACGATCAGCGCAACGCCGCCCGGGCCATAGCCTTCGTAGCGGATTTCGGCGTAGTCCTCACCGCCCGCCATGCTCGCCTTGTCGATCGCGCGCTGGATATTGTCCTTGGGCATCGACTGCGCCTTGGCGGCGTTGACCGCGAGCCGCAGGCGCGGGTTCATGTCGGGATCGGGCATGCCCATCTTGGCCGCCACCGTGATCTCGCGGCTCAGCTTGGAGAACATCGCCGAGCGTTTCTTGTCCTGCGCACCCTTGCGGTGCATGATGTTCTTGAACTTGGAATGGCCTGCCATGGGATGAGTTTCACTAGGATGTTTGAAGATAGAGCGGCGGGCCTTACTCCGGCAGACGCGCTTGGCGCAAGGGCACGTATTATCGATGTGATGCGGTTCGCGCTGCGCCCGACCTTTGCCGAAGCGCCGACTGTAACGGGTTGGCAGGCCGTGAAGGCGCTGGCGGTGCTTCTTGCGCTCAGTTTCGCGATCATGGTTCCGCTTGGCCTGATGCTGAATCTGGTCGACCCTGCGATGACGATACGCCTACAGCGGGCCGAGCCTCCACCCAAGCAGCTGCGTGACCTTTTCGTTGCGCTGGCCTTTGCCCCGATCTTTGAAGAAATGCTGTTCCGCGCCTGGTTGTCGGGGCGGATCGCGGCGTTGCGATATGGGCTCTATGGCCTTGTTGCGCTGGCGCTGTTGCTGGCAGACATCGTGTTTGAGACCAGCGGGAACGTGCTGTCAGGCTTGGCCGTCCTAGCGGTGTTCGTCGGGCTGCTGCAATGGGGGCTGACGAACGACACCGAGCGGGCGGTGCCCGCGTGGTTCATCCGCCATTTCCGCTGGTTCGTGTGGGGATCAGCGCTGATGTTTGGCCTCATCCACCTCGGCAATGATGACATCCCATCAGGGCCACTGGGGTTGATCGTGGTGCTGCCGCAGGTCGTGGGCGGTGTGCTGCTCGCCTATACCCGCACGCGGTTGGGGTTGGCATGGGCGATCCTCCACCATGGCCTCTTCAACGCGGTGTTCTTCGGCCTGCCCTTTGCTTTGCGTTAAGGCGCGATCTCGAAGTGCAGTATGAAGATTGCTACCCGGGCGGCGCGCTCAGACGCGCACCGCCGTGCCGCTGGCGCTGACCATCAGCATGGATCCGTTGGGGCCGATCACTTCGTAATCAAGATCGATGCTGACCACCGCATTGGCGCCGCGCGATGCGGCTTCGGCCTGCAATTCCTCGATCGCCTGATTGCGCGCGTCGGCCAGAATGCGCTCATACGAGCCCGAGCGGCCGCCGACGATGTCGCGGATATTGGCGAACAGATCGCGGAACAGGTTCGCGCCGACGATCACTTCGCCGGTGACGATGCCGAGATAGTCCTGAATCGGGCGGCCTTCGAGCGTCGGGGTGGTGCTGACGATGACGCCGCGCGAATCTTTCCAGGGGGATGCCATTGCCGTCTCTCCTCTCAATGCTGTCTTACCGAGATAACACAGCTTGACGCAATTTCAATGACAGACGCGCGCTGGCGTCCCGCCTCACGCCATCCCGAGCGCGGTCTTGTACGTCTCCAGCAGCATATCCTGCTCGCTGCGATCGTCGGGCTTCATCTTCCGCAGGCGCACGATCTGGCGCATGATCTTGGGATCGTACCCGACCGCCTTGGCTTCCATGTAGACGTCACGGATGTCGTCAGCGATGCCCTTCTTTTCTTCTTCGAGGCGTTCGATGCGCTCGATCAGCAGGCGCAGGCGGTCATCGGTCGATTGGGCTTCGTCGGCCATGGGGGTTCTCCATCAAACAGAATCGGTTGAGCGGTGCGATAGCCAGCCCGCCGCCCCGATTGAACCGCCCCGACGAATTATTCCTGTGCGTTCTTCGCGATACTCGCTTCCATCCGCGCCAATTGCTCCGGCGTGGCGGGAGTCTGGCGGGTTACCTTCCACTCGGCGCTGGGCATCCCGTGGATCACTTCGCGCGCGGCTTCCTTGTCACCGGGGTAGCCCGCATCACGAATCCAGTCGGCGAGACAATTGCGGCAGAAGCCGGCGAGGCCCATCAGCTCGATGTTCTGCGCATCGTGCCGGTGCCGCAGATGCCGCACCATCCGGCGGAAGGCGGCGGCGGCCTGTGCGTCATCGAGGCTGTCGAGCGGATCGGCATTGCTATTCATCGCGGCTTTTCCTTGAGTTGAAAAACGGGTGTGCCATAGGCGACCCTAACTAGGGATCACCAAAAATGTCACGACGCGATCAGTCACGGATCGACCCGCGCGGCCGCAAGGTCAAAATTCTCGCCACCATCGGACCCGCCAGCCGCTCGCCCGAGATGCTTGAGCGCTTGGTGCGGGCGGGTGCCGATGCCTTCCGCCTCAACATGAGCCACGGTGCGCACGCTGATCACGAGGCGGCCGTGCACGCGATCCGGGCGCTCGAAAAGCAGTTCGCCCGCCCGATTGCGATCCTCGCCGACCTGCAAGGGCCGAAACTGCGCGTCGGCACGTTCAAGGATGGCCAAGCGGTGATCCGCCATTCGGGCCACTTCGTGCTCGACCGGGACGAGACGCCGGGCGACGAGAACCGCGTCTGCCTGCCGCACCCTGAACTGTTCGGGATCATGGAGCGCGGACAGCGCTTGCTGATCAATGACGGCAAGATCCGGCTGAAAGTGCTCGAATCCAATGGCAGCCGCATCCTGTGCAGCGCCGAGGTTGGCGGGGTGATTTCCGACCGCAAGGGCGTGAACGTCCCCGATGCCGAAGTGCCGATCCCGGCGCTGACTGAGAAGGACCGCCGCGATCTCGCCTTCGCGACCGAACACGGCGCCGACTGGATCGGCCTCAGCTTCGTGCAGCGGCCCGAGGACATCGCCGAGGCGCGCAAGCTGATCGGCACCCACGGCACGGCGATCTGCGCCAAGATCGAAAAGCCGCAGGCCGTCCACCGGCTCGATGCGATTATCGAACTGGCTGACGGCATTATGGTCGCGCGCGGCGATCTGGGGGTCGAGCTTGAACCCTACGAAGTGCCGCCGCTCCAGAAGCGCATCGTCAATGCGGCGCGCCGGGCGGGCAAGCCGGTGATCGTGGCGACGCAAATGCTCGAATCGATGATCGAAGCCCCGACCCCGACCCGCGCCGAAGTCTCCGACGTGGCCAACGCGGTCTACGATGGCGCAGACGCCGTGATGCTCTCGGCTGAAAGCGCGGCGGGCGCTTGGCCGGAGGAGTCGGTCGCGATGATGGACCGCATCGCGGTGCAGGTGGAGCGGGACGAAGGCTACAAGGCGCGGGTGCGGTTCCTCGATACCCCGCCCGATGCGACCACGTCCGACGCGCTGGCCCATGCCTGCATGACCATCGCCGACACCGTGCCGATCAGCGCCATCACCGTGTTCACCACCAGCGGTTCGACTGCCCGCCGGGTGGCGCGCGAGCGTCCGGCGACCCCGGTGCTGGTGCTCACCCCCTCGATCCGCACCGCACGCCGCATGGCGCTGTTGTGGGGCGCGCACGCGGTGGCGACCAAGGATATCGGCAGCTTCGAAGAGATGATCGGCAAGGGCAAGCGCATGGCGCTGCGCCACAAGTTTGCCAGCGCCGGCGCCAAGCTGATCGTGCTCGCTGGGGTGCCGTTCGGGATGCCGGGGGCGACCAACCTGCTCCACGTGGTGAGTGTGACCGGCGACGAGCTGGAAAAGCACAAGCACTGACGCTTGTTCGCGCCGCGATCTGCGCGCCGGAGCCTGTCAGTGCTTCAATCGCTGTCCGCCGCCTGATATGCACACCTCTCATCCAAGGGAGGACGTAATGAAGCAGGCTATATTGGGGATCGGGGCGCTCGCGCTGTCGGGCTGCGTGGTGAACATCAGCGACACAGCGCCCGACGGAGCCGAGCCCGTGCCGCCGCCGCCTGCACCGATGGTGTGCAATGCCGCAGCGGCGCAGTCCCATGTCGGTCGCAACGCGTCGCAATCGACCGGGGAGGCGATCATCAAGGACAGCGGCGCGCGGTCCTTGCGCTGGGGCCCGCCGAACGCGGCCTGGACGATGGATTACCGCGAGGACCGGGTGAATGTGCGGTACGATGCGCAGATGAAAATCGTCGAGATCACCTGCGGATGACTGGTGACACTGCGGCCCGGCGCAAGGTGACGTCAGGCTCGCCTTACGAGGCGATCTTCGGGTTCGCCCGCGCGGTGCGGGAGGGCAATCGCATCATCGTCGCAGGCACCGGCCCGGTCGAACCGGATGGCTCCACCACCCCCGGCGATGCTGCCGCGCAGGCGACCCGGGTCTGCGCGATCATCGTTGCCGCGATTGAGGAGTTGGGCGGTAGCGCGGCTGACGTGGTGCGCACCCGGATGCTGCTCACCGATCCCGCCGATCAGAACGCGGTCGGCGCGGTTCATGCGCGCTTCTTCGGCGCGGCCCGTCCGGCGGCAACCATGGCCGGAGTGGCATGGCTGTGCCGCCCGGAATGGAAGATCGAGATCGAGGCTGAGGCGGTCATCTCGGGCTGATACGCCGCCTGTCCGCTTAACTCGCCGCGATTGTTGCGGGGTGCGTCCTCGGTGTGATCATGACCCGCGCGGTAGAGGCGCTCGCCCAGCGCGTTAGCCCGTAACAGCCGCCAGCCGTGCTTCGACCAGCGCGATCAGGGCGGGTAGGTCGGGCAGGGCATTGAGCTCCGCGGCGCTGACCAGCACCGGTGCTTGCCCGCCCAGCAGAATCACCGGCAAGGCCAGATCACGCGCATCAGGCTGGTTGCGAAACTCGTCGCGGTAGAGGAACCGCGTCGGCAGCCCCGTCCCGTCAAGGAACCGCCGCCACTCAGCCCGCATCGAAAACGCGCCATAGGTCAGCGCGCACAAGGAGCAGGGGTAGGTCGCCGGCGAAACGATCTTGTGCACCATGTCGCCAAACGCCGAAATCAGTCCACTCTTGGCGTTGTAGACGAAGATCAGGGTCGTAGTTGTGGTTATCATTCTGATAGATACGCCCCATTGCTGGATCCGGATTTGGCACGGACCTGCCACACTAGCAAATTTCCGCAAGCCATGATCCCGCGCCGCTCTTTTCGAGGGCGAACAAGGCGGCTAGAGCACCTGCCATGCACGGACAGTTTCAACTCACCGAAGATCAGCTTGCCATCCGCGAGGTTGCGCAGCGATTCACCGCCGATCAGATCACGCCCCACGCGGCCGAATGGGACGAAAAACACATTTTCCCGCGCGAGACGATCCAGCGCAGCGCCGAGCTCGGCTTTGGCGCGATCTATGTCTCGGAACAATCGGGCGGCATCGGGCTCGGGCGGCTGGAGGCGGCGCTGATCATGGAAGCGATGGCCTATGGCTGCCCCTCAACCAGCGCGTTCATCTCGATCCACAATATGGCCGCGTGGATGATCGACCGCTTCGGCGGGGAGGCGGTGAAGGCGAAGTATCTCCCCGATCTGGTCACGATGGACAAGATCGCCAGCTACTGCCTGACCGAACCTTCCAGCGGCTCGGACGCGAGCGCGCTGCGCACCACCGCACGCCGTGATGGCGATCATTTCGTGCTCAACGGCACCAAGCAGTTCATCTCGGGCGCGGGCGCGAACGAGATCTACGTGGTGATGGTGCGCACCGGCGAGGATGGGCCCAAGGGCATTTCCTGCGTGGTGATCGAAAAGGATATGCCCGGCGTCAGCTTCGGCGCGCAGGAGAAGAAGCTCGGCTGGCATTCGCAGCCGACCGCGCAGCTGGTTCTCGAGGATGTGCGCGTGCCGGTCGAAAACCTCGTCGGCGGCGAGGGTGAAGGCTTCCGCATCGCGATGATGGGACTTGATGGCGGCCGGTTGAACATCGGCGCCTGCTCGCTCGGCGGGGCGCAGCGGTGTCTGGACGAAGCGATCCAATACACCAAGGATCGCAAGCAGTTCGGGCAGGCTGTGGCCGAGTTCCAGAACACCCAGTTCATGCTCGCCGATATGGCGACCGATCTGGAGGCCGCCCGCGCGCTGCTATATCTCGCGGCGGCCAAGGTGACCGACAATGCGCCCGACAAGACCCGCTTTTCCGCGATGGCCAAGCGGCTGGCGACCGACAACGGCTCGTCCGTGGTCGACCGCGCGCTGCAATTGTTTGGCGGCTATGGCTACTTGCAGGATTACCCGATCGAGCGCTTCTGGCGCGATCTGCGCGTCCATTCGATCCTTGAGGGCACCAACCAGATCATGCGGATGGTGGTGGGCCGGGACTTGCTGCGCCAGTGAGCGGGGTGCGTCTTGCCCTGACGACATTGGTGGTGCCCGATTACGACGCAGGGATCGCATTCTGTGTCGGCGCGCTGGGCTTCGACCTGATCGAGGACAGCGATATGGGCGCAGGCAAGCGCTGGGTCGTGGTCGGCGGCCCCGAGGGCGGGCGGCTGCTGATCGCCAAGGCGGCCAATGACGTGCAAACCGCCGCTATCGGTAACCAGACCGGCGGGCGAGTCGGCTTCTTTGCGCACACCGATGATTTTGCAGGTACCCATGCACGGCTTATCGATGCAGGGGTGCAGTTTCACGAGCAGCCGCGCCACGAAGCCTATGGCACAGTTGCGGTCTTCAGCGATCCGTTTGGCAATCGCTGGGACCTGATCGAACCGAAAGAACCGGGGCAATGACCGAAGACGTTCTCATCCGCGCAAATGGCCCGATCGGCCATATCAGCCTCAATCGCCCCAAGGCGCTCCATGCTCTGACGCTGGAGATGTGTCACGCAATGAGCGCGGCGCTGACCGCGTGGGCAGGCGACGACAGCATCAAGGCGGTGATCCTCGATCATGCCGAGGGGCGCGGCTTCTGCGCGGGCGGCGATATCGCCTTCCTGCGCAATTCAGCGCTGAATGATGGCGGCGCATCGGGGCGGCAGTTCTTCCACGACGAGTACCAACTCAACCACCAGATGTTCACCTATGCCAAGCCCATCGTCGCCTTCATGGACGGCATCACGATGGGCGGCGGCGTGGGCATTTCGCAGCCCGCGAAGTACCGCGTCGCGACCGAGAACACCCGGTTTGCCATGCCCGAAACCGGGATCGGGCTGTTCCCTGACGTGGGCGGCGGCTGGTATCTGTCACGGCTGGGTCGCAGGCTGGGCCAGTTCCTCGCGCTGACCGGCGCGCGGCTTGATGGGGCGGAGTGCCTGTGGACAGGCCTTGCCACCCATTACGTGCCGCATGACAAGATCGAGGACTTGAAGGCGCGCATTCACGACCATCCCGACCGGATTTCTGGTATCCTCAGCGAGCCGGTCGGCACCCCGCCCAAGGCGCGGATCGAGACGAACGCCGACAAGATCGCCAAGCATTTCGCGTCTGATTCCTACGAGGACATCCTCGCCAGCCTCGAAGCGGCTGCCGACGCAGGCGACGATTGGGCGATGAAGGAGCGTGACACGCTCGGCACCAAGAGCCCGCAGACCTGTAAGGTCGCGCTGCGGCAGTTGGCGACAAGCGCCGCCCTCACCGATTTCGCCGACAACATGCGCATGGAATACCGCATCGCCAGCCGCGTCCTCACCCGCCCGGATTTCGCCGAGGGCGTGCGCGCAGTTATCGTCGACAAGACCAACGATCCCAAATGGGACCCGGCGACCCCTGAGGAAGTGACGGACGATCTGCTCGACGCGATCTTCGCGCCTCTGCCTGAGGGCGAGGAGTGGGTGCCGCTCGCCTGATAAGCTTAGCATCGTCATGCTGAACTTGTTTCAGCATCCATTTCGCCAATAGCGAAGACGGTGCGGATCGAGGAATGGACCCTGAAACAAGTTCAGAGTGACGAAATAGCATAGGAGGGCCCATGGCCACTTACGAAACCATCACCGTCGAAGCTGATGCGCGCGGGACCAAGGGCGTCACGCTGCTGACGATTAACCGCCCGCAGGCGCTGAACGCTCTGAACTCCAAAGTCCTAGAGGAGCTGATCCACGCCTTCGCCGCCTATCAGGCCGATGCGACTCAGCTGTGCGCGATCCTGACCGGCAGCGGCGACAAGGCGTTCGCCGCCGGGGCCGACATCAAGGAAATGAGCGACAAGGCCGCGGCCGATTTCTTCCTCGACGATTTCTTCAGCCCCTGGACGGCCGAGATCGTCAAGAAGACCCGCAAGCCATGGATCGCGGCAGTCAATGGCTTTGCCTTGGGGGGCGGGTGCGAGCTGGCGATGATGGCGGACTTCATCATCGCTAGTGACAAGGCGCGGTTCGGCCAGCCCGAAATCAAGCTGGGCGTGGCTCCCGGCATGGGCGGATCGCAACGCCTGACGCGGGCGATCGGCAAGTCGAAGTCGATGGAAATGTGCCTCACCGGCCGGATGATGGATGCGATCGAGGCTGAGCGCAGTAACCTCGTCGCGCGCGTCGTGCCGCATGAGGAGCTGATCGCCGAGACGCTCAAGACCGCAGCAACCATCGCGGGGATGCCGCCGATGGCGGTGATCGCCAACAAGGAAATGGTGAACTCGGCCTTCGAGATGACGCTCGACCAAGGCCTGATCGTGGAGCGCCGCATCTTCCAGATTCTCACCGCGTCCGAGGACAAGGCCGAGGGCATGGCGGCGTTTATCGAGAAGCGCGAAGGGCAGTGGAAGGGGCGTTGAGCCACTTCGTGACCCCAGCGAACGCTGGGGCCTAAGGCTTCTAGCGCGGCACCCAGCCGCTTGAGAACCCAGCTTTTGCTGGGACGACGGGAGAGAGAAAAGCCATGAAAATCGCCTTTATCGGCCTCGGCAACATGGGCGGCGGGATGGCCGCGAACCTTGTGAAGGCCAGGCACGAAGTCCGCGCATTCGACCTCAGCGAGCCTGCGCTTGCCGCCGCGCGCGAGGCCGGGTGCTCCACCTTCCCGACCGCCAAGGAAGCATGCGAGGGGGCAGAGGCCGTCGTCTCAATGTTGCCCAACGGGGCAATCGTGAAACAGGTCTATTGGGACGACGTCATCGGCCACGCCCCCGAAGGCGCGATCCTGCTCGATTGCTCGACCATCGACGTCGCTACCGCGCGCGAGGTGATCTCCGTTACCGAACAGCACGGCTACCAGATGGTCGATGCGCCAGTCTCGGGCGGAATTGCGGCGGCCAATGCCGGCACGCTGACCTTCATGGTCGGCGGCTCTAAAGAGGCCTTCGCCCGCGCCCAGCCGATCCTTGCCGCGATGGGCAAGGCGGTGATCCATGCGGGCGCAGCGGGTACGGGGCAGGCGGCCAAGATCTGCAACAATATGCTGCTCGCGATCAACATGATCGGCACCTGCGAAGCCTTTGCCATGGCGCAGAAGCTCGGGCTGGACGCGCAGACCTTCTACGACATCTCCAGCGTCTCAAGCGGGCAGAATTGGTCGATGACGTCCTATTGCCCGGTCCCCGGCGTTGGCCCGGTGACCCCGGCGGACAACGACTATCAGGGCGGATTTGCGGCGGGATTGATGCTGAAGGACCTGCGCCTCGCCATGGAAGCGGCGCAAGGTGCCGGAGCAACGGTGGCGCTGGGTGAGCACGCCCGCGCGATCTACGAGGCCTTTGCGAAGGACAATGCAGGCACCGACTTTTCGGGCATTATCCGCACGCTTTGAGCTGCGCCAATCGCGCCGCGTCAGAGTCCCGATGCTCGCCGCCTTGCGCAACTGCCGCTGAGGCGAAAGCCTATTCGAAAGCGCCCACAATGATATTGGCGATCTGGCGGCTGGCGGTGCCGTCGCCGTAAGGATTGTGCGCGCGGGACATGGCATCATAAGCCGCAGGATCATCCAGCAGACGCGATGTTTCGGCAACGATGACAGCAGCATCCGCGCCAACCAGCTTTGCCGTGCCAGCGGCGACACCCTCAGGCCGTTCGGTCGTATCGCGCATGACCAGCACCGGCTTGCCGAGGCTGGGGGCTTCTTCCTGGATGCCGCCGGAGTCGGTCAGCACGATGTCGCTCGCCGCCATCATCGCCACAAAATCGAGGTAATCCAGCGGGTTGATGAGCGCGATATTCTCGAGCCCCGCCAGCGCCGGTTGCATCACGCCGCCGACGTTGGGATTGGGGTGCAGCGGATAGATGATCGCCACGTCGTTTCGTGCCGCAAGTCTCTGCAAACCTTGCGCAATCTGTGCCATCCCGGCGCCGAAATTCTCGCGCCGATGAGCGGTGACGGCGATGATCCGCTTGCCCGCAAACCGCGCCTTGAGCGGGGCGATAGCAGGCGCCAGAGCGGGGTTGGCAGCGATCTTCGCCTGCGCGTAAAGCAGCGCGTCGATCACGGTGTTACCGGTGATGTGAATGCTGTTTTCATTCACGTTTTCAGCGTGTAACGCCGCTGCCGCCGTCTCGGTCGGAGCGAAATGCAGGTCGGCGATCACGCCTGTTACTTTGCGATTCACCTCTTCGGGCCAAGGCGAATAGATATCGCCACTGCGCAAGCCCGCCTCGACATGGCCGACCGGAATGCGCCGGAAATAGCACGCCAGCGAGGCCATCATCGTCGTCAACGTGTCGCCATGCACCAGCACACGATCGGGCAACCACGCGTCCAAGACCGCACCAAACCGGGTAATAAGCCGCGCACTAAGCGCATCAAGCGACTGATCAGGCTGCATCAGATCGAGATCGACGTCAGGAACCAGTTCAGCGAGGGCCAGCACTGAATCGAGCAGCTCGCGATGCTGCGCGGTCACGACAACCCGCACATCGAACCGCCCGGTTTCGCGCAAGGCGGCGACGACCGGGAACATCTTGATTGCTTCAGGCCGGGTGCCGAAGGTGACGAGAATGCGGGGTTTCCCGCGCGCTTCACTCCCCAAGCCGCTCACCGCCGCAGCATACCGCGCGTGTCTAGCACCAGCTTGCCCGCCAGATCAGCGGGCGAGAGGTGTTTAAACGCGGTGTGATCGACCAGCACCACCACAATCTCCGCCTGCCGCAGCGCTGCGTCAAGCGTCACGAGGCTCGCGCCCGATCCGCCGAACGCGGGTGGCAATTCGTCCGTGAAGGGCTCGACCACCAATATCCGCTTCCCGTGCGTGTGGGAGAGCGCCTCGGCGATTTCGAGTGCGGGACTTTCGCGGAAGTCGTCGATGTCGGGCTTGAAGGCGAGGCCGAGCAGCGCGACCTTGCCGTGCGGCGCGGCATCCAGCAGCGCGCGGATCTTGCTTTCGGTGTGGACCGCCTTGTGGTCATTGACCTCGCGCGCGGTGCGCACCAGCCGAGCGGCGGCGGGTGCACCCGCGACCAGAAACCACGGATCGACCGCAATGCAATGCCCGCCCACGCCGGGGCCGGGTTGCAGGATATTGACGCGCGGGTGGCGGTTGGCGAGGCGGATCACTTCCCATACGTCGACTCCGATCACATCGGCGATCATCGAAAGTTCGTTCGCGAAGGCGATGTTGACGTCGCGGAAGCTGTTTTCGACCAGCTTGACCGTCTCTGCCACGCGGGCGGTGGTGGTGAGGCAATCGCCCTTCACGAAGCTGGTGTAGAGCACCGCCGCGCGTTCAGCGCAGGCCGGGGTGACGCCGCCGATGACGCGGTCATTATGCACCAGCTCCTTGACGATCCGGCCGGGCAAGACGCGCTCGGGGCAATAGGCCAGCGCAATGTCCGCCTCGTCATCGCAGCCATCGCGCGGCACGACGAGATCGGGGCGCGCTTCGGCGATGATCGCAGCGACGCGTTCGGTTGTGCCGACGGGCGAGGTGCTTTCGACGATGACGCAGGCACCCGGCAAAATCCGGGGTGCAATCGCGCGCGCGGCCGCTTCGACATAGGAGATGTCGGGCGCATTGTCCGGTCCCAGCGGGGTGGGCACGGCGATCATGTAGAAACTGGCGGTCGGCACTTCGGTTGACGCCACCAGCGTCTGCGCGGTGATCGCGTCATGCACCAGCTTGTCGAGATCGCGCTCTTCAATGTGCACGCCGCCCGCATTCACGGTGTCGACCACCTTCTGCGAAACATCGACGCCGCACACGCTCCAGCCATAGCTGGCCAGCACTGCGGCGGTTGGCAGGCCGATATAGCCAAGGCCGATCACCGCAACCTGATGATCCGGTGCGGGATGGGCGAGGGCCTTGCGCCCGAGCGCTGCGGTGGCATCGAAAGGAGCATTCATGCGAGGTCGTGTCCCGGTTTTCAGCCGAAACATTGCCCGCAAAGCCCTTAAAATCGCGTTAGGCTTGCTGCGCTTTTCACCATGCGACGTCCTGCTTGCGGCTCAGTCAATGGCTCGCAGCGATGCGCGCCACTTCGGCGAGCACCCGTTCGGCCCATTCGGCGCGGCAAATCAGCAGATCAGGCATATAGGTAAGAGGCTGGTTGTAGACGAGTGGGCTGCCGTCGATGCGCGAGCAATGGAGGCCGTGCGCCAGCGCCACGGCGACGGGTGCGCAGCTGTCCCATTCGTGCTGGCCGCCGGAGTGGAGATAGACTTCCGCATCGCCCCGCACCACGGCCATCGCCTTGGCCCCGGCGCTGCCCATTGGCACCAACTCGCCGCCGAGCGCTTTGGCCACAGCCTCAGCCTCGGGCGCAGGGCGGCTGCGGCTGACGAGGAAGCGCGGGCGGTCGGCCATTGGCGGGAGGGTTTGCGGCTGGTCGGAGCGCAGCACCACGCCGCCTTCAAGGTCGGGCAGCGCGACAGCGCCGATACTGGCGACCCCGTCCACCGCGAGCGCGACATGCACCGCCCAATCGGCCCGCGCCTCGCCATATTCGCGGGTGCCATCGACCGGATCGACAATCCATACCCGGCTTTGGGAGCAGCGCCGGGTGTCGTCCTTTTCTTCTTCCGAGAGCAGGCCATCGTCGGGCCGCGCCGTACGGATCGCGTCGCACAGCAGGCGGTTGGCAGCGGCATCACCGGCATCGCCCAGCGCCTTGCCGGTCAGACCCGACCCGGCCCGCACATCGAGAGCCAGTTGCCCGGCTTCATAGGCCAGCCGTGCCGCCAGCGCGGCATCATCAAGATCGGCCAGCGTCATTTGAGCGGCAGGATCTGTTGGATGATGTAGCGCGCCGCTTCCTCGGGCGTCATGTCGACCGTGTTGACGCGAATCTCGGGGGTCTCGGGCGGTTCATAGGGGCTGTCGATCCCGGTGAAGTTCTTAAGCTGGCCGGACCGCGCCTTCTTGTAGAGGCCCTTCACATCGCGCGCCTCGGCCACGGAGAGCGGGGTATCGACGAAGATTTCGATGAACTCGCCTTGGGGCAGCATCTCGCGCACCATCTGCCGCTCGGCGCGGAAGGGCGAGATGAAGGCGGTGAGCACGATCAGTCCCGCATCCGCCATCAGCTTGGCGACCTCCCCCACGCGGCGGATGTTCTCGATCCGGTCGGCCTCGGTAAAGCCGAGATCGCGGTTGAGGCCGTGGCGGACATTGTCGCCATCGAGCAGGAAGGTGTGGCGGTTCATCACGAACAGCTGCTTTTCGACCTCGTTGGCGATGGTCGATTTACCGCTGCCCGAAAGGCCGGTGAACCACAGCACCTTGGGCTTCTGGTTCTTCATCCCCGCATGGTCATCGCGGGTGATCTCCACCGGCTGCCAGTGGACATTGTCTGCCCGGCGCAGGTTGAACTCGATCATCCCGGCGGCGACCGTCGCATTGGTGAACTTGTCGATCAGGATGAACCCGCCAAGCTGGCGGTTTGCGCTATAAGGCTCGAACGCGATCGGGCGGTCGGTCGCGAATTCGGCCACCCCGATGGCGTTGAGGGTAAGGGTCTTGGCGGCGAGATGTTCGAGGCTGTTGACGTCGATCTCGTATTTGGGCGGCTGCACGGTGGCGGTCACCATCTGCGTGCCGAGCTTGAGCCAATAACCGCGCCCCGGCTTCAGCGCTTCCTCGTCCATCCAGACGAAGGTGGCGCAGAACTGATCGGAGGCCTGCGGCGGGTCGCCCGCTGCGGCGATGAGGTCGCCGCGGCTGCAATCGACCTCGTCGGTGAGGGTGAGGGTCACAGACTGGCCCGCGACCGCTTCGTCGAGATCGCCGTCGAAGGTGGTGATCGACTTGACCGTGCTGGTCTTGCCCGAAGGCACGATCCTCACCGCATCGCCGGGGCGCACAACACCGCTGGCGATCTGCCCGGCAAAGCCGCGGAAATCGAGATTGGGGCGGTTGACCCATTGCACCGGCATCCGGAAGGGCTGGGTTTGCGCGGCGGCGGCATCGACTTCCACCGTTTCCAGGTGCTCGATCAGCGCGGGGCCGGGATACCACGGGGTATTGGCGGACAGCGCGGTGATATTGTCGCCCTTGAACCCCGAAATCGGAATTGCGGTGAAATCACTGATGCCGATGCTGGTGGCGAAGGCGCGGTAGTCGGCAAGGATGGCGTCGAACGTCGCCTGATCGTAGCCCACCAGATCCATCTTGTTCACCGCCAGCACCACATGGCGGATGCCCAGCAGGTGGACGAGGTAGGAATGCCGCCGCGTCTGTTGCAGCACGCCCTTCCTCGCGTCGATCAGGATCACCGCCAGATCGGCGGTCGAGGCCCCGGTCACCATGTTGCGGGTATATTGTTCGTGCCCCGGCGTATCGGCGACGATGAACTTGCGCTTCTCGGTGGTGAAGAACCGGTAGGCGACATCGATGGTGATGCCCTGCTCGCGCTCGGCAGCGAGGCCATCGACCAGCAGTGCGAAGTCGATCTCGGTCCCTTGCGTCCCGTGCCGCGCGCTGTCGCTTTCCAGCGCGGCGAGCTGATCTTCGAAGATCATCTTGGAATCGTACAGCAGCCGCCCGATCAGGGTCGATTTGCCATCATCCACGCTGCCGCAGGTAATGAAACGCAGCAGGCTCTTGTGCTGATGCTGTTCGAGATAAGCGTCGATATCCTCGGCGATGAGAGCGTCGGTCTGGAAGGTGGAAGGCGTGTTCATCAGAAATATCCCTCCTGCTTCTTCTTCTCCATGCTGGCGTCGCCGCCGTCCTTGTCGATCACCCGGCCCTGACGTTCGCTGGTGGTGGTGAGCAGCATTTCCTGCACCACTTCGGACAGGGTCGCCGCCGTGCTTTCGACCGCGCCGGTCAGCGGGAAACAGCCCAATGTGCGGAACCGGATCGAACGCATCGTGATGTCGGGCCGATAGCCCATCACCGCTTCCAGCCGGGGCAGATCGTCCGCCATGAACAGTCCGCCCTCGTATTCAAAAGTCGGACGCTCGGCCGCAAAATACAGCGGCACGATCTCGATGCCTTCATTCATGATGTATTGCCAGATATCGAGCTCGGTCCAGTTCGAGATCGGGAAGACGCGGATGCTCTCGCCCTTTTTCTTGCGGGCGTTGTAGAGGTTCCAGAGCTCCGGGCGCTGGTTCTTGGGGTCCCAGCTGTGGCTAGCGGTGCGGAAGCTGAACATACGCTCCTTCGCCCGGCTTTTCTCCTCATCGCGGCGCGCGCCGCCAAAGGCGACATCGAAGCCATAGAGGTCCAGCGCCTGTTTCAGCCCCTCGGTCTTCCACATATCGGTATGCAGCGGGCCATGATCGAACGGGTTGATCCCCAGCGCCTTGGCCTCCGGGTTCTGATGGACAAGCAGCTCCATCCCGGCATCCTGCGCCGCTTTCTCGCGCAGTTCATACATGGCCTTGAACTTCCACGTGGTGTCGACGTGGAGCAGCTTGAACGGCGGCGGGGCAGGGTAGAACGCCTTGCGCGCCAGATGCAGCATCACCGCGGAATCCTTGCCCACCGAATAGAGCATGACCGGGTTCTCCGCCTCGGCCACGACTTCGCGGAAGATATGGATGCTCTCGGCCTCAAGCCGCTCGAGATGGGTCAGACTGCGCATGGAAGTGCAGGTAAAGACTGCGCGGCCTGTCACAAGCAATTTTGCCTTTGCGCCGCGATGGAGCGCCTTGGGATGCGGCTGGCAATGTGGGCACTTGCTCTTGGCTTTGCGGCGCGCTTAAGGCTGGCCGAAAGGGAGAGACATATGAGCCATCCGTCTGGGCCGCTATCCGGTCTGCGCGTTCTTGAATTCAGCGGGATCGGCCCCGGCCCGCACGTGGCGATGCTGTTGGCCGACTTGGGCGCCGAAGTGGTGCGGATCGACCGACCGGGTGCGGGCGTCAGCAACCCGGTGGTGGAACGTGCGCGGCACCGGCTGGCGCTGGATTTGAAAAGCGATGAGGGCAAAGCGGCCGTGCGCGCCGCTGCGGCCAGCGCCGACGTGCTGATCGAAGGCTTCCGCCCGGGTGTGATGGAACGGCTGGGGCTGGGGCCGGAGGAACTGCTCAAAGCCAACCCGCGCCTCGTTTACGCGCGCATGACCGGCTGGGGACAGGAAGGGCCGCTCGCGCAGGCCGCCGGGCATGACATCAATTACATCGCGATCACCGGCGCATTGTCAGCGGTCGGCAAGGCGGGCGAGCCTGCCACGCCGCCGCAGAATCTGGTCGGCGATTTTGGCGGCGGTTCGATGTATTGCGCCTTCGGGATCATGGCCGCGCTCTATGAGCGCGAAAAGTCGGGCAAGGGTCAGGTGGTCGACGCCGCGATTGTCGACGGGGCGACCAGCCTGATGAGCTTCTTCTTCGGGGTGCGCCATGTTCCGCATCTTTCGACCGAGCGCGGCAAGGGGATGCTCGGCGGCGCGGCGCATTTCTACCGCTGCTTCCGCTGCGCGGACGGGAAGGAAATTTCCCTCGGGTCAATCGAGCCGCAGTTCTATGCCGAGATGCTCCAGCGCACCGGTGCGCCCGAGGAATTGGCGCAGGGCCAGATGATCCCGACCAATTGGGACGATTACGCCGAGAAGCTGGCAGCGCTGTTCCTCACCAAGACGCAGGCCGAATGGTGCGCATTGCTTGAAGGCACTGACGCCTGCTTTGCCCCGGTGCTCGGCATCGACGAGGCGCGTGAGCATCCGCACATGAAGGCGCGCGGGGCTTATGTGGAGCATGACGGGCTGTGGCACACCGCGCCCGCCCCGCGCTTCAGCCGCACGCCGGGCGCTGTCCGGTCGAGCGCGGATGACGGTGCCGATGTCGTCGCGCGCTGGGCGGAGCAAAGCTGATGGCCGGCAAGTTCTTCGACGAGTGGGTCATCGGCGAGCGGATCGAACACGAAATCCGCCGCACCGTGACCGAGACGGACAATCTGCTGTTTTCGACCATGACCCACAACCCGCAGCCGCTGCATCTGGATGTCGAAGCGGCCAAGGCGAGCGGCTATGGGCAGATTCTGGTGAATTCGACCTTCACCTTCAGCCTGCTGGTCGGGCTGTCGGTGGGCGATACGACACTCGGCACGCTGGTCGCCAATCTCGGCTTCGACAAGGTCGTCACCCCCAAGCCGGTGTTCATCGGCGACACCCTGCGCGCGGTGAGTGAGGTGAAGGACCTGCGGGAAAGCAAATCCCGCCCCGATGCCGGGATCGTCACCTGGACCCACGAAATGTGGAACCAGCGCGATGAAGTGGTGTGCCGGTGTGAGCGGTCAGCTTTGATCCAGCGCCGTCCCCGATAGTTGCGCGGCGCCCTTGCGAAGTTGACAAAGTTGACAGGGTGTCAAGCACGATTTCAAAGAACTAATGTCGTAATTACAAAGATTTAAACGGAAAACTCGAAGTTGACATCTGGCCCTACGCGGGGGGGGGGAGGGGGCGAACATTTCCCGATTGCGCGCAAATGGCCGGACGATGGCGAAACCACGTAGACGCTATAAGCCGCCCGGCTCGAGTAGGAAAACGCGCTGCGTCACCTGAGATCAGGCGGCGGGTTCGCCGCCCAACGCCTGCCACAGCACGATCCGCGCGCGCTGCGCACGGCCCAACGCGGCGGCAGCGCGTTCGCCGCTGGCATCGGCGGCGCGGCGGGCTTCGAGCACTTCGAGGAAGCTGGCGAGGCCCGCGCGGTAGCGGGTCTCAGCAAGGCTCGCCGCGCGGGTCAGCTGATCGCGTTCGGCGACCGAAAGCCGCGCTTCGTTATCGGCGGCGGTGACCACGCCGTAAGCCGCCTCGGCATCGCCCAGTGCTGTGAACACCGCCCCGCGATAGGCGGCGAAAGCGGCGCGCTTGTCCGCAGCGGCGGCGTCGATCCCTGCGCCAACACGCCCGAAATCGAGCAATGGCCCGGCGATTCCGGCGGTCAACGTGCCGATGATCGAATCGCTATCGAAGAAATCCTCGGGATCGAAGGCGAGCAGCCCGATCACGCCTGACAGCGTAATGCGCGGGAAGCGCGCGCGGGCGGCGGCGGCCAGATCGGCATCGCTGGCGGCAAGGTTGGCGGCGGCAGCGGCAACATCGGGCCGGTTGGCGAGCAGGTCGGAGGGCAGCCCGGCGGGTGCAGGCGCGGGGGCCAGCACAGGTGCGGGGACGGCCAAAGCAGCGCGGACACTTGCGCCGTCCTGCCCGGTCAACGTCACCAGCCGCCCGATCAGACGCGCGCGTTCGCTATCGAGCGCGGCGAGGCGCACGGCGGATGAGCTCGCGGTCGCTTCGGCCCGGACGCGGTCGAACCCGGGGGCGATCCCGGCGTCTTCCCGCACCTTGGCAAGGCTGGCGAGCTGGCGTGCGGCCGTGCCGTCAGCCTCAATCGCAGCTGCGCGGGCATCGAGCACGCGCCAATCGGTGACGCTGGCGGCGATCTCGGCCAGCAGCGCCAGCCGCACGCCTTGCGCCTGCGCGCTGGCCGCGTCGATCCGGGCAATGGCGGCGCGTTCTTGCGCTTTCAATTGGCCGAACAGGTCGGGGTCCCAGCTGGCGATGATATTCGCGCCATAAGAGGATTGTTCGCGCGGGATGAAGCCCTGCTGGCCCGCCTGACCGAACTGCGCGGGGTTGATGCGGTTGCGGGTGACATCGCCATCGGCGGTGATGTTCGGCAGCCGGTCGGCCCCCGCCCGGCGCGCGCCGGCACGGGCGCTATCGATTCGGGCGAGCGCTTCGGCAAGGCTCGGCCCATCGGCGATGGCCGCTTCTGACAGCGCGCGCCACGCCGGATCGCCTTGGGGCATCAGCGCAGCAAGCTCCGCTCCCGCCGCGCTGTCGGGCTGGTAGAAGAACGCCGGCGGCAGATCAGGCACAGGCGTTGCGATTTCGGGCGCAGGGTTGGCGATGCAGGCCGCGAGTGTTAGCGGCAGCAGAGCTGCGGTGAGGGCGGTGGGCAGGCGGCGCATCGCCTCAGTTCCCCTGCTTGGCAGGCTGGCCCGAGGCAGACCCAGACTTGGCAGGGATGAAGGCGTCGATCTGCTGACCGACCCGGAAGGCATCCGACGGCGGCAGCGCATAGATCAGCTGGAGCACCCGCACATCGACCCGCTCCGCCGCCGAATTGGTCAGCGAGCGCTTGGGCACCACTTGCGGTTCGGCCCGCACGAAGGTGGCGTTGACGTGCAGTTCCGCCGCACCGCGCGGGGAGACGACCGCCGGTTCGCCCAGAGCGACACGCGCCACTTCGTTCTCGTCGATATCCACGCGGACGTGGAGCGGATTGGTCTCGCCCATTTGGATGAAGGGCTGGCTGTTCCCGCCGCCTTGGGTGGCGACGAACTCGCCGGGGCGGATATTGACTGCGAGAATCTCGCCCGCAATCGGTGCGCGAACCACGAGCCGCTCGATCTCGGTGCGGGCGGCGGCAGCGGCAGATTGCGAGGCGGCGAGGCGCGCGCGGGCAAGGCCCAGGCGACTGGTTGCGGCGGCTTCCTCACCCTCGGCGCGGATCACTTCGGCGCGGCTGACCGCAGCGGGATCGGAGAGGTTGCGATAGAGCGCCAGCTGTTCGCGGGCGGTCTTCTGCGCGGCACTCGCCTCGGCGATTGAGGCGCGCGCTTCGTTGATGGCGGCAGCGGCCTGATCAAGGGTGGCTCGGGCAGCGCGGGCATCGACCGTGAACAGCACTTCGCCCTTGGCGACCCGGTCCCCCGGACGCACGCGGACATCGGTGACAAGGCCCGACAGGGCAGAGCCGATGTCGATCACCTCGCTCGACGGCTCGACAATTCCGGCGCCCGCCACGCGCGGCTGGTCGGCCAGCTTGCCGACCGCCTTGGGGGGCTGTTCGACCGGCTCGGACGTGGAGCGGTCAGGCAGGCCGACGAAGATCAGCCAGGCGCCGATGGCGACACCGATCAGCGCGGCAATCGGCAGGATCTGGCGGGCAAAGCTTAGATTGCGGAACATGGCGTCCTCGGCGGAGTCAGGAGGGTGGGGGAGAGGGTGTGGGTGTGTGCGTTCTGGGCGACATCAGTGGCCATCGGGCATTTCCTTGCCGTCATGCGTGATGCGCCCGTCTTCCAGCACGATGATGCGGTCAGCGAGGTCGAAGATGCGGTTGTCGTGGGTCACGATGATGCAGGCCCGGTCGGGCGCGACCGCGACTTCGCGCAGCAGGTCCATCACCCGGCGGCCCGACGAGGCATCGAGCGCGGCGGTCGGCTCGTCACACACCACTAGCCGCGGTTCGTGCACCAGGGCGCGGGCAATGGCGACGCGCTGCTGCTGCCCGCCCGAAAGCTGGCGTGGCAGCTTGTCCGCCTGATTGCCGATATTGAGCTTGTCGAGCAGCACCTTGGCCCGTTCGCGCGCTTCCTCGCGCGGCATCCCTTGCGCGATCAGCGGCACGGCGGCGTTGCTGGCGACGTCGATCGAGGGGATGAGGTTATACTGCTGGAAAATGAAGCCGATGTTGTTGAGCCGGAACTTGACCAGATCGGTGTCCGACAGCTTGTAGATGTCGGTGCCGAACACCTTCACCTCGCCCTCGGTCGGCCACAGGATGCCGCACATGATCGAGATCAGCGTCGTCTTGCCCGAGCCGCTTTCGCCCACGACATAGGTCATCTCGCCCGGGCGGATGTCGGTGCTGATGTCATGCAGCACGCGGATGGTGGTCTGCCCGGCCTCGAAATCGCGGGAGATGCCGCGCGCGCAGATCGCGGCTTCGGGCGCGCAGCCGCCGATGTTCGTCGTGTCCATGATCGCCTCCCCGCTCACCTGAACACCGACGCCGGTTCGGTATTGAGCACGCTGCGGATCGCGATCAGGCCGGTGATGGCGAGGATCACCACCACGGCGGCCAAGCTGATCAGCGGGATCTGCCAGGGGATGTAGAAGCCCTTGAAGAACGGATTGGCGCTGAACCCCTTGATGAAGGCGACCGTGCCGACCACGCCCAGCGCATAGCCGATGATGCCGACCATTCCGGCCTGCGCTGCGACCATCTGGACGATCTTGGAATTGGTGACGCCGATCGCTTTCAGCGCGCCGAACTGTTTGATGTTGTCGCGCAGGAACAGGCTGAAGGTCAGGCCGACAATCGCCACGCCGACCACGAAGCCGAGGAATACGGTGATGCCGAAATTGGTCGGGATGCCGGTGTTCTCGATGATAAAGTTGACGCCGGCTTGCGCGAATTCCTCGCGAGTCTCGGCCTTAAGGCCGGTTTCCGCCTCGATCCGGGCGGCGACTTCCTCGGGGGTCTGGCCGGGGCTTACGCCGACCAGTACGAAGGACAGGCGGTTACGGGTACCCGGCACGAAGTTCAACGCGCTGGAATAGCGAGTGTAGAGCACAACAGTGCTGGTGAAGCTGGGGATCGCATCGGCAACGCCGCGGATGACCGCGCGCTGGTCGTTGAGTTCGAGCCTTTCGCCGATCGGGCTTGCACCATTGGAGAACAGGCGGGTGACGCCGACATCGTCGATCACCACGGTGTCAGGCGCGAACATCACCGACTTGTCGCCGGTCGCCATGCGTTGGGGGAGACCGATCAGCGTGGCGTCATCGACCCCGACGATTCCGACACCTTCAAGATCGCCGTCCTTGGTGCGGACATTCGCCTGCGCGCGCAGATGCGGCACCGCCCATTCAACTCCCGGCACCGAGCGCACCCGGTCCAGCGCGGTGCCGGGCATGGCGTAGCTGACATCGGTGGTGCGGCTGACCGGGTCCATCACCCACACTTCAGCCTCAGGCGCGTTGTAAACACCGCTGGCCCCGCGCTCGACCAGGTTGACGAAGATCGTCATCTGCTGGGTGATGAGGAGCGTGGAAAAACCGATACCGAACAACAGCCCATAGAACTTCTGGGCGTCCCCGGTAAGCATCCTGATGGCGATCCAAAGCACGTTGGCAGGAACCTTTATCAGCGGAGAGGGTTGCGCCCTTGGATGATTCGACGCATTGTTGAACGGTAGCGTTTAACTGAACGGAGCCGTTCATTTTGTCAATCTCCGGTTCATCCGAACCTGAAAAAAAACCTGTTCGCCGCAAGGCGGGCCGGCCGCTCGATGCGGCCAAGCGCGTGGCGATCGTCGAGACTGCCGCGCATCATTTCTTCCACCACGGCTATGCTGCCACCGCGATTGAGCAGGTCGCCGCTGACGCGGGCGTCTCCAAGGTCACGATCTACAACCAGTTCGGCGACAAGCGCGCGTTGTTCACGGCGGCGGTCGAATGCGAATGCGAGAAGATGCGCGGGCATTTCTCGCTCGAGGGCACAGTCCACGGCACCGTCCGTGAGCGACTGACAGCCATCGGCCAGGCGATTTACGCCTTCCTGTTCCGCCCGGAAATGATCCAGTTCGAACGCCGCATCGCCGCCGAAACCGAGGTTGAACCCGCCATCGGCGCGGCGTTTCTCGAAGCCGGGCCGTGGCGGATGAAGCATGGCTTTGCGGCCTATCTGAGCCATGCGGTGGCGGCAGGCGAGCTGGCGATCCCTGATCCGATGCTAGCGGCCGAACAATTCGTGTCGATGTGCAAGGGCATGGGCGATCTCGAACGCCGCTTTGGTGCCTTCGTCACCCCGGAAGCGCGCGATCAGCGTATCGCGGGCGCGGTCGAGGTGTTCCTCGCCGCCTATGGCAAACCGGCGGTGCCGTGCGCGACGGATCGATAATTCGCATCACGCTGTTCGAAAATTAGCATCATGCGCGAGGTTGCGCATTATCTTGCCATTCACCGCGCGCATCCTACATTGCAGGCTGACGAAAGGAATCCCTTGCAATGAGTCAGCAAAACGATCCCCAGCCGCAAGGCGACGGCCCCAACCCCTGGGTCAAGCAGCTGATGATTTGGGGCGGGATCTTCCTTGCCCTGCTGCTGGTGGTGACCATGTTCAGCAACGCGGGCCAGACCACGGGCGCCGCGATCCGCTATTCCGACTTCCGCGCCGCTGTCGCCGAAGGCGAAGTGCAGGACGTGCAGATGGGCGCCGAGCTCATCACCGGAACGCTCAAGAATGGCGAGCCGTTCAGCACTGTTCCGGTGCCCAATGATGTCGAAATCACCAAGCTGATGGAAGACAACGGCGTGCGCTTCACCGGCACGCAGCGTGAGGGGCAGAACGTCCTCCTGTTCATCCTGCTCAATTCCCTGCCGTTCCTGCTGATCCTCGGCATCGCGTTCTTCGCGCTGCGTCAGGTGCAGAAAGGCGGCGGCGGCGGCGCGATGGGCTTCGGCAAGTCCAAGGCCAAGCTGCTGACCGAACGTTCGGGCAAGGTGACCTTTGACGATGTCGCCGGCATCGACGAGGCGCGTGAGGAATTGCAGGAAATCGTCGAATTCCTGCGCGATCCGCAGCGCTTCTCCAAGCTGGGCGGCCAGATCCCGAAGGGTGCGCTGCTGGTCGGCTCACCCGGTACCGGCAAGACCCTGCTCGCCCGCGCGATTGCGGGTGAGGCAGGCGTGCCGTTCTTCACCATTTCGGGTTCGGACTTCGTCGAGATGTTCGTGGGTGTCGGCGCCAGCCGCGTGCGCGACATGTTCGAACAGGCCAAGAAGAACGCGCCCTGCATCGTCTTCATCGACGAAATCGACGCTGTGGGCCGTTCGCGCGGCAATGGCCTCGGCAACTCGAATGACGAGCGCGAGCAGACGCTGAACCAGCTGCTGGTCGAAATGGACGGGTTTGAAGCCAACGAAGGCATCATCATCATCGCCGCGACCAACCGTCCCGACGTGCTCGATCCGGCGCTGCTGCGTCCGGGCCGCTTCGATCGTCAGGTGGTCGTGCCGATCCCCGATATCGATGGGCGCGAGAAGATCCTCGCCGTGCACATGAAGAAGGTGCCGCTGGCGCCCGACGTCAACTCGCGCGTGATCGCGCGCGGCACGCCGGGCTTCTCGGGCGCCGATCTGGCCAACCTCGTCAACGAAGCCGCCCTGCTGGCCGCACGCCGTAACAAGCGCCTGGTCGCGATGCAGGAGTTCGAAGACGCCAAAGACAAGGTCATGATGGGCGCCGAGCGTCGCAGCATGGTTATGACCGATGATGAAAAGCGGATGACCGCCTATCACGAAGCCGGTCACGCCATCGTCTCTGTGCATGAAGCGGCGTCTGATCCGATCCACAAGGCCACCATCATCCCGCGCGGCCGCGCGCTGGGCATGGTGATGCGTCTGCCGGAACGGGACAGCTACTCCTACCACCGTGACAAGATGCACGCGAACCTCTCGGTCTCGATGGGTGGCCGCGTGGCGGAAGAGATCATCTTCGGCCATGACAAGGTCAGCTCCGGCGCTTCGTCGGATATCCAGTACGCGACCAAACTGGCGCGCAGCATGGTGACCCAGTGGGGCATGTCGGACAAGCTCGGCCCGCTCCAGTATGAGGAGCAGTCCGAGGGCTATCTCGGTTACGGGGCATCGCAGCGGACGTTCCGTTCGGGCCAGACCAACGAATTGATCGACAACGAGATCAAGGGCCTGGTCGAAGGTGCTCATGCCCGCGCCACCGACATCCTCAAGACGCATGAGGATCAACTCCACCTCCTCGCTCAGGCGCTGCTCGAATATGAGACGCTGAATGGCGAGGAGATCAATTCGCTGCTCGAAAACGGCAAGATTGACCGCCCCGATGCCCCGCGCGGGATCAGCGTTCCGGCGCAGGTGCGCGGCTCGGCGATCCCCAAGGCGGGCAAGCGCTTCGGGAAGGGTGACGAGGCTCCGCAGGGCGCCTGATCCTCCGCCACCAACAACAAGGGCGCCGGGAGCAATTCCGGCGCCTTTTTTGTTGCTTTCAGCGTGGGTTAAGCTGGCCAGCGGCATTTCCGCGCCACTTCTCACGGCGAAGATACAAGGGGCAACCGGATGCGGCGCGTGATGGCTTTGGCGGTGGTCGCCAGCGCGCAGGTGATGTCAGGGGCAAGCATCGCGCAGACCGCGCCCGCGCCCGCGACCGCGATCATTCCCTCGCCCGACATGACTGTCGCGGCCTTTCTCGCCCGGATCGATCAACTGCGCACAGGCGGCCCCGAATGGACGCTTTCCCCTGAGGCCGGCGAATTGTTCGGGGCGATCTCGACCGTCGGCAAGGCCTATCGCCAAACCCTCGCTGACCGGCTCGCGGCCGGGGAGCCGGTCGAAGCCTGCCTGCCGCCTCAAGCCGAGATCGAAAGCGATGTGCTGTTTGCGCATCTGGCGGGCTACACGCCGGAAGCCGCTGCGCGCACCACCATCCGCGAAGCCTTCTCGCAGCTTGTGCGGCAGCGTTTCCCCTGCCGGTGATCGCATTACTGCGGCGCGATCAGAACGCGCCGAGCAGGCCCAGAATAATCACGAACATCAGCACCACGATCTGCATACAGAACAACAGCACACAAAACCGCCAGAACGCCGAAAAGCGGCTGAGGCCATAGGCTTGGCGAAGCTGCTTGTAGAGATGAAGCGGGGCGCCAATCGCGAACAGCAAAAATGCCCAGCCGCCGCCGTTGGGAATGGTGCTGAGGATCGACATGACGATGAACAGCAGCGACATGAAGCTCAGCGAATAGGTGACGAACACCGCGTGGTCATAGGCCTTGAACTGCCGCCGCCATGCGAACATCAGCCACAGGAACGGCACCGATAGCGGGATCAGCAACCAGCTGAATTTATATCCGTTGGCCTGGAGCTTGTAGAGCATAAGGCCGGGGTTCTTCTTCCATTTTTCGAGCAGAACCTTGTCAAACCACGATATGCCGGTGTTGACGCTGACGACCTTATCCGTCTCGTCGCTCGGGCTTCCTGCCTTGGCAAAAACCAGATTCAGCCCCTTGAGCTCGCTGTCGATTTGCGTGCGGCGGGGGCTTTTGGCGGGTAAGGTGGCGCGCTCCTTTTCCAGCGCTTCCATCTGCCTGCGCACTTCGGTCTGAACCGGGTTGTCGCCATCTGATCCGAACAGGTCGTTTGCCAAATCGGTTGGCGCGCCGATGCCGACCATCTGGAATACCGCGAACATTGCAAAGACCGTGAACAGGAACATCGCCATCGGGCTGACGAACTTGGCGCGCTCGCCCGCAATGTAGCGGCGGGTGAGCTCCCCCGGCTTGAAGGTCAGCAGCGGCAGCGTCTCCCACAGCTTGCCGTCTAGGTGCAGCACCCCGTGCATGATGTCATGGCCGATTGCGGCAAGGCTGCGGTGGATGTGCGCTTTCTGGCCGCATTCGGGACAGAAATGCCCGTGGTAGGAGGTGCCGCAATTGGCGCAGGTGACGGAACTTGCCGGCGAATGGCTGCCGACCTCACCGGCTCGGGGTTCAACCGCGCGCGCCAGCAGGCCGCCTTCGATCGCTGCGCCGATTCCCTCGCCCAATCCGCTCATGCCGCGCGCCCCTGTGTCTGCAAACCCCGCTAGTATAGGCTTTTTTATTGCACCTGCGAAAGCGGCTATTTCTCGGCCAGCTTGCGTTCGATCGCGGTCCAGAGTTGCGCAATGGCCCGCGCCGCCGGAGAGCGCGGGGCGAAGGCGCCGACCGGCTTGCGCTCCACCGCGCATTGTTCGACCGCGCTGGCGAGCGGAATGGCGGGCCAGTTCGGGTTGGCGTCGCGCGCCTCCTTATGCAAGCTCCGGCGCAAGTCGAGCATGGCGAGCACCGGCAGGATCGGCGGATGTCCCTTGCCGGCCCCGCGCACCTCCTCGACCACGACTTCGAACGCCCGGGCCGACAGGGGGGAGGGCGGCAGGGGAACGATGATGAGGTCGGCAGCGCGGATGATCTGAGCGCTCAATTCGTTGAGAACGGGCGGACAATCGAAGATAATCCGGTCATAGTCCTTACCCAGCGCCGCTGTCAGCTTGGCCAGCCGCTTCTTCTTGCCCATCCGGTCAAGCGTTCGGTCAATCGCGCGGATACTCTCGTCAGCGGGCAGCAGGTCGAGGCCGGGATAAGCGGTCGGCTGGATCAGCTTGGCCGGATCGCCGCCTTCGCCGAACATGCTGTCTGCGCTGCGTTTTTTCTTGGGGTCGACGCCGAGCAGAAAGCCCGAGCCATTGGCCGCGTCCAGATCCCACAGCAATGTCTTGCGGCGCGAGATGCTTGCCGAGCACCACGCAAGATTGACCGCCAGCGTCGTCTTCCCGACCCCGCCCTTGACGCTGTAGACCGCAATCGATGCCATGCGCCTTGCCGCCCCGTGATATGACCGTTCCGTTACAGCCACATGGGATAACGCCGCGAAGCCCGAACGCAAGCGCGGGCAAGCCGGGGTCAAGAAGTGGTCAAGCAGAGGCTAAAACGACCGAGGGGCGGTCCGTGCCCGGCAAACCCCGGTCTGGACCGCCCCTCGAATTGGGCTCATATTTTGCGGCGAACCGCTTACCCGTCGTAGTCACCGCCGAGCGATGACGTGCGCGCCGGAGCCGAGGCGGTGATCCGCAATGCTTCGGCCGACTGGCTGAGCGAACCGATCTCATCGGCCTCGTCCTCGTCATCGGGCAGGATCTTCTGGAGGCTGGTGACGAGCGATTCATGCAGCGCGCGCGGACCAACGGTTTCCTCGGCGATCTCGCGCAAGGCCACGACCGGGTTCTTGTCGCGGTCACGATCAATGGTCAGCTCGCTACCGCCCGAAATCTCGCGCGCGCGCTGCGCGGCAAGCAGGACGAGGTCGAACCGGTTGGGAACCTTGTCGACGCAATCTTCAACGGTAACGCGTGCCATGGGCAGCCTTTTGTCAGAATCGGGACGGAAAGAGAAGCGCGCAGCTAGGCACGCGGGGGCACGAAGTCAAGGAAAAGGGGGGTGGGGCGTGCTGCAAGTCCCGCGCCTGCTGCGCTTTGTCGCAACGGACAGTGGCTTTGTGTTTGCCGCGCGTTACAAGGCGGCATGGCCACCGCTCCCGCTCCCGCCGCCGATTCTTCCCAATCCGGCGCGCAAGCGCCCGACTATTGCGATCTGGACCCGTTCACCCTCACCGCCGCCGGGCATGAATTCACCTTCTACCCCCACGGGCAGGACCGCCTGAAGGCGCTGGTGGAGTTGATCGATGGTGCGCAGGAAAACCTCAAACTGTTCTACTACCTGTTCGACAGTGACATCTCCGGCACGATGGTGCGCGACGCGCTGGTCGCTGCGGCGCAGCGCGGGGTGACGGTCGATCTGATCGTGGATGATTTCGGCAATGACGCGGGGGCCGAGTTCTTCGCCCCGCTGGAGGAGGCCGGCGGCAGTTTCGCGATCTTCTCGCCGAAGTGGGGCAAGCGCTATCTGGTGCGTAACCATCAGAAGTTCGTGATCGCCGATGGCGCGCGGGTGATGACGGGCGGTGCCAATGTCTCCGACCATTATTTCGCGATTCCCGCCGATAATGGCTGGTGCGATCTGTCGGTGCTGATTGAGGGCGCGGTGGTGGAACAGTTCCTGCGCTGGTTCGACCTGTTGCAGAAATGGGTCGCGAACGAGGCCAAGGGGCGCACCAGCCAGCTGCGCCGCTTGCGCGATATCGTCAAGGACTGGGACGGCGGCGCCGAGGGGACGGACGGGACGGTGCGGCTGCTGGTCGGCGGGCCGCTGGTGCGGCGCGGGCACTGGGCATGGTGCTTGCGGCAGGATCTGGTGAAGGCCAAGCGGCTCGATACAGTCTCGGCCTATTTCTCCCCGCCGCGCAGCTATCGCCGCCAGATGGCGCAGGTCGCACGGCGCGGTGAGGTGCGGATGATCATGGCGGGCAAGTCCGACATCTCGGCCGCGGTCGATATGGCGCGGCTGCTTTATGGTAAGCTGCTGCGCGCCGGTGCCAAGATTGCCGAGTTTCAGCCGTGCAAGCTGCACATGAAGCTGATGGTGGTGGATGATGCGAGCTATGTCGGCAGCGCCAATCTCGATAAGCGGTCGTTCCGCATCAATGTCGAGCTGATGGTGCGGATCGAGGATGCGGGGCTGGCCGCCAAGCTGCGCGAGCTGATCGACCACATGGAAGCCTCCAGCGTGCCGATGACGCGCGAACGGTATGAGCGGGAAAGCACCTTCATCAACCGGATGCGCTGGCGGTTCGCCTACTGGATGAGCCTAGCCGATTATCGCATCAGCAAAGTGGGCGCGAGCTAGCCTCCATCGGGCGTCGGGCGCGCTATTTAACCGCATGCTAACCTTGTTTGGTTAGTGGCTCTGGCTGACGAGACGGTCGCCTCCGCTCCCTGCATCAGGTCCGATGGCCTCTGCGCGCGGCACGGCGAAGCGCTCCGACCCGAGGAGCCGAGCAGCCGTGCAGCAAGCCATTCTGACCCGTTTCCGCCAGGCTCCCATGACGCCTGCGACGCGGGCCGCGCTGGTGAACTGGCTGCTGGTCTGGGTGGTGCTGGCCAATCTCGGCTTCAGCCTGTTGTATTTCGCCGGCGGCCCCCCGCGCGTCATGTCGATCATCGTGTTCGGCGGGGCGGGGCTGCTGGTGCGAGGCCATTCGTGGATAGTGAGGTGCCTGACCTTCATCGCGGCCCTGGCTTATGCGGTGATCCTATACACCGGTTCGCTGTTTAATCTGTCGATCTTTTCGCTCAGCCGGTCGGTCGTGTTCATGAGCGAATTGAACGCATTCAATTCACTTGAATACGTGCTGGTTGGCGCCTTCCTGTGCGGCCTTGTTATCGCCGCATGCTTGCTCCTGCGCCGCCCCGCGCGTTTTTCCGACCCGCGCGCGCTTCTTGTAGCAGCGGCAGCGGTCGCGGCGGTCGCGCTGTTCGATCTCTGGATGGGGGTCGGCGCGCGCGGCCATTACAGCCGACTTTACGCTGAGGACTCGGCTTTTTCCTCGGCTGTGACCAATTCGCAGATCGCGCCGGCTTCGGGCAAACTGGAGCGGCACTTGCTGATCGTGATGGTCGAAGCGCTTGGCGTGCCGATGGATAATCCCGAGATGAGCCGGCTGATCTTCTCGCGCTACCGTGACCCTGCCGTCCGGTCGCGGTTCGAGGTGCGCACCGGGACCACCACCTATTACGGTTCGACCACCTCGGGCGAAATTCGCGAATTGTGTGGGCGCTGGGGTGATTACGATGCGCTGGTAACGCAGCGGGACGATAACTGCCTGCCCGCAAAGTTGGCGCGCGGCGGCGCCGAAACCACAGCCTACCACAGCTTTGATGGCCAATTCTTCGATCGCGACAAATGGTATCCCAACATCGGCTTCGACAAGCAGTTGTTCCGCAACGAACTCGCCAAAGGCGGCGCTGAAGCCTGCGGCGGCGTGTTCCCCGGCGTGTGCGACCGCGATGTGCCGCGACAGTTGGCCGCGCAGCTGAAGGCGGCGAGCAAGCCGCAGTTCGTCTACTGGCTGACGGTCAACACCCACCTGCCGGTGCCCGAGCGAAACAATCTCAACACTGAAAACTGCGCGCGGGTTTCGCCCAAGCTGGCGAACGAATATCCGATGATCTGCCGCCAGATCGCGATCTGGGATGCGATCGACGCGGCGATGGTCAAGGAGATCACTGCGGCCGATTTCCCGCCGACCGACATCCTGCTCGTGGGTGATCATATGCCGCCCTATTTCGACCGCAAGAGCCGCACCCAATTCGCGCCCGACCGCGTGCCGTGGCTGCTGCTCAAATGGCGCGGCGAGTGATGTGCGGCTGATAGGTTCTGGATCAATTCAGTCCCGCAATTGACAGTGCTGGGCGGATGGGGCCCGGCCAGAGTTTCATCGCAGCGTCACATGTAAGTGGTTTGGAAACACGGCAGGTTACTCCAAACATCAGGGGGATCGGCTTTCATGCGTCTTGGTCTTGTCTTTGCAGGCATCGCTCTTGCTCTCGCCTCTCCGGTGATTGCCCAGTCGGCGCCAAACCCCGCGCCGCCAGCGACGGAAGGGCCGCAGCCGGTGGCGACGCTCGAAAACCGCAAGATGTCCACCAGAGAGCTGAGCGAGCAGTTGCGCGCGGGCGGCCTGGTCATGCTGATGCGGCATGAACGGACCAATGTCCCCTCGCGCGGCGATGACTACAGTCGCCCCGCCAATGACTGCAACGCGCAGCGCAATCTTTCGCCCGCAGGAGTCGCGGGTGCGGCGGAGACAGGCCAAGCCATCCGGGCGATCGGCTGGCCGATTGGCCGGGTCCTGTCGAGCGAGATGTGCCGTTCGACCGAGACTGCGCGGTTCATGTTCGGCCGCTATGAAATCGAACCGCGTTTGATGCACCATGACAACACGCCGGAGCGGCCCGTGACGGTCGCGGGGCAGGAGCTCAATGCTCTGCTTGCCGATATCGCGCGCGGCGGCAGCGACAATACGGTCATGGTCAGCCATATCGGCAACATCTACTTCGCCATCGGCCTGCGCCTGAGCGAGGGCGAGTTTGCGGTGCTGCAACGGCAGGAGGATGGGCATTATGTCATCCTCGGCACCTTCGACCCCGGCTATATCGGCGCACACGCCCGGCAAGCGCAATATGAGGAAGAGCAGCGCGCCGAGGCCTCAGCCAAATAACGCAAGCCCCATCGGGACCTGCGCTGACTGCCTGACCTATTCCTGCCCCCAGTCCGAATAGTCCTTGTAATTCGGCGAGGTGAACTTGGTGATGTCGCTCTGGAAGTGCAGCGGGACATTGCCGGTTGAGCCGTGACGCTGCTTCGCCACGATCAGGGTGGCGCGGCCCACGAGCCCTTCGAACTTCTCCTCCCACGCGCGGTATTTTTCCTGCACATCGGGGGTAGAGCTTGCGTCGGGCGTGTCGGGCTTGACCAGCAGGTGGTAATAATCGCCGCGGAAGATGAACCACACCATGTCGGCGTCCTGCTCGATCGAGCCGGATTCGCGCAAGTCGGACAGCATCGGGCGCTTGTCCTCGCGCTGTTCGACCGCACGGCTGAGCTGCGACAGCGCAATCACCGGGACCTGCAATTCCTTCGCCAGCGTTTTCAGGCCCCGGCTGATTTCCGAGATTTCGTTGACCCGGTTATCGTTCGCGCGGCCCGAACCTTGCAACAATTGCAGGTAGTCGACGATGATCAGGCCGATGTCATGCCGCCGCTTCATCCGCCGTGCGCGGGTGCGCAGGGCCGAGATCGTCAGCGCTGGCGTATCGTCGATATAGAGCGGCAGTTCGGCGAGGCGCTGACTGGCGTAGGACAGCTTCTGGAAATCCTCGCGGGTCAGTTTACCGCTGCGCAGGGCTTCCGACGAAATCTCCGCCTGTTCGGCCAAGATACGCGTCGCCAGCTGGTCGGCGCTCATTTCCAGGCTGAAGAAGGCGACCGGCGCGCCGTAATTGAACTCGCCCCCGTCGCGTTGCCATTCGAGATGCTTTTCCGCGCAATTGAAGGCGATGTTGGTGGCCAGCGAGGTCTTGCCCATGCCGGGACGCCCGGCGAGGATAATGAGGTCGGAATTGTGAAGCCCGGAGGTCTTCTGGTCGATTGTAGAAAGACCCGTGGTCTTGCCCGACAAGCCGCCGCCGGAATTCATCGCCGCTTCGGCCAGCTTGATCGCGTGCATCGCCGCTTCACGGAAGGTCGAGGCTTCACGGCCGGTCGCCGCGCCTTCGGCCACGTCGAACAGCGCCGCTTCGGCCTGCGCGATGCGGTCCAGCGGCGAAGTGTCCTGCGAGGTATCGAGCGCGCCTTCGACCAGACCGCGCCCGACGCTGACAAGCTCGCGCAGTAAGGCGAGATCATAGATCTGCTGGGCAAGCTCACGCGGAGCGAGCAGGCCAGCACCGCTGGCGGTCAGTTGCGCCAGATAGCTGGTGCCGCCGAGCTCCTTCAGCGCCTCGTCCGCCTCGAAATAGGGACGCAAGGTTACGGGTGAGGCGGTGGCGTTGCGTTCCAGCAGCGCCTGCACGCGGGTATAGATTCGCTGGTGCAGGCCTTCGAAGAAGTGATCGGCGCGAATCGGCACCTGCAATTCTTCCAGCACCCGGTTGTCGATCAGCACCGCGCCCAGAAACGCTGCTTCAGCCTCAAGATTGTAAGGCAGCTTGCGCATCGGGAGCTCGCCATCGGTGGCTTGCAGCTTGATCGGGGTGACTTTTTCGGGTTCGGCCATCAGCGTCTGATGCGCCGCAGCGGCCCCTTCGCGCAAGGGCGAACCGCGCCAATATTTATTTGCGATGCTGTGGATAGTGGGGAGAGTTTGGACCTCCATCTGCCGAATTGCTTGAAGTGCGCCCCTTCCATCTGCGAAGGCAGGGATATGGCTGGCCCGCCGACCGATTCCCTGCCCCTGTCTCCCGCGCCCGGCGCTGCGGGGGCGCAGCGCATTGCGCAGGTCACGCTTGATGAAGCAACGATCCTGTGGCGCAATGCCGATGTCGAACAGGAACGCCGGGTGGCGATCTATGACCTGATCGAGGAAAACACCTTCAAGCCGGTTCGCTCCGCCGAACGTGGGAGCAGCGGGCCGTATCACCTGCACCTGTCGGTCACCGATGGACGGCTCGGAATGGATGTCAGCGATACTGCGGGCCAGTTGCTGGAAACCCTGCTGATCGGCATGGCCCGCTTCCGCCGCCCGATCCGCGAATATTTCGCGATCTGTGACAGCTATTATCAGGCGATCCGAAAGGCGACCCCGGCTGAGATCGAGACGATCGACATGGCCCGGCGCGGCATTCACAATGATGCCGCCGAACTGCTGCTCGAACGGCTGGAGGGCAAGGTCGAGACCGATTTCGCCACCGCCCGGCGGTTGTTCACGCTGATCTGCGTGCTGCACATCAAGGGCTAGGGCGGGGGAACACCAGGGGCATGGCGGCATCCAGCGCAAAGGGCGCAAAGCGCACGCGCAGCCGCGGCGGGCTTCGGCGGCGCTGGCTGCTGCGGATGGCGGCGCTTGCGATACTGTTCGGCCTCGCCTTTGCGGGATGGCTGTGGTGGGACATGCGCGCCTGGCGCCCGGACGAGACGCTTTACCCCGAACAGGGCGCGCTGGTGCCAGCGGGCGGCGGCGAGGTGCGGTTTGCGACGTTGAAAGCGGTGGGCGCGCAGTTCGTCTATCTGCCGCTGGCCGCAGGCGCATCCGGCGGCTTTGCTGACCGCTTCGCTCGCGCGCGTGAGGCGGGCTTGCAAGTGGGCGTGGCGCTCGATTTCGATCCCTGCCTCGGCGCGGATGCCCAGAGCGGAATGTTCGCCCAGATGGTGCCGCGCGATGCCGATCTGCTGCCGCCTGCCATCGGCCTTTCCCGGCTGGCTGATAATTGCACCCCCAAGGTCAGCGATGCGGCGGTCGAAAGCGAGCTGATGACGCTGATCAACCAGATCGAGACCCATGCCGGGCGCCCGGTGATCCTCAAGCTGTCCCCCGCCTTTCAGGACCGTCACAACACCGCGACCACGCTGGCGCGCGACCTGTGGCTGGCGCGCGACCGGGCGCGGCCCGACTATGCAGGCCGTCCGTGGCTGCTATGGAGCGCCAACAGCGCACTGGTGACAGAGGCTGCGGCGGAGCCGGTTGAATGGGTGGTGGTGCAGAAATGATGCTCGACGACGCGCAGGAACAGGCTCTGATCATCGCCGCCTTTGCCGCGGCGGAGCAGGCCTACGCGCCCTATTCCGACTACCCCGTCGGCGCGGCGCTGCTGTTTGATGATGGCGCGGTGATCACCGGCTGCAATGTCGAAAACGCCAGCTACGGCCTTGCCCTGTGTGCCGAGACGGTCGCGGTCGCCAAGGCGATGGGCGAAGGGCGGCGCGGCGGTCTGGTGGCCGTCGCGGTGGTGGGCCTCAAGGCCGATGCCGAGCCGATCACGCCCTGCGGCCGCTGCCGCCAGGTGCTCAACGAGGTCGCTGCATTGGGCGCAACCGATCCGCTGGTGCTGTGCGTCAGCAAAGACGACGTGCGGCGCGTGACGCTGTCGGCGCTGCTGCCGCACGCTTTCGGGCCTTCGCATCTGGGTTAGGCGTCTTTCCCTTCCAACCACTCCACCAGCGCCGCCATGCACTCGCGGCCCAAGAGCTTGCAGCGTTCCGGCGACCAGCCCTGCTCGGGCTCAGGGAAGTCGGCCAAGTCCTTGTAGGGCATCTCGAGCGTCATCGCGACGGCGCCGAAGCGTTCGGCGACCTGGTTGGTGCTCATTGACAGGTTGGCGCGGCCCGGGGAGGCCTTGGGGTAGCCGAGCTTGGTCTGGAAATCGGGCGTGCGGCGGTCGAGGATGCGCTGGTAGCGATCATAGCCATCGCCCTGCGCCTGCGTCCAAGACGGGATGCCATCGAACCCGGCGATGAACACGGCGGGGATTGCCTCGTCCGCGTGGACATCCATCGCGAAGTGGACGCCGGTCTGATCCATCCGGTTGCGGATCGCCAGCACCTCGGGCGCGCGTTCGGGCGTCGGTTCCGCCCATTCGCGGTTGAGGTTCGTGCCAACCGCATTGGTTCGCAGATGCCCGCGCCGCGAACCATCCGGGTTGCAATTGGGCACGATGTGGATCCGGCAGGCCTTGCGCAGCGCCCGCGCGACCGGATCGGCGGGATCGGTCAGGCACTCGATCGCGCCTTCCATCCACCATTCCGCCTGAGTCTCGCCCGGATGCTGGCGGGCATAGAGCCACACCTGCGTGTCGCCTTCGCCCAGTTCGAGGCAGTCGATTGGCTGACCATCCAGCGTGGTGCCGAGCCGGACGTAGTCGACCCCTTCGCAGGATGCGGTTTCGGCGATCAGATCGTGGTGCCGCTCCATCGAATAGGGTGCGAAATAGGCGCACCAGAACACATCGGTGGCGGGGAGGTAACGCACCGTCAAAGTGCCGCCATCCTCATCTTTGTCAAAAGTGCTCGCCGCTCGCGCCCAATAGGCGCGGTCTTCGCTGACGCAGGCGTCATAGTCCGGCCAGCCGCCGGGATAGGCGCTGGCGTTGAGGCCGGTGAGCTTCAGCACCACTTCCTCGCCCGCCTTCGCGCTCACCCGGAAGTGGAACCACTGGAAGAACTCGGATTCGTGATCGCGCTTGATCGCCAGCCGCGCGGTCGCACCGTCGATCCCGAGCACGTCAATATTGCCGCTATCGAAACCGGCATCGATGAAAAGAGAGGTCATTATCGTCCTTGAAGCTTCTTGACGTCGATCGTCACAGTCTCGCCATTGCCACCGGGAAAGTCGTTGAACAACCCGGCGGCGAGTGTGCGGGCGCTGGCATCGAGCTGCGAGTAGGGTGACTTCACCCCGGTTGCGAGCTGCGCGCGGCCTTCCCACAGGGTGGTGCCGTTCGTCTGGCCGATCCGCACCGACAATTCGGTCATGGTATTGGCGCCTTCACGCCCGCCGCCGAGATTGATGCCGACCCCCATGCCGAGACCTGAACCGAAGCCCCCGGTCTGTCCGCCAACCCCGACGCTGACCGGGCCGCGTTCACGCACGGGAGCGGCGGCAATCGGCGCGCGGGTGGTGCGGATCGCGGCGACCTGCCCGGCAGGTGCGCCTTTCGCGACCACGGTATAGCCCAGCCGCGCCAGTTCACCGCTGACGGCGGTGGCAAAGGCACTGCGCGCATTTTCGTTTGTCACCTCGTCAGGGAAGGTGATCGCAATCGTGCCCTGTCCGAGCCCTGCCGGGCTGGGCGCAACAAAGCGCGTGACTTCGACCGGGCCAGTGTAAGGTGTTGTCGCACAAGCCGATAGTGCCAGCGCGGCTGCGGCGGCGATGGGGGAAAATAAGCGGGCAGGCAGCATGGCACAGGTTCCTTTTGTGGCCAGCAGACTATAGGGCGCAGCAGGCCCGGTGCACAGACCCGTGTGTGTGTGATCCAGGTTGAGAATTTTGAAGTGCATTGCATGATAGGGCCTTCGTCAATGACCTCTCCCGGCAAACCTTCCGTGCTCGTGACCGGCGGCGCGGGCTATATCGGCAGTCACGCGGTGCTGGCCTTGCAGGACGCAGGCTGGCCGGTGGCGGTGATAGACAACCTCACCACAGGCTTCCGATTTGCGCTGCCCGAAGGCGTGCCGCTGTATGAAGGCGATATCGCCGATGCGGACTTGCTGGCGCGGATCTTTGCCGAGCAGGGCACGGGCGCGATCATGCACTTTGCAGGGTCGATCGTGGTGCCGGAAAGCGTCGCCGATCCGCTGAAGTATTATCACAACAACACCGCCAAAAGCCGCGCGCTGATCGAAGCGGCGGTCACGGCGGGGGTGCCGCATTTCATCTTCTCCTCGACCGCGGCGACCTATGGCATCCCGGATGTCGCTGCTGTGTCCGAAGATACGCCGCAGCGCCCGATCAACCCCTATGGCTGGTCGAAGCTGATGACCGAGCAGATGCTTGCCGATGTCGCGGTGGCCCACCCGCTCAATTTCGGCGTGCTGCGTTACTTCAATGTCGCAGGCGCCGATCCGCAGGCGCGCAGCGGGCAGTCGACCGCCGGTGCAACCCATCTCATCAAGGTCGCGATTGAGGCAGCATTGGGGATGCGCGAATCGGTGAGCGTGTTCGGCACCGATTATGCCACACCCGATGGCACCGGGGTGCGCGACTATATCCATGTCAGCGATCTGGCAGCCGCCCATGTGCTGACGCTGGAGGCGCTGATTGCTGATCCCGCACGCTCGCTGACCATGAATTGCGGCTATGGTCGGGGGTTCTCGGTGAACGAGGTGCTCGACGCGGTCGACCGGGTGACGAATCGCAAGCTCGACCGCCGGATCGAAGGCCGCCGCGCAGGCGATCCCGATTCGCTGATTTCCAACCCCGCGCGGCTGAAGCAGACGCTTGGATGGCAGCCTGCCCATGCCGAACTCGACACGATCATCGCCCATGCACTGGCGTGGGAGCGCAAATTGCGCGATTTGCGGCCCTGACAGGGGCAGGTTCGCATTGACGCCGCAGACCGGTGTCGCTAACGGCAGCCTTCGATTTAACGCGCGTCGGCCCTGTCCGGCGCGCTTCTCTTTTGGAAACAAGCGCCATGAAGATCGTCAATAGCCTGAAGTCGCTGAAGGGCCGTCACCGCGATAACCGCGTGATCCGTCGTCGCGGCCGCACCTATGTGATCAACAAGACCGACCGTCGCTTCAAGGCCCGCCAGGGCTGAACGGCGCGGCTGCCCGGCATGGGCGGCTGATGAATTTGGCGGCCCGCCTCCTTACCGGAGCGCGGGCCGCAGTCATTTGGGGCTAAGAGGTTCGGAGTTGTGATGCGCAAAGCCGTGGTGTTCGATGTCGGGCGGGTGCTGTTCGAATGGCAGCTGGCTGCACTGTTCGAAAAGCTGATCGACGACCGGGACGAGCTCGACTGGTTCCTCGCCAATGTCGTGACCGAGGAATGGCATTTCGAGCATGACCGCGGCCGTGCGCTGGCGGACATGGTGCCGGAACGGATCGCGCAGTTCCCCGCGTACGAATCGCACATCAATGCTTATGCGACCCGCTTCAACGAAACTGTGCCGGGGCCTGTGCCGGGTTCGCACGCCATCGTCGAGCGTTTGGCGGAGGCTGGCGTGCCGCTGTTCTGCCTGACCAATTTTGGTGACGAGTTCTGGCAGCTGTTCCGCCCGACCCAGCCGATCTTCGATCACTTCGAGGACATCATCGTCTCAGGCGTCGAGAAAATCGCCAAGCCCGAACCGCGCATCTACGAAATCGTCGAGCAGCGCAGCGGGCGCGCGGGCGCGAACCTGTTCTTCACCGACGACAACCCCGCCAACATCGCAGCCGCCAAAGCGCGCGGCTGGGACGCGCACCTGTTCACCGATGCGGCGAGCCTTGAGGCGCAGCTGGTCGCGGCAGGATTGTTGTAATCGGCCAGCCCTCTCGTCCGTTCGTCCTGAGCTTGTCGAAGGACTGAATTTTCTGGCGACCTTGAGCAGCCCGCCAAATTGAAGGACGGCCCTTCGACAAGCTCAGGGCGAACGGGTTTCAGAACTCTGTTCTACTATACAAAACCCCCGGTCACGCTCTGGGGAAAGCGCGCCGGGGGTCGTGGAGCTCTGTCACGGCGGGAGAGGAGGGCCGTGCAGAGAGGGACTTGGTGTCAGGCCGAAATCAGCCGTTGCACTTGGCCAGTTCTTCAGCGGCCATTTCCTGACCATCGACCTTGAAGGTCGCGATTTCGCCGAACTTGCGGTTCAGGCCGCGGCACACGCGCAGCGGGCGAGCGGTGGTCTTGCCGGCAACGCAGGTCGCGTCCTTGCAGGCCCAGGCGACGCCATCGGCGACAGCCTTAGTTTCGCTTGCCGGGGCGGACAGCGTGGCGTGGTAATAGGTGGTGCCAGCCGCTTGAAGCGGGGCAGCGCCGGTGGCGACGCCGAAGCTGAGGCCGGTGTAAACCAGCGCCGAGGCGAGGACGGCGAGCTTGCTGCCGCGCGAAAGGGAGAGGGTGTTGATCATCGGGGTATCCTTTGCCTGTTGCCTTGAAGGGGGAGTGCCCCTGTGGTCTCAATCACTTTATCTTGCAATGCAACATTTCGATTCGAAACCGGTTGCTATTCGCTACCTAACCAACTAGGTTGCGGGTTGCAACTGAAAACTGAAATTTTTTTGTGAGGCCGCCAAAAAGCGGTTACACATCACCCCGGAAGGGGAAGGGACACGACCTATGGGTGATTTGAGAGAACCGCTGCGCGAACTTATCGAATGCGGCTTGCCGCAAGCGCTGGAGGTGATGGGTGAACGCTGGTCGTTCATGATCCTGCGGGCAAGTTTCAACGGTCTCAAACACTTCGAGGAATTTCTGAGCGAGCTCGGAATTGCCCGTAACATCCTTTCCAACCGCCTCGCCAAGCTGGTCGAGCATGGGATTCTCAAGCGCGAACCTTGCGCTGATGATCGCCGGAAGATCGAATATCGCCTGACCGAAAAGGGCTTCGATTTGCTCCCGGCGATGCTGGCTTTGCGCCAGTGGGGGCAGAAATACGGCAGCGAAATCGTGGTCGAGGATCCGGTGCTGGTCGACGAACGGGACCGTTTGCCGATCGGCCCGGTCTCGATCCTCGCGCATGACGGGCGTATTCTCGGCCATCAGGACCTGTGGCTGACGCGTCCCGCCAACCTCGGCCGCCGCGCCGATGGCACCATCGCGACCCCCGGTGCGGCACTCGGTAAGGGCGATGTGGTCGATCTGGCCGAAGCCAAGGCGGCTGCCGCGCGATAATCCGTCGATAGCGCGCCCGTCTCGGGTGCCTTCGCCGCGTTTGATCGGCTAGGGCCGCGGCCATGAGCGTGGTCGCCCCTCCCGAATGTCATGAAGTCCTGCGCCGCACCTTCGGCTTTCCCGCCTTTCGCGGGCAGCAGGAGGCGGTCATCAGCCGGGTCATGGCGGGCGCGCATACCCTCGCGCTGATGCCGACCGGTGCGGGCAAGAGCCTGTGCTATCAGGTCCCGGCCCTGGCGCGCACAGGCACCGCAATAGTCATCTCCCCGCTGATCGCGCTGATGCACGACCAGATCCGCTCAGCCAGCGCAGCGGGCATCCGCGCCGCTTCGATGACGTCGGCCGACAGCGATAACGCCGCCACCGCCGAGGCTTTCCGCAACGGCGCACTCGATCTGCTCTATGTCGCCCCCGAACGCGCTGCGACCTCCGGCTTTCAGGCGCTGCTGGAGCGCGCGCAAATCGCGCTGTTCGCCATTGATGAAGCGCATTGCGTCTCGGAATGGGGGCATGACTTCCGCCCCGATTACCGGATGCTGCGTCCGGTGCTCGACCGTTTCCCGGATGTGCCGAGGCTCGCGCTGACTGCCACCGCGGATCAGGCGACGCGGGTGGATATTCTGCGCCAGCTCGGCATCCCGGACGCGGGCCTGATCGTCGCCGGATTCGACCGCCCCAATATCCGCTACGCCATAACCCCGCGCGACAATGGTCCGCGCCAGATCACCGATCTCCTCGCACGGATGGAAGGCGCAGGCATCGTCTATGCGCCAAGCCGCAAGGCGACCGAGGACATCGCCGCCCAGATCGCCCGCACGGGGCGCGAGGCGGCGTTCTATCACGCGGGGCTGGAGCCGGAACGCCGTGCGGCGGTGCAGGCGCAGTTCGTCGCGTCCGAAAGCATGGTGATGGTCGCGACCATCGCGTTTGGCATGGGGATCGACAAGCCCGACGTCCGCTTCGTCATCCACGCCGGGCTGCCCAAGTCGATCGAGGCCTATTATCAGGAAACCGGCCGCGCCGGGCGCGATGGCGACCCGGCCGAGGCGCATCTGTTCTGGGGCGTCAGCGATTTTGCCCGCGCGCGCCAATGGCTCGGCGATGTCGAGCCCGAACGGCTGGCGGGCGAGCAGGCGCGGCTCAACACGCTGGCGCAGCTGGTCGAGGCGCCTGATTGCCGCCGCGCGATCCTGCTCAAGCACTTCGGCGAGCACCCGCCTGCGCAGTGCGGCAACTGCGACAATTGCGATAATCCGCCGCAGGTGGTCGACGCGAGCGAGCTGGCGCGCAAGCTGCTGTCAGCCGTCTATCGCACCGGGCAGAGCTTCGGCATCGGCCATATCGAAAAGGTGCTGATCGGGCAGAGCGACGAGCGGATCACCACGCGCGGGCATGACACGCTGTCGGTGTTCGGCATCGTCGGCTCGGGCGAGGCGGCTTTGCTCCGCCCGCTGACGCGCACATTGGTGGCAAGGGGTATGCTGGCGGCGACCGAGCATGGCGGGCTGATGCTCGGCCCCGAAGCGCGCGCCGTGCTGAAAGGCGAGGCCGGAGTCAGCATCGCCGAGCCACCCGTCCGCGCCCGCCGTAGTCGCCGCTCCCGCAGTGGCGGGGACGTACCCAACCCGATCGGAAGCCCGCTGTTCGAAGCGCTGCGGAACAAGCGCAAGGCACTCGCCAGTGAGCACGGCATCCCGGCCTATGTCATCTTCCACGATTCGGTGCTGCGCGACATGGCGAACCAGTGCCCCGAAACGCTTGCCGAACTGGGCGGGATCGCGGGTGTGGGGGCGAAAAAGCTAGAGACGTGGGGGCCGGATTTCATCGCCGTGGTGCGGGACCACCCGAGCGGTTAGCGCGGCGCCTTGCGAATAGTATAATCGATCCGGATTCGCACCCATGATCCGAACTGTTCGCGGCCATTGACCCGCGCCGGGCGCACGCGGAACCGCCATGCGGCAGCCAGCACCGCGCGGCCCATCATTGAACCTTGCGGTCCTTCGCTCTCCAGCACGCAATCCTCGACATAGTAGCCCGCCACGGTCTTGCAGGCGATCAGCGCATAGCCGGGGCCGTTCGCGGTGGAGAGGTATCCGGCAAGCTCCTGATCGGTCGGTTCGCGATACCAACGCGCGGCGTAGAGCGGCTCGCCATTGGGCGCGGTGCCGACGCGCTGGCTGTCACCGGCGGTGCGCGGGTTGCCCGTATCGGCCGGGCCATAGGACCGGTTCGGATTGATCCGCGCGCCGATCTTGGGCTTGGGACTGGCTTGTGGCTGGGGCTGTTGCTGGGGTTGCTGCTGCTGCGGCGCAGGCTCTGGCGCGGGGCTCGGGTTGATCGCCAGCGGGGAAGGGCGCAGCGGCTCGGGGGCGAGTTCTTGCTCGGTCACCGGCGGCGAAGGGGTGTTGGGCGCGGCGGCGCTTGCGCTTTCGGGCTCGGCAGGGGCTTTCGGCTCGGGCGGGGCGGCGAATTCGATCGCGGTCATGGTCACGATCTCGCGCGCGTCATCCTCCCCGGCGAATTGCTGGCCGAGCGTCAGGAGCAGCAGCAGGATCAGCGCCTCGAGCGCGAACGCAATCGCGAGACTCGCCAGCTTTCGGCGTCGCGGCGTATCGCGCACCGCTTGCCACAGCGCGGCCACTCCGCGCGGCTGTTCCGCCGCCAATGCTAAAGGATCGTCCGAAATCGCCAATGCGCCTTTGCGTCGGCCGGGAGGGGGAGCCGGCCTCGGGAGCGCTCCTTAACCGGTCATCAGCCGATAGGATAGCGCCTCGGCAATGTGGACGCGGCCAACCGTTTCGGCCCCGGCCAGATCGGCGACGGTGCGGGCAACGCGCAGCATCCGGGTGTAACCGCGCGCGGACAGACGCAGCTTCTCGGCAGCTTGGAATAGCAACTTGCGCCCGGCTTCATCGGGGGTGGCGTAGTGTTCGAGCCGCTCGCCTTCCAGTTCGGCGTTCGACCGCACCCCGCGAGCCACCTGCCGCGCGCGGGCGGCAGTGACGCGGTTTGCCACTTCGGCGCTGTCCTCGGCAGGCGGCGGGAGCGCCATGTCCAATGCACTGACCGCGCCGACATGGACGTGGAGGTCGATCCGGTCGAGCAGTGGGCCGGACAACCGCGCCTGATAATCGCCGACGCAACGCGGGTACTTATTGCAGTTCTTCGTCGGATCACCGGCATATCCGCAGCGACACGGGTTCATCGCGGCGACCAGCTGCACGCGCGCGGGGAAGGTCACATGGGCATTGGCGCGGGCGACATCGACCTGCCCGGTCTCCAGCGGCTGGCGCAGCGAATCGAGCACCGGGCGCTGGAATTCGGGCAATTCGTCAAGGAACAGCACGCCCAGATGCGCCAAGCTGACCTCTCCGGGCCGCACCTTGAGCCCGCCGCCGGTCAGCGCGGCCATGCTCGCCGAATGATGCGGCGCGCGGAACGGACGGGCGCGGCTGATGCGTCCGGCCTCCAGCGTGCCCGCGACCGATTGCACCATCGACACCTCCAGCGCCTCGGCTGGCGTCAGGTTGGGAAGGATGCCGGGGAGGCAGCTCGCCAGCAGGCTCTTGCCTGAGCCCGGCGGGCCGACCATCAGCAGGTTGTGCCCGCCCGCCGCCGCGATCTCCAAGGCGCGCTTGGCGGTTTCCTGCCCTTTCACCTGCTTCAGATCATTGCCGCTGACCGCCTCGGCCACCGCGCCGCGCGCGGGCTCGGGCAGGACGAGCGAGCCTTTGAGGTGCCCCAACAGGCTCGTCAGATCGCGCGGAGCCAGCACCGGCACCCCGCTCGCCCAGCGTGCCTCGGGCCCTTGTTCGGCGGGGCAGATCAGGCCGGCGCCCGTTTCGCTGGCATGGAGCGCGGCGATCAACACGCCGGGGCTGGCGACCACCCGGCCATCCAGCGCCAGTTCGCCCACCGCGATCCAATCAACCAGCTGCTCGGCATCGGTCACGCCCATCGCTGCAAGCAGGGCGAGCGCGATCGGAAGGTCGTAATGCGATCCGTCTTTGGGCAGGTCGGCGGGGGAGAGGTTAACCGTGATCCGTTTGGGCGGCATGGCCAGCCCCATCGCCGACAAGGCCGCCTGCACCCGCTCGCGGCTCTCGCTGACCGCCTTGTCCGCCAGACCCACCACATTGAATCGCGGCAGACCGGGGCCGACGTGACACTGCACCTCCACGGCGCGCGCCTCCAGCCCGAGATAGGCAACCGTCCTCACCAGCGCGACCATTTGCGACCCCTACCCACCCCTGCGGCAGGATTGTGCAGGTTTTGCAGTCGCTTGTCGAGCGGTTCGCGGATCGGCCGCGCGTTTCCCTACGCGATCCAAGCGCGCCCCTCCGCACGAATGCTAAGGTATTTTTAAAGCATAAATCTTGGCGAATTGGCAGGCGGCGCGGGGTGACAAGGGCGGCATGAACCGTGCTCTTGCTCTCCTGCTTGCCGCCTTGGCGCTGCTGCTCCCCGGCGGAGCGGTGTGGGCGCAATCGGGCGCGCGGGTGGTGGAGCGGATCACCTGGGTCGAGGAATGGAACCCGGCCACCCAGCAATGGGTGCGCGTGGATGACAGCCCGACTCCGGCTGCGCTGGCCGAGGCCGGCGTCACCACCAGCCTTCGCGCAGGCGGGCTCACCATCACCGAGACCGTCCATCACGAACCGACCCGCTTTATCGCCAGAGCCCCGCGCCTCCGCGCCCATATCGGGGGGATCGCGCGCTTCGGTCCGTTCCGCGTGATCGATGGCACGCGCGCCGCGCTCGTCGCGTCCACCGATGCGGCCAGCCCGCAGGCTTTCGCCGCGATGCTGGCGGCCTATCCGGGCCTGCAAGTGATCGAATTCGCCGATGCGCCCGGCACCAACCATGATCTGGCGAACCTGCGCCTTGGCCGGGCGATCCGGGCGGCGGGGCTGGCGACTCACGTGCCAGCGGGCGGCTCGGCCCGGTCGGGCGCGGTCGAGCTATTCCTCGCCGGCACCCGCCGCACGATGGATCCGGGCGCGCTGTTCGCGGTGCATTCCTGGCGTGACGAACGCGGGCGTGAGCCCGCCGACTTTGCGCCCGATGCGCCGGAAAACCGGCTCTATCTCGATTACTATGCCGAAATGGGCATGACGCCAGCCGAAGCCCGCGCCTTCTACTCCATGACCAATTCGGTGCCGCACGCAGGTGCGCTGTGGTTGCAGGGCGAGGACATGGCGCGCTGGATCGCGCCCGCGGGCCGCAGCCCCGCTACCCGCGTGCTTGATGCCCCGCTGCAAAGTGCGCTGCGCCTCGCCGTCGCCCGCTCAGGCGGTGCTTTGCTGGAGGCGCTACGCTCGCCCGTGATGCTGCGGGCGGGGTTGGCCCCTGCCGCACCCCGGCTCGCCTATGCGGATCCGGGCGCCGATCTGAGTACGGGTTTGCTTGACTCGGTTCCGGCTTTCCCATAACGGCGCCGGTCTGTTTCGAGGTCGCAGGCCTGCGGCCACGGTGGGCGCGTGGGGGAAACCCCAGGACTGACCTGCCGGTAGCTTTTTCGAGGATGATATGAAGCGGACGTTCCAACCCAGCAATCTCGTGCGCGCCCGTCGCCACGGTTTCTTCGCACGCAAGGCGACTCCGGGTGGCCGCAAGGTGCTCCGCGCCCGCCGCAACCGCGGCCGCAAGAAGCTCTGCGCTTAACTTGTTTTTCGCAGCCCCTCCGGGCTGCGGCATCCTCGCTCACGGGGCCTGAAGGCCCCGTCGCTGCGGGCGCGCGGTCGCGCTTGCGGGCTCCCTCCGGGAGCCCGTTCGCGTTTAAGACCTCGCTCAACGGAGCCATCCGAACCGCGTTAGCGGTTCGCAATCGCGACTGCGCGCCGGCCGGTAGGCCGAAGCCAAGGCGGACGGATGTCCGCCGCCCGGCGTTTGAGGGCGCAAATAAATGACTCTCTCCGTCCTTACGAAGCGCGCGGACTTTTTGGCCGCCAATTCCGGCCTTCGCAATGCGCGGGCGGGGTTTGTGCTGCTGACCCGCCCGAATGACGGGCAGGGCATCCGCTTCGGGATCACCGTCACCAAGAAGATCGGCAACGCTGTCGTGCGCAACCGGATGAAGCGGCGGTTTCGCGAGCTTCTGCGTGCAGCGCTGCCGACGCTGGGCCTCCCCGATCATGATCACGTGCTGATCGGCCGGGCAGGCGGGGTGGAGCGGGACTTTCACCTGATGGCCGAGGAACTCGCCAAAGCGCTGGAACGGGCGCGTGAAGGGCGGGGCGATCCTTCGGGCGGGCGGCGTCCGCGCAAGGGCAACCGGGGCGGGGAGCGCAAATGAAGCAGCTCCTCATCCTCATCGCGCGCGGCTGGCAGCTTGGCCCTTCGCGCATTTTGCCGCCCACCTGCCGCTACTCTCCCTCGTGCAGCCAATACGCCATCGAAGCGATTGGCAAGTATGGTGCGCTCAAGGGTGGATGGATGGCATTTAAGCGGCTAATGCGCTGCCACCCTTGGGGCGGACACGGGCATGACCCCGTGCCCTGAGGGGCAAATTCCGTGGGGTCTGGAAACGGGACCGCCTTAACCCCATAATACACCTCCAGTACCCTTCAACGTCGCACACTCTCGGGGCTTACACTTGGACAATCGCAATCTTCTGCTCGCTGTCGTGCTTTCGGGCCTGCTCATTCTCGGGTGGGACGTGGGGATGCGCTACTTCTATCCCGAGGCGGCGCTTTCGGCTCAGGTCGATCCGGCCAAGCCCGCGCCGACTGCCGCCGCCGCCGCTCAGACGAGCACCGTGGCAGGCGCAGGTAGCCTGGGCGGTGATGCCGCGGCGGCACGCAAGGTCAACCTTGCGGCAGCGCTCGCCAGCCCCAATCGCGTTGCGATCGACACGCCGCGCCTCGCCGGTTCGATCAACCTCGTCGGTGCGCGGATCGATGACATCGTGCTCAAGGATTACCGCGAGACGGTGAAGAAGGATTCCGGCCCGGTCCGCCTGTTCGCGCCCGAAGGCACGCCGGGGCAATATTTCGCCGAGTTCGGCTTTGTGAGCGGCGGCGCGCGTCAGCCGTCGAACCTGCTGTGGCAGGCGGATGGCACCAAGCTGACCCCGACCACGCCGGTCACGCTCACCCGCACGGATGCGGCCGGGATCACCTATCGAATCCAGTTCGCGATCGACAAGGACTACATGATCGCCGCTACCCAGAGCGTGGCCAACGCCGGGGCCGCAGCCGCCGTCGTCCAGCCTTTCGCGCTGATCAAGCGCACCAGCACCAACGCCACCATCGACCAATATGTCTCGCACTCCGGCCCGGTCGGCGTGTTCGGCGATACGTTGTGGGACCCGCATTCCTATGACGAGCTGGCCGAACTGGGCGGCGAAAAGCCCGAAGGCGCGCCCGACTGGCTCGGCTTTACCGATCAGTACTGGCTCGCCGCTCTGGTTCCGGGCGATGGCAAGGGCAATGTCACGGTCGACGATGCAGGCTTCCGCTCGCTCGGCAGCCAGCTATTCCGCACCGATCTGCTCTACGGCGCAACCACGGTGCCCGCAGGCGGCAGCGTGACGCAGGCGACGCGCCTCTATGCGGGGGCGAAGGACAGCCAGATCCTCGACAAGTACGAAGACGGCGGCATCACCTATTTCGGCAAGGCGATCAGCTGGGGCTGGTTCGAGATCGTCGAAAAGCCGATCCTCTGGCTGCTGCGCACGCTCAACGGGTTGGTCGGCAACTTTGGCATGGCGATCATTTTGCTCACCGTCATCATCCGCGGGCTGATGTTCCCGGTGGCGCAGAAGCAGTTCTCCAGCATGGCGCAGATGAAGGCCGTGCAGCCCCGGATGAAAGACATCCAAGAGCGCTTCAAGGACGACAAGCCGCGTCAGCAGCAAGAGATCATGAAGCTCTACAAGGATGAAAAGGTGAACCCGCTGGCCGGGTGTCTGCCGCTTGTCATCCAAATCCCGATCTTCTTTGCGCTCTACAAGGTGCTCGTCCTCTCGATCGAGATGCGGCACGAGCCGTTCTTCCTGTGGATCAAGGATCTGTCCGCGCCCGATCCGGCGCATATCCTCAACCTGTTCGGGATGCTGCCTTACGAAGTCCCGATGGGCTTCCTCGCGATCGGCCCGCTGGCGGTGCTGCTGGGTATCACCATGTACCTCACCTTCAAGCTCAACCCGGCGGCGATGGACCCCGTGCAGCAACAGCTGTTCGCGATCATGCCGTGGATCCTGATGTTCGTGATGGCCCCGTTTGCCGCAGGTCTGCTGCTGTACTGGGTGACCTCAAACGTGCTGACGCTGGCGCAGCAGAGCTACCTCTACTCCAAGCATCCGCAGCTGAAGGCGGCGACCGCGGCGGCGGACAAGAAAGACGCGGGATAGGGCTGTGACCGACGAGGAAGATTACATCGCCCGCGAGGAGGCGGCATCCAGGCTCTTTTCGGGGCCGGTCGATTTCCTGCGCTCTGCGCCGCAGCTGCAATTCCTGCCTGATGCGGAGGTGCCGGAGATTGCATTCTGCGGCCGGTCAAACGTGGGCAAATCCTCACTGCTGAACGCGCTGACCGGGCGTAAGGCCATCGCCCGCGCTTCGGTGACGCCGGGGCGGACGCAGGAATTGAACTTCTTCGATGTCGGCCGCCCGGAGGAAGAGGGCGCGCTGCCGCTATTCCGGCTGGTCGATATGCCCGGCTACGGCTTTGCCAAGGCTCCGGTGAAGGTGGTCGACAAGTGGAAAGCGCTGGTGAACTCCTACCTGCGCGGCCGCGCGGTGCTGGCCCGCACGCTGGTGCTGGTCGACAGCCGCCACGGCATCAAGGAGGTCGACCGCGTGATGATGACAATGCTCGACGAGGCCGCCGTGGGCTACCGCGTGGTCCTCACCAAGACCGACAAGATCAAGGCGAGCGATTTGGACAAGGTCGCCGAAGCGACCGCCACCGAGATCCGCAAGCACGTTGCCGCCTATCCCGAACTGCATCTCACCAGCAGCGAAAAAGGCATGGGCATCGCCGCGCTGAGAGCGGCCGTGGTGGCTGACGCGCTGGGCGAGGGGTGGATGGGGTAGGCGCCCGCTTAAGGGGCTTGCGAGCTAGGATGTGAGGTGGGGATGGCTGAATTTCGGCTGTCGGCAAAAGCAGGGCTTAAGCCGCCTCGCATCTTCCGGGATCACGCATTGGCCTCGATCATGATCAATAATGGATGGGACCTTACCACTCTTCGTCATCCCAGCGAAAGCTGGGACCTAGGGCTGCGAAGCACGGTGCTTGCCGCTTGAGGTCCCAGCTTTCGCTGGGATGACGGAGAGCAGCAGCATTGCGCGTGATAGCTGCGGGTGACCGGGAAGGGGTATTGCAGTCTTAGCCCTCGTCCCCTCTCAACTGCGACTAGGCAGCAAGCTGCCAAGTCTCCGTATCTCTCCCGCAAGGGGAGAGATGACCACTTCGGGGTCGGCTTGCGAATTCCGGTTTCAGCGGGAGAATGTCTGAAGCCGCCATACAGCTTTCGAGACAGTGCGCCGCCGCCGCCTATGACCGCGGCTGAGTGGAAAGGTGAATGGCGGCTTGTGCAACGGCCCAACCAATGCAATTCTCACGTAATGAATATTCTTTTCATCGCGTTGCTGAGTTTTGGTGGCTTGCTCGGCTTCGCCATGGGCTGGGGATGGCTATCGCAGCGGATCGGATGCGCCCTCCTTCTTGCCGTACCGGCCTTCATGTTTGCATTGATAACGATTGAACCCATGGTCACTGGAGAACGCCAGAGTTCTACTGCTGGGTTGGCAATCCCGTTTGGGACCTTGTGGGTAGGTCTCGCCGCCGCTGCGGGAGTTCTTGTCGGCGTGATCAGTCGCGTATTCGCAAAGCGCTAATTGCGTTGCCCATAGGTACGTGAGCCTAAGCTCTGGTAAGGGGTCGATTTGAGAATCTCGGCATTTGGGTAGAAACCGGCAGAAGCGGCTTGGCAGGTATCGGGATTGCGCATCAGCCTCGCTCATGCCCGATAATGGGTGGGAAGCTGCCTTTGCTGCCAGCATCAAACCGACAGTCGATCAGACCCCGAAAGTGACGTAACCTTTAGGGTCAATCATCCATGCCGGGTTCCAGGCAATCTCCCAGCTATTACCGTCGGGGTCGCTTACATAGCCGCGAAACCCACCATGAGGAGGGGCATCGCCCCTGCGAAGCAATGTGCCGCCAACGGCCACCAGCTGATCAATCAGCGGCTGAACCTCGCTTTCATCGGACACGTTGTGCGCCAGCGCTAAGGAGGCTGTGCCGCCCATGCTCTGTCGCTGCATGTCGTCATCCAGTTTGTCGGCCAACCAGGTCCCAAGGACGAAACCGTTCATCTGATAGAAGATGATTTCTTCGTTCTCGAACACTGGCGTCCAGCCGAAGCCTTCCGTGTAAAATCTGCGAGAGCGTCCGAGATCGCCCACGCCAAGGGTGATGACCGATACCTGTTGCTGCATTTTCCAAGCCCTTTCGTTCACTGGTGCACCATCGCGGCAGTGTTGAAGGTCCTGGGGCTCAACGCTTGCGCGAAGGCCTGGGCTCGCAAGGCGAGGACCGGGCTAACCGCACCGATCTCCCCATTTCAGACCGCATGATTTTACTCTGCATATAAGCCCCGTGCAATGTCTGCTCAGGGGTCGATTGCAGAATGTCGGCCTTGGGCGAAAATCTCATCCAAGCTGCCTGTCCGGTATCAGGTGTGAGCGGCGCTGGCCGCTACGTCCGAAAGTGGGTGAGAAGCGGTCATCAAACTCTCGTCGCCCCGTGCTTGACACGGGACTTGGCTTTTCTTTACCGCCGTCGCCGGGATACTTGGCTAAGGAAGTTCGCGCTGATTGAGGCGGAGAACCCCGGTCGGGACGGCCTGTGGGAACAGTGGTTCGCGCCTGATACAGCGCAGAAGTAGCCAAGCCCCGTGCTTGACACGGGGCGACGAGGCAACAAATGGCCGATATGGCGTCGCTAGCCAAACCGCAACTTCTGGCCGAAGTTGCGCCCAACCAGACGCCCGTTCCGCTCACCTGGCAAAAAGCTTGCCCATATCCTTGAACGCCTTGAACTCCAGCGCATTGCCTGACGGATCGCGCAGGAACATCGTCGCCTGCTCCCCCGGCTGGCCTTTGAAGCGGATGGTGGGTTCGATCACGAAATCCGCGCCGCCTGCGCGCAGCCGCTCGGCCAGGGCCTCCCATTGCTCCATCGCCATCACCAGCCCGAAATGCGGCACCGGCACGCCGTGGCCGTCGACATGGTTGCTGGCGCGGTCACCTGCCTGTCCCGGTGCGAGGTGGGCGACGATCTGGTGGCCGTGGAAGTCGAAATCGATCCATTCCTCGCTCGACCGGCCCTCAGCGCAGCCCATCACTCCGCCATAGAATTCGCGGGCGGCGGCAAGATCATCGACCGGGAAGGCGAGGTGGAACGGGGGCAGGGTCATGGGCAAGGGATTAGCGCGGAGAGGTGCGGCGTGCAAAAGGGTTTTCCTACTCCGCTGCGCTCTGGCAGCGCCAATGCCGCCATGCGACGCCATCCGATCCGCTCTGCACCGCCGCCGATCACCCGCGCGCAGTTCGACACGATGGTCGAGGCGTTTCGGCAGGGCGGGTTTTTGCGTTCTGGACCGTGTCTCCCGTGTCTCATCGTTCAGCGTCGACTTCGCCGGGATGAACGACTAGGGCAGGGGCCGGATACAGCCCGGCAAGGTGGAGCGCGCGGCGGCATGAAACTGATCATCGGTAACAAGAACTACTCAAGCTGGAGCTTGCGCGGCTGGCTCGCGGTCAAGCAATCGGGCCTGCATTTCGACGAACTCACCGTGCCGCTGCTTGGCGAAGAGTGGGATCGGATGAAGCAGGACATGGGCGAGGTGCAGCCGTCCAGCGGCAAGGTGCCAGTGCTGTGGGATGATGACGCGGTGGTGTGGGATAGCCTCGCGATCCTCGAATACTGCGCGGACAAGGTCGGGCGCGAGCGGTTCTGGCCCAAGGATGAAGCCGCGCGCGGCATGGCGCGGGCGATGGTGGCGGAAATGCACTCGGGCTATCAGGCGCTGCGCAAGGAATTGCCGATGAACATCCGCCGCCGGGTGGAGCTTCCCGGCCTGTCGGACGGCGCCAAGCATGACATCGTCCGCATCCTCGGGCTGTGGGCCGAAGCGCGCGCGCGGCATGGCAGCGCGGGGCCATACCTGTTCGGCACCTTCGGCGCGGCGGACATCTTCTACGCTCCCATCGTCACCCGTTTCGTCACCTATGGGATCGGCGTTCCCGGTTTCGCGCAGGCCTATATGCAGGCGATCTGGGAGCATGATTGGATGCGCGAATGGATCACTGCGGCCGAGCAGGAGGAATGGGTGATCGAGCAGTGGGAAGCGGCGGTATGAGGGGTCTTGCCGCGGTTCTGATGGCGGTGCTGGCGCTGATCCCAGCGCCCGCGAGCGCCTGGGGCTTCTACGCGCATCAGCAGACCGCGCGCATCGCCGAGGCCAATGTCACGCCCGAAGTGCGCGCCAAGATCCGCGCGCTGCTGGCCCGTGAGAAAGACCTCGGTACGCCGGAATGCCCGCTCACGACCTTGGCTGACGCGGCTGTCTGGGCCGATTGCGTGCGCGGGGAGGGCTGGCGCTGGGGCTACACAGCCGCGTGGCATTACCGCACCGCGCCGATCTGCGAGGCATTCAACCCCCGTGCGAACTGTTCGGGCGGCAATTGCGTCACCGCACAGATCGCCCGCGCGCATCGCGTCCTTGCCGATGAGAGCCTGCCCGCAGCCGTGCGGCTGGAAGCGCTCGCCTTCATGGTCCACTTTGCAGGCGATGTGCATATGCCGCTCCATTCGGGCGATAACGAGGATCGCGGCGGCAATGACCGCGAGGCCGATTATGGGATCGTCCCGGGCCTCAACCTGCACTGGATCTGGGACGGCCCGCTGGCCGAACGTGCGATCAGCGACCCGGCCGATCCGGTGGTGCGGCGCTATGCGCCTGCCGAGCGGGAGGAGCTGGGCGGCGGCGCGCCTGATGACTGGGGCCGCGAAAGCTGGGAGATTGCGCGGAGCTTCGTCTATCCCACGGCCTTCGACAGCGATGACGTCTGCGCAGCGCCCCTGCCGGAGAAGACTGCTCTGAGCCAGGAGGACATCGCGCGCGGCGTGCCGATCGCCAAGCGGCGGGTGCAGCAGGCAGGGGTACGGATCGCCGATCTGCTGACGAGCGCCTTTGCGCCGGGGCCCTTGGTGGTTGAGGACGACAGGCGCCGCTAGGCGAAGGCCTTGGCGACGAACCACACGGCAACCGCCAACATGGCGATGGCCAGCACCCGCCGGACGACCTGTGCGCGGGCCTTGGCCATCAGCACGCCGCGCGCCTGCTCTGCGCCGAACACCAGCGCGAGGTGGATGCCGGTGGCGATGCTCACGCTGATCGCCGCCATCGTCAGGCCTTGCGCAAAGCTCGGCTGCCCGCCGGGGATGAACTGCGGCATCACGGTGATGAAGAACAGCGCCGACTTGGGGTTGAGGAGGTTGATCGCAAAGCCCGCCAGCGCATGACGCTGGTCGGCATGGCGCGGGGTGGCGGTGGGCGAGCTCTCGCCGGCATCCCTCCAAGCCTCCCACGCCAGCCACGCCATCATCGCCGCCGCCAGCAGCGAGACGCCCGTTGCTAGCGCCGGGCCTTGGGCAAGGATGATGCTCGCCGCGAGCACGCTGAGCGCGGCATTGGCGCTGAGGCCCAGCGCAATGCCGATGATCGCGCCAAGTCCGGCGCGTCGCCCTTCGGCCAGCGTCAGCGTGACCAGCCAGCCCATGTTGGGGCCGGGGGTCAGCTCGATCAGCAACACCGCGAGGGCAAACCCGGCAAGATCGATCACGGCAGGCGCTGGGTCTCGTAACGGGTGCCGTCCTTGTGGGCGTAGCCTTCGGCGTCGAACACCATGTCGATGTCGGAGTACTCGCCGCTGTCGTCCTCGCGCGCGCCGGCGCTGATGGCGACGAAGACACACGGGCTGTCCGATCGGTTGAGCAAGTGGTGCCCGTTGGCCTCGCCTGCGGGAAAGGCGAGGATGTCGCCCGGCCCGACCGGGGTCTCGCCATCATCGTCGATCAGCACCGCCTCGCCCGTTAGCATCACCACCACCTCGTCCTGCCCGCGGTGCCAGTGGCGCTGCGAGGAGAAGGCGCCCGGCAGCAGCGTCACATGGCTCGCCCCCATCAAAGTCAGTCCCGCTGGCGGGCCGAGGCGGCGATACCAGCGACCCTCGACCGCGGCATCGAAGGGCGGCGGATAGCCGGTCACGTTGGTCTGGGGAATGGCGGCACAATCGAGCTTGGGCATTGGCGGCAACTCCTGCTAGGCCTGTGAGGATGCTTGACGTAGCCGACCTTGCCAAGCGCCTGATCGCCGCGCCCTCCGTGACGCCCGCGACCGGCGCGGTGTTCGATGAACTGGAAGCGATGCTTACGCCCTTGGGGTTCGCCGTCCATCGCTTTGTGCGGGGTGATGGGCCGGTGGGGAGCGATGAGGCTCCGGTCGAGAATCTTTTCGCGCTACGGGCCGGGCCGGAGGGTTCGCGCCATATCGCCTTTGCCGGACATCTGGATGTCGTGCCGCCGGGCGAAGGCTGGGCGTCCGATCCCTTCGTGCCGGTCGAACGCGGCGAATTGCTCCACGGGCGCGGCGCGGTCGACATGAAGGGCGCTATCGCCGCGATGGTCGCCGCGGTTGCCGAGGTGCCGGCTGAAGCTGGCACGATCAGCTTCATCATCACCGGTGACGAAGAAGGCCCCGCGCTTCACGGCACCCGCGCGCTGATCGATTACATGCAGGCCGAGGGCATTCAGCCCGATCTCTGCCTTGTCGGCGAGCCCACCAGCGTCAACCGTCTGGGCGATATGGTGAAGATCGGGCGGCGCGGTTCAGTCAACATCTTCATCGATGTCGATGGCACGCAGGGTCATGTCGCCTATCCGCATCTGGCCGATAACCCGCTGCCCAAGCTGGTGGCGATCCTGTCCGAACTGGACTCGCTGACGCTGGATACCGGGACCAAGTGGTTCCAGCCGAGCAACCTTGAGATCACCGAAATCACTGCCCCCAACCGCGCGCATAATGTCATTCCGGCAGCGGGCGCCGCGCGCATATCGATCCGCTTCAACGACCTGCACACCGGCCACAGCCTGTCCGAGCGGGTCATGGCCATCGCCGAAAGGCACGGCGGGCGCGCGCGGCCGGTCATCTCCGGCGAGCCATTCCTGACCGAGCCGGGGACGTTCTCGAAGCTGGTGAGCACGGCGGTCGAGGCCGAAACCGGCATCGCTCCCGAACTCAGCACCACCGGCGGCACATCCGATGCGCGGTTCCTGCGCAGCGTTTGCCCGGTGATCGAATTCGGCCTGTGCAACGCGACGATGCACAAGCGTGACGAGGCGGTGGCGATCCCCGATCTGGCGGCGCTGGCGCGCATCTATACCCGGATTGCGAAGGCCGCATTGGCGCTCGCCGAGACAGAAAACTAGCGCCCCGGCGGCGCAGGGGAGAGAACCTGAGATCATGGACCGCAAGCTAACTCTCTATATCCTCGCCGGCATGGTGCTGGGCGTGATCGTCGGCCAGATGCTTAACCAGATGGTCGATGCGGCCGTGATCAAGGAATCGATCGCGCCGTGGTTCAAGCTGCTCAGCGACATCTTCTTGAACCTCATCAAGATGCTGGTCGCGCCGCTGGTGCTGTCAACCATCGTGGTCGGGATCGCGCATATGGGCGATAGCGCAGCACTGGGCCGCATTGGCGTGCGTGCGCTCACCTGGTTCATCACCGCCAGCCTCATCTCGATCGGGCTCGGTCTGGTGCTGGTCAACCTGTTCCAGCCCGGCATCGGCGCACCGATCCCCGACGTCGCGGAAGCCGCCGCTTCGGTAGGCGAGGTCAAGGAGCTGAAGGCGACCGACTTCATCCTCTCAATCTTCCCCAAGAACGCGGTCGAGGCACTGGCGACCAACAATATCCTGCAAATTTTGGTCTTCTCTATCTTTGCAGGCGTGGCGCTTTCGGCAATTGGCGAGCGCGGCAAAGCGCTGGTCAAGGGCGCGGATGCGCTCGCCGAGATGATGCTTCAAGTCACCGGCTATGTGATGCGCTATGCGCCGGTCGCGGTCTTCGGTGCGCTCGCCAACGTGGTGGCGGCAAGCGGGCTGGCGATCCTCGGCACCTATCTGACCCTGCTGGTCGAGTTCTATTTCTCGCTGCTGCTCTTGTGGGTGATTCTGCTCGGCGCGGGGGCGGTGTTCCTCGGACGGCGAATCTGGGCGCTGATCCGTTATATCCGCCAGCCGCTGTTGATCGCCTTTTCGACGGCGTCTTCCGAAGCCGCGCTGCCCAAGCTGTTCGAACAGCTCGACCGCTTCGGCGTGCCACGCCGGATTTCGGGCTTCATGCTGCCGCTGGGGTACTCGTTCAATCTCGATGGCTCGATGATGTACATGAGCTTTGCGACGCTATTCATCGCGCAGGCTTACGGCATCGATCTCAGCATCGGCACGCAGATCATGATCCTGCTGACGCTGATGATCTCGTCCAAGGGCATCGCTGCTGTCCCGCGCGCGTCGCTGGTGGTGATCACCGGAACGCTGGCGATGTTCGGCCTGCCGGTCGAGGGCGTCGCGATCATCCTCGCGATTGACCAATTCCTCGACATGGGCCGCACCGCCACCAACGTGGTCGGCAACGCGGTCGCGACGGCGGTGATCACCAAGTGGGAAGGGATGTTGGAGGTGGAAGAGCCGGACTACGTCGACCACCCCCACGCGCCCGCCCATACCGCCGCCGATGGGCGCGCAGGGCTGGAACTGGACGAGAGCAATTTTGAGGATGGGAAGGGCTGAAGCGGCGACTCCTTCGCCCTCAGTCCTTGTTTGTCTTCACATACTCCACCGGCACAAATTCGCCCAGCGAGCATCCCGCGCCGCGCTGGGGGACCCCGCCGATGTTGGTGAGGCTGTAGACGATCTGCTGGGTGCAGAGCTGGTTGACCGAGGTCTCGTATGTGATCGCGCGGTCCCAGCCGAGGCCGGGGCAGCGGTTCTTCAAGGTGCTGCGATAGACCTTGCCGCCGTTCATCTCGAAATCGATCACTCGGTCGGTCCGCACCACCGTCGAGCGGATCTGCGAGCGGTCGATGCAGTTCTGCCCGGCACCCAGCACCTTCACCGCAGGCGTGCGCGCCGCATCGGCATCGGCGCGGGCGGCGGGATCGGTCGGCGCACAAGCGGCGAGGATCAGCGGGAGCGGAGCAAGCGTGAGACAGCGTGACAGCATGGCAGGTTTCTCCAATGGGCGAGGGCATCTTCGCCCCAACGCTTGAACCGCGCCTTAATCCACGCTGATTTTATCGAACCCACGTCCCTCCGTCTGCGTTAGCACCATCCCGCGCGCCATCCGCCCAGATAGTCGCGTGCGCCACCTTCGGTTTGCATCCAGTCCGCAAGACGGCTCACGCGCTGATCGGCTTCGATTCGTTTCACGATGCGCAGTTCACGTCCCCATCGATCGGTTGGCTCATCGATGCGCGCCGTCATTTTGAAAGAGCCCCGGTTCAGCCAGGATTGCAGGGCTGCGGTGGACAGTTCCGCCTGCTCTGCCTCGGCCGGGCACTGCGCATCGACCTCTGCCGTATCGATCCCGACCACCCTGATGCTGCGCTTGCCGATGCGGAACGTGTCGCCATCGATCACGCAGTAATATCCCCTGCCCTTGCCGCATCGCGTGAATGTGCCTGAGATCAACTCGGGTTCCGATTGCAGGAAGGCGGGCGGCTCATAGGCGCCCGGTAACGCAGTGATGTAGGAAATCGTCGCCAGGGCAATCATGAGGACAAAGGGGCGTGTCTCGTGCAGGGCTCGCCGCCACGACATTGGTGGCTTTGTCTGCCTAGGCCGCCGGGGTGGCCGCTGGTTCGAGCCGCGCGGCTGCGACATCCAGCGAGGTCTGCGGAATGCCACCACATTGTCACGCTTACGGGCCATCGGATCAGCCTAGATCATTGCGCATTGCGGTTCCACAATGCCAAGCGTCACCGCTATTTCTTCTCCAGCATTTTTTTCTTGAAGCTGCACAGATCGGCCACCTTACAGCGCCAGCACTCGGGCGTCCGCGCCTTGCAGACATAGCGTCCGTGCAAAATCATCCAGTGGTGCGAATCGCGGCGGAAGGGCTGGGGGACGCGCTTTTCGAGCTTGGCTTCGACATGGTCAGGCGTCTTGCCCTTGGCCATGCCGGTGCGGTTGCCGAGGCGGAAGATATGGGTGTCGACCGCGAAGGTCTCCTGCCCGAACCAGCAATTGAGCACCACATTGGCGGTCTTGCGCCCCACGCCGGGGAGCCGCACCAGCGCCTCGCGCGTATCGGGCACCTCGCCGCCGTGTTCATCGACGAGGATCTGCGAAAGCGCGATCACGTTCTTGGCCTTGGAGTTGAACAGGCCGATGGTCTTGATGTGCGCCTTCAGGCCATCTTCGCCGAGATCGAGCATCTGCTGCGGCGTTTCAACCTTGGCGAACAGCGCGCGGGTCGCCTTGTTCACCCCGACATCGGTCGCCTGCGCGCTCAATGCCACGGCGACGAGGAGCTGATAGGCATTGCCATATTCCAGCTCGGTCTGGGGCGAGGGGTTATCCTCGGCCAGACGGCGGAAGAATTCGAAGATCTGGTCTTTGGTCATTCACCGGCCTTGGGATGTGCTGCCTTCCACTCCATCGCCATAAGCGCGCGCTTTTCAACCGACGGGTGAGTGTAGAACAGCGCTTCTTCCAGCGCGCTCGGGCGCGGGTAGCGGTATTCGGCGGTCTTCACCAAGGCGGTGGCGAGCGCGTCCGGCTCGTTAACGGTCATCAGCGAATATTGGTCGGACTCAGTCTCGCCCACGCGGGTGAGCGTGTTGGTGAGCGGCGTGACGAGCAGCCCCAGAACCGATCCCACCACCGCAAACACCGGCAGGCCGCGCGGTTCGTCCAGTCGGGCGTCGCTTCCCAGCCATCGGGCGGCGGGGGCGAACAGGCGGCCCAGCAGGAAGAAGAACGCCATCGCCAGCAGGGGGAAGATCGCCGCATAGCGCCACACATGGCCAAGCTTGTAATGCCCCGCCTCGTGCCCGGTCACGGCGCGCACTTCAGCGATCGAGGCCTGTTTGAGCGCAACGTCTGAAATCGCGATCCGGGCTGAGGGGCCGATGCCGGAGACATTGGCGGTGAAGCGATCGGACTGGCGCGATCCATCATACATGAAGATGCGGTCATGCGGGATGCCGACATCATCTGCGATTGCCTCCAGCGCGGTGCGCACCTCGCCCGCTGGAACCGGCTTGTATTCGTTGAACAGCGGCTCGATCAGTGGCGGCCCGGCGAGGAGCGCCAGCAGCGTCACCACGCCCGCCAGCCCGCCGCTCCACAGCCACCAGCGCTGACCGGTGCGGCGGATCAGGGCATAGACCCCGACAAGGAACAGCCCGCCCAGCACTGTCCCGATCAGTTCCCCGATCGCCATCTGACCAAGGAAATCGCCGAGCGGCTGGCTGGAAAGACCATAAGACCGCTCGCGGTACCAGTCGGTATAGATGGTCCAGGGCAGGGCGATGAGCGTGGAGATCAGCAAGAACGCGGCGCTAACCGTGAAGGTCGAAAGCGATAGGCGCCGCCCCTCCATCCGTGCGGCGATCCGGTCGAGCAGCTTGAGACGTACCATGATAACAGCCACCAGCAGCGATACGCCAACATTCAGCAGCAGCAGCCAGTGGTTGCCGGTGGTGTAAGCCTGCGCCTGTGCGAGCGCGTCGGGCCCAAGGCTGTCGACCAGACGCGCGGCCTGCTGCGCGGGGGTGAGGGTGGTGGACATGAAGAAGATCGCTCCCCTGTGGATCTATGTGTATTATTCCGGCAATACACCGGGCGCTATGCCCGTCAAGGCTCAGAGCCCGAGCACATCGTTCATAGTGTAGCGTCCGGCGCTCTGCCCGGTCAGCCATGCACCCGCGCGCACCGCCCCGCGCGCGAAGATCATGCGGTTTTCGGCCGAGTGGGAGAGGGTCAGGCGTTCCTCGCTGCCCGCAAAGATCACCGAATGCTCGCCCGCTACCGTGCCGCCGCGCAAGGTGGCGAACCCGATCGCGCCCTCGGCCCGCGCGCCTGTCATCCCGTGGCGACCGCTTTCCATGTTGTCGCTGAGCACGATCCCGCGCCCCGCCGCCGCCGCCTCGCCCAGCAGTTTGGCGGTGCCGGACGGCGCATCGACCTTCATGCGGTGGTGCATCTCCAGCACCTCGATATCCCAGTCCGGCCCGAGCCGCGCGGCGGCCTCGCGCACCAGATGCGCCATCAGCGTCACACCCAATGAGAAGTTGCCCGATTGCAGCACCGGCACCGCCCGCGCAGCCTCGGCGAGCATCACGAAATGCTGCTCCTCAAGCCCGGTGGTGCCCACCACAATCGGCTTGCCCGCCGCCCGCGCCGCGCCGAGATTCGCCGCCAGCGCGTCGGGCGCGGAGAAATCGACCAACACGTCGCACTGGTTCGCGTAGGGCCCGATGCTGCCCCCGGCATCCACGCCCACGCACAGCACGTGGCCCGCGTCGGCAATCGCCGCTTCGAGCGCTTGCCCCATCCGGCCCTTGTGCCCGATCACCCCGAATTGCAGCATCTCTTACCCCTACTTCGTCATGCTGAACTTGTTTCAGCATCCATCCCGCGTCTAGGTGGAACCTGAGCTCGTTGAGCGATGGACCCTGGAACGCGAGTGACCACAGGTCAAACAAGTTCAGGGTGACGACAAGGGAAAGACATGGCGACAACCCGCAGCATCGTCATCCTCACCGGCGCAGGCATTTCGGCTGAGAGCGGGATCGACACCTTCCGCGCCGCCGAGGGCCTGTGGGAACAGCACCGGGTCGAAGACGTCGCCACGCCCGAGGGCTTCGCCCGCAACCCCAATCTGGTGCTCAATTTCTACGATATGCGCCGCGCCGCGCTCGCCAATGTCGCGCCCAACCCCGCGCACATGGCGCTGGCGCGGTTGGAGCGGGAATTTGCGGGTGAGCTGTTGCTGATCACCCAGAACGTCGATGACCTGCACGAACGCGGCGGTTCGGCGCGGGTGCTGCACATGCACGGGGAGCTCAAGAGCGCGCTATGCCAGTCCTGCGAGACCCGCTCGCCGTGGCATGGCACCATGATCGAGCGCCCGCCATGCCCCGTCTGCCGCGCGCCGACACTGCGCCCCGATGTCGTGTGGTTCGGCGAGATGCCCTATCAAATGGGCCGGATCTATCAGGCGATCGAGACCTGCGATCTGTTCGTGAGCATCGGCACATCGGGCGCGGTCTATCCGGCAGCGGGCTTCGTGCAGGAAGCGCGGGCGGCAGGCGCGCGCACGCTGGAACTCAATCTCGAACCGAGTGAGGGCTCGCGGATGTTCCACGAAACGCGCCTTGGCCCGGCCAGTGCGCTGGTGCCGGCATGGGTTGCAGAGGTTTTAGGCGGCTGATCCGCAGCCCTTGCAGGTCGGGTCTTTCGCGATCCGGATCGTGCGCATTCCCGGCTCAAGCCCGTCGAGGATATGCAGCTTGCCCCAGCCCGGATCGCCCAATCCGCTCACGCCAGCCAGCAGCACTTTGACCGCTTGGAGCGCTGCGAAGGTGCCCGCCCAGCCTGCCATTGCGCCGAGCATTCCGTCATCCGCGCAGGTGTCGCAATCCTCGGCATCGAAGGCGTCGCCGACGAAGCAGCGGTAGCAGGCTGCGCCCGGCAGGTGCCCCGCGAAGGCTGCGACCTGACCCTGAAACCGGCCCACGGCGGCGGACAGCAGCGGAATGCCCGCTGCAACGCAGGCGTCCGATACGGCGAGGCGCGTGGCAAAATTGTCGGTGCCGTCGAGCACCACGTCGGCGCCTGCGATCAGGCTGGCAGCATTGTCAGCCGTGATCCGCGCGTCGGAAACATCCACGCTTAGCGAATCGTCGAAATTGGCGAGCCAGCGCCGGGCCGAGACCGCCTTGCCGTAACCGACATCGCGGGTGGTGAAGATCGTCTGGCGTTGGAGGTTCGAGACATCGACCACGTCATTATCGACCAGCGCAAGGTGCCCGATCCCGCTCGCCGCCAGATATTGCAGCGCGGGGCTTCCGATACCACCCAGTCCGATCACCGCGACCCGCGACGCTGCGAGCCGCACCTGCCCGGCACCGCCGACTTCGGGCAGCACGATATGGCGAGCGAAACGGTCAAGCCGGGCGGAGGAGAGGCTCATGACTTGTCATCCAGTGCGCGACGCTCGGCCTTGAATGCGCCAATACCTTGCCACCACAGGAAGCCGATCACACCGCCCTTGGTCGGCTGGAGCGTGACCAGCAACATCACGATCGCCACCGGCAGAATGATCGCCAGAGTCAGCCAAGCGCTCATCCCGAACGTGCCGATCATCGCAATCACCACCGGCGCGAGCAGGTGGCCGACCACGAAGATACCGATATAGGCGGGAAAATCGTCGGCCTGCTGCACCGACCAGTCCTGCTGGCAGTGCGGACAGCGATCGACCGGCTTGAGCCATTTGCGGAACAGCGCCGCTTCGCCGCAGCGCGGGCACTTGCCGCGCAGCCCTCGCACCAGCGCGGGAACCCAGCCCTTGGGCAGGTCGATCAGGTCGGGAGAAAGGCGCTGAGAAGGCATGGACAGGCTGTTTACAACCTGTGCACCGCCTGTCGACAGGTCTGTGGATGGGCCTGTCGAAAGTGCAGTGCAAAGACTGGGCAGATTATGTGCGAATTGACCTTCGCCGCGTCAGCTCTCCAGCTGACGCAGCAGGCTGCGCACGTCGCCGTCCATGTCGGCATCACGCTGGCGAAGGTCTTCGATCAGGCGCACCGCGTGGATCACGGTTGAGTGATCGCGCCCGCCGAACTTGCGCCCGATTTCCGGGTAGCTGCGCGGGGTGAGAACCTTGGAGAGATACATCGCCACCTGCCGCGGACGCACCACCGCGCGGGCGCGGCGCTTGCTGCTCATTTCCGAACGGTCGATGCGGTAGAACTGGCAGACGGTGCGCTGGATCTCGTCGATGGTGATCCGGCGGCGGTTGGCGGAAAGGATATCAGTCAGCTGCTCTTCGGCGAGCTGCAACGACACATCCTGCCCGGTCAGCTGGGCATAGGCGATCAGCTTGTTGAGGCCGCCGACCAGCTCGCGGATGTTGCGGGTGATGGTGCGCGCGAGAAAATCGACCACATCTTCGGGCACATTCAGCGGAGCAAAACGGGTCAGCTTGGAGACGAGGATCTTCTTGCGCAGTTCGATATCGGCCGGCTGGATGTCAGCCACCAGACCCATCGACAGGCGCGAGAGCAAGCGCGGCTCAACCCCGTCCAGCGCCTGCGGGGCGCGGTCGGCGGCGAAGACCAGCCGCTTGCCTTCAGCCAGCAGCGCGTCAATCGTGTAGAGCAGTTCTTCCTGCGCGCTCGCCTTGCCGATGATGAACTGGATATCGTCCACCAGCAGCAGGTCAAAGCTGCGCAGCCGCGCCTTGAACTCGATCGTCTGGCTCGACTTCAGCGCCTGCACGAATTCGACCATGAAGCGCTCGGCCGAGCAGTAGAAGATGCGGGCACGCGGATGGGTCTGCAAATAGGCATGGCCGATGGCGTGGAGGAGGTGGGTCTTGCCCTGACCGGTCGCCGCCTTGAGATACAGCGGCGAGAATTGCGGCTGCTCCACTGCCGCCATCCGCTGCGCCGCGTTGCAGGCGAGGATGTTGGCCTCACCCGTCACGAAGGCGGCAAAGGTCAGCGACGGATCGAGCCCGACCGAAGAGGTGAAGTTCGCATCACCCATCGCGCCGGCGGCCAATGCAATCGCGCTCGCACCGTCATTGGCGGGGCGGCGGCCATCGTCGAGGCGCAGGTCGGGCAGCTGGCGGCGGCCGGGGTGGACCACAATATTGACCTTGCGCACTTCGCTGCGCGCAATGCTCCACGCGAGCTGAAGCCGGTCATGGAAGCGGTCACGCACCCAGTTGGCGGAAAATTCGGTCGGAAGGTAAAGATCGAGCGCGCCGTTCTCGCGGTTCAGCGCGCCAAGCTGGATCGGCTTGATCCACTGGCTGTGCAGCTGGTGGCCCAGATCCTTGCGCAACCCCTGACTGATATCGGACCAATCTGCGGCGAGATTTACAGCTTCGGAATCTTCCATCAGATGTTCATCAGCCTGGCGGCCACCCGTCCGCGCCTTGTCAGTCCTGTGCACAAGCTCTTCCCCAATTCAACCTTAGCCTGCCGAGCCGTGCGGCTCACAGACCTTTTCATCCCGATGCGACAGGCTTAACCTTCCCGGCCCCGGAATCGAGGATTCCGGAGTTCCCCCCTGTCGGCCAAGTTGTAAAAGCGCCCGGGCTGTCCCGCACCGGGTGAGACCGATCTAAAGAACTCTGCGGCCTTTTGCGCAAGCGAGGACTTTTAAAAAAAGTGAAATAATCCTGTTGACTCACCGCTGACCCGCAGACTTGCGTTGAAGTGTTTGTTTTTTCTACAAAATCACGATCTACAGGCCGCGAATCGTGGTGAATCCTGACATTTCGGGGACTCCGCACGGTTGCATTTGTCGCAAACGAAACGGGCCGCGCTCATTGAGCGCGGCCCGATCGGTTTACGAGGCCCCAGCATCCCGTCTTTCATGCCGCAGCATGAAAGGCGAAAGCGCGACGAATCGAATCAGAGAGTGGCGACTCGGCGCGTCAGGCGCGAGAGCTTGCGGGCCACAGTGTTCTTGTGCAGCACGCCGCGAGCAACGCCGCGGGCCATTTCCGGCTGAGCCGCCTTGAGGGCAACTGCAGCTGCTTCCTTGTCACCCGCTTCACAGGCCGATTCGACCTTCTTGATGAAGCTGCGGATGCGGCTGATGCGCGCACCGTTGATTTCGGCGCGGGCGGTGTTGCGACGGATGCGCTTCTTGGCTTGCGGCGTGTTTGCCATAATTCGTGTCTGTCTCGCGTTTGGTTCAGGCCGCTTGAGGCAGCCGAGAAATTGGTGACGGTTTGCTCGAAAACGGGCGAGCGGACGCAGGGCCCAACCGCCGGAAAGCAGCGCGCATAGTCAGAACTGCTCCGAAGGTCAACGATTCTCCCTTACTTCTGGCACACTGGGCAGAACCAAGTGCTGCGTCCGCCCTGGGCGATCCGCTCGATTACCCCGCCATCGTCGCGGCGGCAGGGTTGGCCATCGCGCCCGTAGACATCGAAGGAGCTGGCGAAATAGCCCAGCTCGCCGCTCGGCGCGGCATAATCACGCAAGGTCGAGCCGCCGTCGCGGATTGAGGCTTCGAGCACCGCGACGATGGCGGGCACCAGCCGCGCCAGCTGGGCCTGCGTGACCTTGCCCGCCTGTTTGGTGGGATGGATGCCGGAGCGCCACAGCGCCTCGCACACATAGATATTGCCGAGGCCCGCCACGATGCGCTGATCGAGCAGGCACAGCTTGATCGACTGGGTCTTGCCCTTCAGTGCTGCCTTCAGATGACCGACACTCAGCCCCGGCCCTAGCGGCTCCGGCCCGAGCGCGGCGAATTGCGGCCAGAGGTCGAGCGCGCCGGTCTCCACCAAATCGACCGAGCCGAACCGGCGCGGATCGCAGAGGGCGAAGCTGTGGTGCGCGGTCTCCAGCAGCAGGTGATCGTGTGTCTCAGGCGTTTCCGGGTCGATCCGCCAGCGCCCGCTCATGCCGAGATGGAAGATCATCGTCGCCCCGCGATCAAGATGCATCAGCCCGTATTTGGCGCGGCGCGAGAGCGTGCTGACGGTCGCGCCGGTCATCACTTGCACCAGATCGGTGGGGAAGGGGCGGCGCAGGTCGGCGCGGTTCAAGACGACGCGCGTGATTCGCTCGCCCTCGAGGAACTTTGCAAGGCCGCGAACGGTTGTTTCTACTTCGGGGAGCTCAGGCATTTGGGCTTCCTCTAACACCCTTTGCGCGGGCGACAATTGTCTCTAGGGAGCCGGGCATGACACAGAGCACTGACGACACCGTCTCCTTCGGCTACACCCAGGTCACTCCGGAAGAAAAGACCCGCAAGGTCGGCGAGGTCTTCTCCAGCGTCGCGCGCAAATACGACATCATGAACGATGCGATGTCGGGCGGGATGCACCGGTTGTGGAAGGACCGCTTCGTGAAGCGGGTCAAGCCGCAGCCGGGCGAACAGATCCTCGACATGGCGGGCGGCACCGGCGACATCGCTTTCCGCATGGCGGCCCGCGGCGCGCATATCACGGTCGCCGATATCAATCAGGACATGCTCGACGTGGGCGCCGAACGCGCGCTGGAACGCGGCGCTGACGAAGATGATGGCAGCCTCGTGTTCACCTGCCAGAACGCTGAAAGCGTGAGCTTCGCCAGCAACACATTCGATGCCTACACCATCGCCTTCGGCATCCGCAACGTCACCCACATTGACCGCGCGCTCGCCGAAGCACTGCGCGTGCTGCGTCCGGGCGGGCGGTTCTTCTGCCTTGAATTCTCGACCGTCGAATGGGCGGGGCTGAAAGAGGCATACGATATCTATTCCGAACATCTGCTGCCGCGCATGGGGCAGGCGATTGCCGGCGATGCGGATTCCTATCGCTATCTCGCCGAATCGATCCGCAAGTTCCCCCCCATGCCCGCGTTCGAGCAGATGATCCGCGCCGCCGGTTTCGCCAACACCAAGGTCGAGCCGATCATGGGCGGGCTGGTCGCGATTCATTCGGGGTGGAAGATCTAGGGACGTGACCACCTCTGCCGTCCACCTGATCCGCCTCGCTCGCTGGGGCGTGACGCTGGCCCGCCGCCGCGCGCTAGTGGGGATCGAGAATGATCCCAATGCGCCTGTCGCCCTGCGCCAGTTGGTGCGGCTCGCGCGGCTGGCAACGCTGACGGGCAAGAACGGCCCGCGCGATTATGCCGGGGCGTTCCGCGCGATTGGGCCTGCGGCGATCAAGCTGGGGCAATCGCTCGCCACGCGTCCCGATCTGGTGGGCGAGGAAGCGGCGAACAATCTCCTCAGCTTGCAGGACAGCCTGCCGCCGGTGCCGTTTTCCCAGATCAAGGCGGCGATTGAATCGAGCTTCGGCCAGCCGATCGAGAAGCTGTTCAGCGAAATCGACCCTGAACCCGTCGGCGCGGCGTCGATTGCGCAGGTCCATAAGGCCACCACCACCGAGGGCCGCAAGGTCGCAGTCAAGGTGCTGCGCCCCGGCATCCGTGAGAAGTTCGCGCGCGACATCACCACCTATGAATGGGCAGCGGCCCATGTCGAGGCGATGGGCGGGGAGTTCTCGCGCCTGCGTCCGCGCCTCACCATCGCCAATTTCAAGCGCTGGACCAATTCCGAACTCGACCTGCGGCGCGAGGCGGCATCGGCCTCCGAACTCGCCGAACAGATGGCAGGCGTCTCCGGCTACCGTATCCCCGGCATCGACTGGGACCGCACCAATGGCCGGGTGATGACGATCGAATGGATCGACGGAATCAAGATCAGCCGCGTCGATGAACTGCGGGCGCGCGGGCATGACTTCGCCGCGCTGTCGGACAAGCTGGTGATCAGCTTCCTGACCCAGGCGATCAGCGCCGGGTTCTTCCATGCCGATATGCACCAGGGCAACCTGTTCGTGGAGGATGACGGCACCATCGTCGCGATCGATTTCGGCATCATGGGCCGGATTGATCGGCGCGCGCGGCAGTGGCTGGCTGAGATCCTCTACGGGCTGACGACCGGCAATTACCAGCGCGTTGCAGAGATTCATTTCGAGGCGCAATATGTGCCGAATTATCACTCGGTCGGCGAATTCGCGACCGCCTTGCGCGCGGTGGGTGAGCCGATGCGGGGCAAGCCGGTGAAGGAACTGAGCGTCGGGCAGATGCTCGACGGGCTGTTCGCGATCACCCGCGATTTTGACATGCAGACCCAGCCGCACCTGCTGCTGCTGCAAAAGACGATGGTGATGGTCGAAGGCATCGCCACGCAGCTTAATCCCGACATCAACATGTGGGACACCGCCGCGCCTTACGTCCGCAGCTGGATTCGCGATGAACTCGGCCCGGAAGCGGCGCTGGCGGATCGGCTGAAGACCGATACCGAGACCCTGCTGCGCCTCCCCGGTCTGATCCGGCGGCTGGAGGAGAAATATCCGCCCAAGGGCGGCGCGCCCGAAGCGCCGCCACTGCCGCATATCCCGCTCATTACCGACAAGCGTGAGGGCCGCGGTTGGATCGGCTACGTCCTGTCGGGCCTTGCCGGAGCGGGCGCTCTGTGGGGGGCAATGGCGCTCGGCTGGATCGGATGAGGCTGGACGCCCGCCCATCGCTCACGGAGCGGTGGGACGCGCTTGGCCGTCCGTTCGCGCATCTGCCGCGTTGGGCGGCGGCGCTGGTGCTGGCGCTGCTGGCTGTAGCAATGGGGTGGAGCGCGTTGGCGACTGCGCCGGGTGATCAGCCTGAACGCGCAACCGTCGCCGCAACGCCTGCCACAAGCCCGAAACCGCAAGACCGGGCAAAAGGCGATATGGCGCTCTACGCCCGCATCGCCGCGCGCGTGACGGCGGGTGAGGGCTATTACTCGGCCGCTTTGGACGAACAGCGAGTCAGCAATTACCCGACCCGCCCCTTTGTTGCGGTGCGCCTACCGACGCTGGCAATGCTGCAAGCTGTGATCGGGGTGGACGGGGTCCGCTATGCGCAAATGGCGTTGGTGCTGGCGTGCCTGTGGGCACTCAATCGCCGGGAAGCCCCGCTCGCCCCATGGCCCGAGCGGCTGGGAGCAAGCGCGTTGCTGGTGTTGGGCGGAGCCGCCGCGCTGAACCCGGTCGCAGGTCTGGACCATGATTTTTCCGCGGGCCTGTGTCTGACGCTCGCGCTGCTGCTTTATCGCCGCGAGCGCTGGTGGCCTGCATTGATAGCGGCAGCGTTGGCGCTGGCCATCCGCGAATTGGCTGCGCCATTCGTGCTCCTGTGGCTGGCCTTCGCGCTGGCGGAGCAACGTTGGCGCGAGGCAGGCGCGGTGGCGGCGCTGCTGGCGTTGTTCGCGGGCGGGTTGGTGCTGCATTTCGCCGCCGTAGAAGCCGGACGATTGCCGAGTGATCTGGCCTCCCAAGGATGGAGCGGCTTGGCAGGCTATCGCCTCTCCCTGACCGCGCTGGCGCAGCTCACCGGACTGCGGCTCTTGCCTTTCAGCCTCGCTGCACCTCTGGCAATCCTGCCGCTGGTCGGCTGGGCTGCGATTGGCGGGCGGATCGGGTTGTTTGCGATGCTGTGGTTTGCCGGCCTGTTCACGATGATGGCGCTGTTTGCCCGGCCGGAGAATTTCTACTGGGTACAATTGGCGTTACCGGCCTATGGCATCGGTCTCGCTTTTGCCCCGCGCGGGCTATTTGATTTATTCCAAAGCGCGGCAGGGCGGGCATCAAGGCAAACTTAACCAAGCTTTGCGATGGGTGTTGCTTGCATTATGGCTGGCACCCTACAGCGTGGCGCGAGAGGCGAGAGGCAAGATGAGCACACAGGAGGCGAAAGCGGGCAAACACCCTCGCATCCTGCTGGTCGTGGGCGGCGGGATCGCGGCCTACAAGGCCTGCGAACTGGTGCGACTGATCCGCAAGGGTGGCGGCGATGTCACTTGCGTGGTCACCAAGGGCGGACAGCAATTCGTCACCCCCATGTCGCTGGCGGCCCTGAGCGAGAATCAGGTCTATACCAGCCTGTTCGACCTCAAGAATGAGGCCGAGATGGGCCACATTCAGCTCAGCCGTGAGGCCGATCTGGTGGTCGTCTGTCCGGCGACCGCCGATCTGCTTGCCAAGATGGCGACCGGCATCGCCGATGATCTGGCCACCACGCTGATCCTCGCCACGGACAAGCCGGTGATGGCCGTGCCCGCCATGAATGTGCGGATGTGGGAGCATGAGGCGACCCAGCGCAACATCGCCTTGCTGAAGGCGGCAGGTGTCAATGTGCTGAACCCCGATGAAGGCCCGATGGCCTGCGGCGAGTTCGGCTATGGCCGCCTGCCCGAGCCTGAGGCGATCTGGCGCGAGATTGCGGCGCATTTCGGCATCCTTGTGCCCGAACCGCAATTGCTCGAACCGCCCGCCCGCCGCCTCGCGCCGCCGACGTTCGAAGTCGAAGCGCTTGAGCCTGAGGAAGAGGACGATGGCAGCGCCGCCATGCCCGCAGGCGGGCTCGGCGGGTTCTTCTCGCGCATCATCCCGCGCTCGACGGCCAAGCGCACCCACGACGAGATCGAAGCCGAATACGAAGACCTGCCCGATCCCGAGGCGGAAGAGTTCCTGCCGCCCGAGGAAGAACCCGCGCCCGAATTCGCGCCGGACTTTGGTGGGCCGTTGCTGGCACGCAAGGGCAAGGCCAATTCGGCACCGCCCGTCGATTTCGGGGCGATCAACCACGAAGTCGATGCGCGCAAGGGCCGGCCCGAGTCCGAGTTTCTGGCGCCCGAAGTGCCCGAAGAGGTCGAAGCCGATCTTGGCGCGGTGACCGAAGGGGACGATTTCGGTATTGCCGCGTCGCATCGCCCGCTCGTCGGACGTCATCTGCTGGTCACTGCCGGGCCGACGTGGGAAGCGATCGATCCGGTGCGCTATATCGCCAACCGTTCGAGCGGGAAGCAGGGCTTTGCCATTGCCGCGGCCGCTGCTGCGCTGGGCGCGCGGGTGACGTTGGTGGCCGGGCCAGTGGCGCTCAAGACACCTGCCGGTGTACGCCGGATCGATGTCGAAAGCGCCCGTGATATGGCCGAAGCGGTCAGGCGTTCGCTGCCTGCTGACGTGGCGGTGATGGTCGCTGCGGTCGCGGACTGGCGGCCCAAGGAATATCGCGGTGAGAAGATCAAAAAGCGCGGTGATGCGCCGCCTGCGCTGATGTTGACCGAAAACCCCGACATCCTCACCAATGTCGCAGGCGGCACAAGGCGTCCGGCGCTGGTGATCGGCTTCGCAGCCGAGACCGACAACGTGCTCGAAAACGCGAAGGCCAAGCGCAAGCGCAAGAGCGCCGACTGGATCGTCGCCAACGATGTGTCCGGTGACGTCATGGGCGGGGACCGTAACCGCGTCACGATCATCAGCGGTGACGGGATCGAGGTGCTCGACGAAATGCCCAAGAGCGCCGTGGCAATGGCGCTGGCCGAACGCATCGCGGCGGTGTTCCGGGTGGAAGCGGCAGAATGACATCGCCCATCAAGGTTGAGGTAAAGCGCCTGCCGCACGGCGCAGACCTGCCGCTGCCCGCCTATGCCACCAGCGGCGCGGCGGGGATGGATGTGGTGAGCGCCGAGGATGTCACCATCACGCCGGGCGCGCGCCATGCGGTGGCGACCGGCCTCGCGCTGGCGATCCCTGAGGGATACGAAATCCAGGTGCGACCGCGCTCCGGCCTCGCGCTGAAGCACGGCATCACCGTCCCCAACACCCCCGGCACGATCGACAGCGATTATCGCGGCGAGCTCAAGGTGATCCTGATCAACCTTGGCACCGAGCCTTTCGCCATCGCCCGCGGTGACCGGGTCGCTCAGCTCGTGCTCGCGCCGGTGGTGCAGGCGGCCTGGAGCGAGGTTGCGGAACTGGATGCCACCGAGCGGGGCGAGGGCGGCTTCGGCTCGACCGGCGGCCATGCGGCGCTCTGAGACTTGACGCTGCGCGCCGCGCGCAGCACATTGTCCGCCTCCCTTCCTGTTGGAACCATCATGTCCGAGAATGTGATCCGCTGACGAGCCTTTGCGCGGTTTGACCGCTGCGCAAGGCTGATCGTGTCGCCGCCGCGAGCAAGGCTCGCCGTGGCGCGTGTCAGCGTTTCTTCTCAGGACATTTCCATTGAACATCTCGAAACACGAGCAGCGCGTGCTGCACGTGCTCGCGCAGGGCGGCATGATTCGTTACCTGCGCGACGCACATGGCAAGGTGATCGAAGTCGACTGCTACAACCGCGATGGTTTCCGCCTGACTGATTGCAGCCTGTCGATCTTCAACCGGTTGCGCCGCCGGGGGCTGATCCGGAGCATGGCCGGACAACCCTATCGCATCACCCGCGAAGGTCTGGCGGCGGTCCGGGCACAGCTCGACAATCGATAGGCCAGCGGGCCTAGGTCAAACGGGGGCGGCATCATGTCTGTGGTGCCGCCCTTGCGTTTCGCACTGGCTTAGAGCGGCCTCAAAGATCGTCGGGAAAATCCCACCATTCGCCGCCAGCCACTTGTCAATCGAATTGGTTGAGTTATTTTGGCCAGCGTCGGACCATACCAATGGACGGTCGTTTACGCCCCCCTTCACAGGAGCAGAAAATGGCCCATCAACTTGAACTCGACGCTGACCGGCTGCGTGATGATCCGCTGATCCTCATTATCCCGGGCCTCAACAACAGGAATGAACATCACTGGCAGACCCGGTGGGAAGCAAAGATTCCCGATTGCGAGCGCGTGGACCTCGGGATGTGGGACGATCCGCATCGCAACACCTGGGTCAACAAGATCAACCTCGCGGTGCATCGGGCGCAGCGGCCGGTGATCCTGGTCGCGCACAGCCTCGGCTGCCTCGCGGTTGCGTGGTGGGCGGAGTATGAGCACCCGTCGCAGGGCAATCCGGTGGTCGGCGCGCTGCTGGTCGCCCCGCCCGATGTGGAACGCGAGGGTGTCGATCCGCGCCTCGCCCGCTTCTCCCCCGCGCCGCGCCGGGCGCTGCCGTTCCCGGCCTTCCTCGCCGCCAGCGAGAACGATCAATACTGCCAGCTGCGCGTGGCGCGCGGGCTGGCTGCCGATTGGGGCGCGTGCTTTGCCTATGCGGGGTCGGTCGGCCATATCAATGCCGATAGCCAGATCGGCGAATGGGAATTCGGCCAGCTTCTTCTTGCCCAGCTGATCCGCGAGCATCGCAACCGGACGCATGGCAGCGCTGTGATCGGCGCAGGCCGGGAGCGGCGGGTCAGCCCGCGCTTTACCCGCCTGCCTTGGGTTCACACCGGGATCGGGCAGCCGCAGACCACTGAGTGGTAGGGCGCCGACCGGAAACAGGCACAAAAAAAGGCGGCGCGATCCCCTGCGCCGCCTTCTCTTTTCCCGTCCAAGGGACTCTTAGGAGGAGCCTTACACCATCAATCCGTAGGGCGCACGGTCTTTTCGTCGTCGCGGATGGTGATCCGCAGGGTTTCGCCCGAATTGCCGGGGAAACCGGTGAAGATCGCGTCAACCAGATTGGGCACGAGGCGCGGCAGCCGGTTCGAGCGCGAGACCGCTTCGGCCTTGCCTTCGAACAGGCGCTGGCCATCGGCGGCGCGGTCGATCTTCAGGTCGATGCCGCTGGTGTAGATGGTGTAGCTCCGCACGTCCGGGCCGCCGAAGAACGGATCGTTGAAGCCGAGGCCCCAGCCGCCGCCGCCCCAGCCGCCCCACCGGCCCCACGGACCGAAGCCAGCTGCGCCGACACCGTTGAAATCGGTGCGTACCCGTTCACGACCGCCATCGACGCGGTAGTCGAACCGCACCAGCAGATCCGCGTTTTCAGGCGTGGCGGCGCGGGTGTAGCCCAGCTCCTGCATTTCGGCCGCGACCGAGTTGGCATAGGTGGCAAATTCGAGCCCACCGGCCAGCTTGGGATCTTCCGGCACGACTGCGAAGGACTGGCCCTGCGGCGCAGGCAGCGGCGCGGCAAAGCGCGACACATCGGCCTTGAACGGGGTGGCACAGGCCGACAGTCCGATCGCGAGAGCGACCGGAAGGGCGAAGCGGGTGAGAGATTTGATCGAAGACATAGGAGACAACATGACACAACCCTTGTCTGGTTTCCATTGCAATGAGAGCAATGGTGTTAGCGTGGGATATCATATTGCATGGGCATGAACGACGATTGAATATTGGCCGCTCGCGCGCCTCGGCTCGTCGCAAATCAGTCGTAAAATCAGTGCCGCACCAGCCCCAGTGCACGGTAGGCGGCGTCGAGTGTCGGCTTGCCGCGTTCCCGCGCCTTGGCAGCGCCGCGCGCGAGGATCGCGTCGAGCGCTTCGCTGTCGTCCTTAAGCTCCACGAAGCGATCCCGGATCGGGCCGAGCTTGGCGACCAGCAGGTCAGCAAGCGCCGGCTTGAACGCGCCGAAGCCCTGCCCGCCAAATTGCGCGAGCACATCGGCGGCGGATTGACCGGCGAGCGCGCCATAGATGCCGACGAGGTTCTTCGCCTCGGGCCGGTCAGCCAACCCGGCTTCCTCTGACGGCAAAGGTTCGGGATCGGTCTTAGCCTTCTTCACCTTCTGCGCCATCGTGTCGGCATCGTCCGAAAGGTTAATGCGGCTCATGTCGCTGGGATCGGACTTCGACATCTTGGCCGAACCGTCGCGCAGAGACATGATCCGCGCCGCTTCCTTCGGGATGATCGGATCGGGCAGGGTGAAGATCGGCGCGTCTTCGGTGCCGAAGTCGTTGTTGAACTTCTGGGCGATGTCGCGGGCGAGCTCCAGATGCTGCTTCTGATCCTCGCCCACGGGCACATGGGTCGCCTGATAAAGCAGCACGTCGGCGGCTTGCAGCACCGGGTAGGTGAACAGCGCGACCGACTGGCCCTCACGGTTCTTGCCCGCTTTGTCCTTCCACTGCGTCATGCGGTTCAACCAGCCCATCCGGGCCGTGCCGTTGAGCAGCCACTGCATCTCGGGGTGCAGTGGCACCTGCGCCTGATTGAACAGGATCGCTTTGTCGGGATCGAGCCCGCAGGCCACAAGCGTCGCCACCAGTTCAAGGGTCGAAGACCGCAGTTCGGTTGGATCATGCGCCATCGACAGCGCGTGAAGGTCGGCGATAAAGATCAGGCACTCGCCGCCCGCAGCATGGGCATCGTCCTGCAAGGCTACGTAGTTGCGGATCGCCCCCAGATAATTGCCGAGATGGGGCTTGCCCGTGGGCTGGATGCCGGAAACGACGCGCATGTCACTCAACCTCTAGTATCTTGTCATCGGCCTTGGTGCGGGCCGGCTTTCTGCGCCGTAGCTGGGCGAGGAGGTCCTTGTCGAGCGCGCCGAATACAAACGCTGCGGCAAAGAAGATCGCACCGCCTGCGGCCACCAGCACACCAAGCGACCAAATGCGCTCGATCAGGCTTGCGCCATAGCGTTCCGCCATCAACGGCATCAGGTACCACAGCACCCCGGTCATCGCGCCCGTCGCCAGCAATTGCCGCGCCACACGGCTGACCAGCTTGGGAGTGAAGTGAAACCACCCGCGGCGGTGGAGGATGATGTATAGCAGCACGCAATTGAGACTGGCTGAGGCCGCAGTCGCCGCGGCCAGCCCGACGATTCCGAAGCGATTCACCACATACAAATTGAGTGCGACGTTGAAGGTCAACGAAACGAGTGCGGTCCACACTGGGGTCCGAGTATCCTCCCGTGCGAAGAAGCCGGGGTTCAGCACCTTGACGATGACATACGCGGGAAGGCCCGCAACCAGCGCGACCACGATCTGCGCCATCAGCGCGCCGTCGGTTGCGGTGAACTTGCCGCCGACGAAGAAGGCGGTGCAGAATGCCGGTGCGCACACCGCCAGCGCGGCTGCGGCGGGCAGGGTCAGCAGGGTGGCGATTTCAAAGGCATTGCCCTGTAACCGCTGCGCTTCGGCCTGATCGCCGGTATGGATGTGGCGGCTCAGCATCGGCAGGATCGCCGTGCCAAGCGCAATTCCGACGATCCCGAGCGGCATCTGGTTCAAGCGGTCGGCAAGCTTCAGCAAAGTCAGCGAGCCCTGCGGCAGTGAAGTCGCAAAGAAGGTGTCGACCAGCTGGCTGATCTGGTAAATCCCGGCGCCGAAGGTTGCGGGCAAGATCAGGATGCCGAGCCGCTTCACCTCGGGCGTGAGGCGCGGCAGTTGAACCTTCAGCTTCACTCCGGCGCGCCGCGTCTCCCACGCAAGATAGAGCAGCTGCGCAAAGCCGGACAATGAGACTGCGGCGGCCAATACTTGCACCACGACCACATCATCGCCGCTCGTCCCGCGCCAATGGTCGCCCAGCAAGATGCCGGTAATCAGGAAGATGTTGAGCAGCACCGGCGCCACCGCTCCGGGGCCAAAGCGTGACCGCGCGTTGAGCAGACCCGAAAGCATGGCGACCAGACTGATGAAGAACAAATACGGGAAGGTCACCCGGCTGAGAAACACCGAAAGTTCGAACTTGCCCGGAACGTCGCCATATTCGCTCGCCAGCGCCCAGACGATCGCAGGCATGAACACCATGCAGATGCCGCTAAACGCGAAGAGCACCCACACGAACACGCTCAGCACATCGTCGGCGAACTTGGTCGCGGCCTCCTCGCTGCCCGGCTCGCCATCGCGGCCATGCAGCGCGCGGCTGTAGAGCGGCACGAAGGCGACGCTGAACGCCCCTTCCGCAAACAGGCGGCGGAAGGTGTTGGGCAGGGTGAAGGCCAGCTGGAAAGCATCAGCCGCCATCCCCGCGCCCAGCACACGGGCCAGCAGGATGTCGCGCGCGAAGCCGAACACCCGGCTTACCGCAGTCAGCCCGCCAATCGTGCCAACGTTTCTAAGCAGGCTCATGGTTGGCCGCGACCGCTGTGGTCAGGATGTCAGGCGTTGCCTGTCACCGGGGAAATCGGCTTGCCCCCGGCGGCTTCTTCGGCCCGGCGCGCGGCGAGCTGCTGCGCGTAGAGGCCGTTGAAATCGACCGGATCGACCATCAGCGGCGGGAACCCGGCATCGCGCACGGCATCGGCAACGACGCGGCGGGCGAAGGGGAACAGCAAGCGCGGGGCTTCGGCATAGAGGAAGGCGTGGGCCTGATCCTCGGGCACGTTGCGCATCCCGACCAGGCCGCAATAGGCCAGATCGACGATATACATCGTGCCGCGCTGCGAGGCAGCGGTCAGCGTCAGCTTCAGCGTCACTTCGTGGACATCGGTGCCGATTACTTCGGTTCCAATGTTGAACTGCACGTCGATCTGCGGCGGTTCGGCCCACTGGAACACGTCCGGCGCGCTGGGGTTTTCGACCGAGAGGTCCTTCACATATTGCGTGATGATCCCGACCGCGGGCAGCGTGTCTTCGCCATTGGGCTGCGGCCCATCGCCGTTGATGGTGTCGAGATTGGTGAGGACGCCTTCTTCGTCGGACATGGTGTCACTGGTCTTTCAAAATGGGTAACAGGATGTGCGCCTGACGCACGCATTGCATGCGAAGGCCGCTCGGGCGTGCGCCTAGCAGGGGCGCGGCCTGCCCGCAACCGCAGGCACGCGCGGCGGGATAGGGCGAAAGATTCGGCCCGGGCAGCAACCGATTGGGCGTTGGCGAATTGTAATCGATACCCATTTAAGGCACTGTAAGCGTCCTTGGGCCAAGCTGTGCCGTAGTTGAGCTATTGCCCTGTACGAAGATCGGAATTGTTGCTGTGCTCGAAATCGTTCTCCTCGCCATGGTCGCCGCGTTTCTCGGCCTGCGCCTCTATTCGGTGCTTGGACGCCGGGCGGAGCAGGAAGAAGAGCCTGCGGTGCAGCGCTTCGAATCGGATGACAAGCCCGCCGGGCTTCGTCCCGCAGCGATGCCGGCGGCTGTAGCTCCGCCGCGCCCGGTCGAGCTCGAAGGCGTGATGCCCGCGGTTGAGCGCGGCCTGCGCGAAATCGCCGCGGCTGATGGCAAGTTCAACCTCGCCCAGTTCCTCGAAGGTGCGCGGGGCGCCTATCGCATGACGCTCGAAGCCTTCTGGAAGAGCGACCGGGCGAATTTGCGCGAATTGTGCGACGATGATGTCTATGCCGGTTTCGTCGCCGCCATCGATGCGCGCGAAGCAGCGGGCGAAACGATGGACAACACCCTGATCCGCGTTGAGGAAGTGCGCATCCATTCGGCTTCGCTCGATGGCAAGATGGCGCGGATCGCGCTGCTCTTCGTCGCCGATATCGCGGCTGTAACCCGCGACAAGGACGGCAATGTCATCGCCGGCTCGCTTGATGATGCGGTCGAAAGCCGCGACGTCTGGACCTTCTCGCGCAACATCAACGCGCGCGATCCCAACTGGCTGCTCGACGAAACCGACGAAGGCTGACCACGGGGGCTTGATGCCCCGTCCCGAGGAATCTGTAATGCGGCTGCTGCTTGGCCTTGCGATGCTGTTGGCGCTGGCAGGCTGCGGGCGGGTGATCCCGCAAGGCAGCGTGCCGCCGCCCGTCGTCACCGCGCCTGTCGCCCCCGCCGCCCCGGTCGCCTCTGCGGCTGCCAATGCGGTGCTGGCGGGCGTGGCGCTCGGTCCGGCTCTGGCTGCGCTGTCGGTCAATGATGTCGATGCGCGGGGCGCGTTGACGAGCTTCATCGAATCCTGCCCGCGCCTGCTGACTCGCGAGGATGCGAGCGGCCTGACCCAGCGCGATGATTGGCGCGGCGTCTGCGATGCGGCGCGCGGGATTGCGCCTGAGCGGGCGCGCAGCTTCTTCGCCGAACAATTCACTGCCGTTCAGATCGGCGACGGCAAGGCATTTGCCACCGGCTATTTCGAGCCCGAAATCGCCGGCAGCCGCACCCGCCGCGCGGGCTTTGAAGTCCCCGTCTATGCCATGCCGTCCGATCTGGTGCGCGGCTGGCCTGACGATGTGCCCGCCTCCGAACGCACCGGTCGTCCGCCGTTGGGCCGCTATGACGAACAGGGCCGCTTCGTGCTTTATCACGACCGTGCTGCGATCGAGGATGGCGCCTTGGCGGGCAAGGCACCGATCATCGCTTGGGCGGCCGATCCGGTCGAGTTCTTCTTTCTCCAGATTCAGGGCTCGGGCCGCCTGCGCACGCCTGAGGGTGAAGTGATCCGCATCGGCTATGCCGGACAGAACGGCCGCGAATATGTCGGCATCGGCGGCGTGATGCGGGAGCGCGGGTTGCTGGGCGAAGGGCCGGGGAAGTACTCCGGATCGATGCAGGGGATCATGGCCTATATTCGCCAAAACCCGCGCGACGGGCGTGATCTGATGCGGCTCAACAAAAGCTGGATTTTCTTCTCCGAGTTGAAGGGCGATGGCCCGCTCGGCGCCCTGGGCGTGCCGGTGCGGCGCGAATCTTCGGTGGCGGCGGACCCGGCCTATGTCCCGCTGGGCGCGCCGGTGTGGCTCGGGCTCGACCGGGCCGAGGCGAACGGCTTGTGGATCGCGCAGGACACCGGCGGGGCGATCAAGGGCGCGAACCGATTCGACACCTTCTGGGGCGCGGGCGAGGATGCGCGCCGCATTGCCGGTGGGATGAGCGGGCGCGGGCGCGCCTACGTGTTGCTTCCGCGCGCGGCTGCGGCGCGGCTCGGCACGCGATGAGAGCGCCGCGGGGGCTGACCACCGGCGAGCAGGCGGCATGGGCGCATCTGGCTTCCAGTGTGAAGCCACTGCCGGGCAAGAAGCGGCCCGAGGCTCCCGCACTGCCCAAGGCTGCGGCACTGGCCCCGGCCAAGATTGCCGCACCGATCAAACCGGTCAAACCATTGCCCAAGCCGCGTGCACCCCTCCACCAGCCCTTGGCTGCGCCGCCGCCCCGGTCTGCGGGAGTGGACCCGATAGGCCTCGATTCGCATTGGGACCGGCGGATGAAGGCGGGGCGATTGGACCCTGACCTGACGCTCGACCTCCATGGCTACACGCTCGACACCGCCTATGACCGGATCATGGGCGGGCTCGATCAGGCGCGGATGATGGGCGCGCGGGTGGTGCTGGTGGTGGCGGGGCGCGAGCGTCCGGTCGATCCGGCGGATCGCATGGCAAAGCGCGGGGCGATCCGCGCCAAGCTGCTCGATTGGCTCGCCGCGAGCCGCCATGCCGACACGATCACCGCCGTACGCCGCGCCCATATCCGCCACGGCGGCGAGGGCGCGCTCTATCTGGTCCTCAAGCGCCGCTGAGCGCCTGCTGGACGCTGGCGGGATTTACCCTTAATCCGGCCGCGACAGGATCGGGCGCTAGGGAACGGGTGTGACCAAACCGGAAGATGATGCAGGTTCGCGCCTGACACGCCGCGCGCTGATTGCAAGCGCGGGTGGGGCAGCGCTGGCTGCGCCGCTGCTGGCGCAGGAGCTGGGGCAGATGATCGATCTCGGCCTGCCCGGCGGGCCGAGCTTGCGGCCACTGACTCCGGACTTCCCCGGCAAGGGTGAGATGATCGTCCAGCGCATCCGGCCGCCTTTGCTCGAAGCTCCGATGGCGGCTTTCAGCGAAGGGACGATCACGCCCAATGACCGCATGTTTGTGCGCTGGAACTGGGATATGCCCACGTCCATCAACGCCGCGGCGCACCGGGTGGCAGTGGGCGGGGCGGTCAAGGCTCCGGTTTCCTTGACGCTCGACGACATCGCCAATGCGGGCGACCATGTCGAAGTGACTGCGATCAACCAATGCGCGGGCAACGGACGCGGGCTGTCGGAGCCGCGCGTCACCGGCACGCAGTGGGGCAACGGCGCGATGGGCTGCGCGAAGTGGACCGGGGTGCGGCTCAAGGACGTGCTCGCCAAGGCAGGGGTCGCCGATGGGGCGACGCGCGTGCGCTTTGCCGGGCTCGATGTCCCGCTGACCGAAGGCGCGCCGCAGTTCATCAAGTCAATCCCGCTGGATATCGCAATTCGCGATGACGTGCTGGTCGCTTGGGGTATGAACGGCGAGCCGCTGCCGCTGCTTCACGGCTATCCCTTGCGGATCGTGGTGCCCGGGTGGTTCTCGACCTATTGGGTCAAGATGCTGAGCACAATCGAGGTGCTGACCGGGGAGGATGACAGCTACTATGTCGCCAAGTCCTATCGGATGCCCGCGCAGCCGATTACGCCCGACGACAAGGATTTCCCGACGGTTTCCATCACCACCATGCCGCCGCGCGCTTTCATCACCAGCCATGCCGATGGCGCGGTGGTGGCGCGAGGCAAGCCATTGACGCTGGAAGGCATTGCGATGGGCGGCGATGCTGCGCTGGCGCGGGTCGATCTGGTCGGGCCGGGGCTGGAGCTGCCCTGCGAACTCGGCCCGGATGAAGGTCCCTTTGCCTTTCGCCGCTGGTCGGTGACGCTGTCTGCGGTCGTACAAGACCTCGCCGAGATTGGCGTGCGTGCCGCCAATGCCAATGGCATGGTGCAGCCCGATACCCTCGTCTGGAACCCCTCGGGCTATGCCCGCAACGTGATCGAACGCATTACTCTGAGGGCGCAATGAGAGGTCTGGCCGTCATCACCGCCGCGCTGGCGCTGGCAGGCTGCGAGAGCGAGCCCGAGGTGACCTTCACCGACGTGGCGATCACGCTGCCCGACGATCCCCTCGATCTGCCCGAAGGCCCTGGACGCGAGGCTGTGCTGGAAAACTGCACCGCCTGCCATTCGCCATCCACGATGCTGCAACAGCCCAAGGTCAGCGCCGAAAAGTGGCAATCGATCGCCAAGAAGATGATCGAGGTCTACAAGGCGCCGGTCGATCCCAAGGCGATCCCGCAGATCGCCGATTACATGGTCGCCGTCCAAACTGGCGGGGCCGACCAGCAAGGGGCCGCGCCAGCACCCTGAGCGCGGGCTTGCGAACCTTGGAAGTCGGCGGAGAGCAGCAGGTTGAACCGCCGTGACGGGATATGCCGAAGGCTGGCGGCCCTATCGCTCGACCACCTGGTCTGACATCGGGGCGAGCTTCGCCAGGAGGCGGTTCTGCGCGGCAAACGGCACGCCGGCCTCGCGCATGGCGGCTTGCAGGTTTTCGACCAGCGCGTTCATGTCGGATTTCGTGACGCCCATCTCGGCGTGAGCGGTGCGCATGTCGCGGCCGGAATAATCGCAGCCCGCACCTAGCAGGTAGCAGAACTGTTCGCCCAAGGTGCGCTTCAGGCGGACCGTGTCATGCGCGGCGAAAATCGCGGCGATGCGCGGGTCGGCTTCGCTGAGATCGACCGTGCGGGCTGCGATTCGGGCGATGCCCTCCCGCCCGCCGAAATCGCGCGCCAAGCCGGCGCTGTCATAGGGCGCGGCCCCGGCATTGGCGTTGGACTGCGCATAGGGTTCGACGGGAATCTCCCCGGTGACAGGATCGCGCTCCTTCACCTCGACCCCGAATTCGGCGTCCCAGTCAGTGCCTTCGGCGGGGGCCTGTTGCAGCAGCATCAGGACGGCAGAAGCAGTGGCAGTCAGCAGCATCGCGCGAACTCCGGAAAAAAGATCAGAATGCGACCTGCGCGGACAGGAACCCGCCGCGCTGATCGGAGAAGGTGGCGATCGAGCCGAGATCGACATAGGCCGCCGTAAAGGTCAGGTGATCGGTCAAGGCGTAGGCGGCAAAAATGTCCATCCAATCATCATCCCCCAGCCCAAGATTGTCGGGCTTGGAGCGATATTCCGCCCCCACCACCGCGCGGCGCGACAATTGGTAGCCGAGTGATCCTTCGAATTGCAGCGCGTAGCCCGCCCCCGCAGCTGTCCCGAAACCCAGCAGGCCTAGCTCGTTCGCCTCGGTATAGCGCAGCGTCGCATTGACCAGCAGGCTGCGCGCCAGCACCAGCTTCGTCGCGCTCAGCGTGATATCCGTGCTCTCGTCATCCGCAGCGCCGAGCGCGCGGACCAGCGCGCCATCACGGCTGCGCTTGTGTTCGATACCAACCGCGATTTGCGGCAACCACGGATCGCCATAGACGACATCGCCTGCGACTCGCAGTTTCGCGCCGAAGGTGTCCATGTTGAAGGTGTAGCCTTGCCCGATTCCCAGCGCCGCGCCGACATCACGGGTGTCGAAATCGGCGCGCGAAACGCTCAGCTCCAGCCGGTCGCCGAAGCCCACAGCCACGCCATAGGAGCGCCAGCCAAAGTCCGGCAATTCGACCGCCGTGGCATGGGCCGATAGCCCGATCCCGCCCGGCATCTGCCGCCCTGCAATCGTCGCCCAGCGCGCGATTCCGCCGCCCGAGGAGCCTTCGACGGTGGAAATTCCGTTCGTCAGTAACAGCTTACCGCCCTTGAACAGGCGCGCTCTTCCAGTCTGAACGCCGTCCTCGTCAAAGGCCATGGTGGTGTGCACCGGTGGCACCGCACGCCGGATTGGCGTGGGCTCGACCTCGACATCGAGCACGGGGGCATAGGCGATTTGCGGCGGTTCGGCGGGCAGCGGGACGGCGGGCACCGCCGCTGCTTGAGCGAGTGCTATGAGGCATGAGGGGATCGCGTTCATCCCAGACCAATTAGCGACACTTGGTAAACTCCACCTAAACCACGCGGCGAGGGTTTTTTAAGAGTTGTGCCTTGAGGCCAAAGGCCTGTTATGCGTTGGCTCGTTCCCCTACGATCCGCAGCCTTGGCTGTAGGCATTGCCGCGGTTGCGGCGCTTTTCGGCGGGCCGGTGCTTGTACAGGCGGCTACCCCTGCTGCCTTGACAGTGCAGGTGGTCGATGCGGCCGGATTGCCGGTGCGCGATGCGGTGGTCGAGCTCCGCAGCGCCAAGCCACCTGCTGGCCCCATCCGCTTTCCGTGGAAAATAGGCATGGTCCAGAAAAACCGGCAGTTCACCCCCGGAACGCTGATTGTGGCCAAGGGCAGCACGGTCGCCTTCCCCAATCTCGATAATGTCCGCCATTCGATCTACAGCTTTTCTAAACCCGCGCGCCGTGAAATCGATCTGTATGGCCGCGACCAAACCCGCACCCACACCTTCGCTGTGACGGGCAGCGTGAAGCTGGGCTGCAACATCCATGATGAGATGCGCGGCTATATCCGAGTCACCGACACGCCATTTGCCGGCAAGACCGATCATAATGGCCATATCACGCTGACTGGCATGGCAGGCGGTGCGGCGAGCCTCACAGTGTGGCACCCGCAAATTCGCACCCCTTCGGGCGAAAGCACATCGGCGATCACCATCACCGGCGGCGCGCAGTCGCACAAGCTCAAGGTTGTGCTCCGGTGAGCGCGTTGAGGGCGGGCATTGCGGCCGCGCGGGGCAGGTTGACGCGGTTAGCGGATTTCCGGTTCGGATCGCTGACCACACGCATTGCGGTGGCCTATGCCGGACTGTTTGCCGCCGTCTTGGCGCTGGTGTTCATGCTTGTCGCCGGCGGGCTGGCGCGCTTTGCCGAAGCGAGCGCGGCGCGCGATATGGCCGCCAATGCCCGCGTCTTCGATGAAATCCTTGCCGCTCGGGCCAACCAGATGGGCGATTCTGCGGATGTGCTGGCGCGCGATTTCGGCTTCCGCGAGGCGGTGGCGACTGGCGATTCGCCAACCATCACCAGCGCGCTTTCAAGCCTTGAAGCGCGCGCGCGCAGTGAAATGGCCTTCGTGCTTACGCTGGAAGATGATGTGCTGGCGGCTGATGCAACCGGGGTGCCTGCGCCCGAAACACTGTGGACGCGGTTGGATGCGGGCGGCAAGCGCGGGATCATCCGTTCCGAACGCGGCCTCGCGCTCGCTGTGGCCGCGCCGATCGAGACGCCCGATCTGGTCGGGTGGCTGGTGATCGCTCAGCCGCTTAATCGCGTAGAGCTTGACCGGCTGGTGGAATTGGCGCCGATTGCGCTTGATGCACGGGTGAACGAAGCTGGCAGCCAGCCGTCGTGGCTGCGCGATGCCAAGGCCAACGCCGTGTTCGAACGTGAGGAGGCCGAGCGGTTTCTCTACCACGTCTCCGACGTTGCCGTGCTGCAAGACGGGATCGCCCCGCGGCTGGTGCTGCGCCATACGCTCTCGCAGTCACTGTCAGACTACACACAGCTCAACTGGCTGCTGGCTACGCTGGCCGTCTGCGGCATCATGATGGCGCTGGTGCTCAGCTGGTGGTTAGCCCGCGGCGTGACAGCGCCCCTGCAGAAGCTGGACGAAGCAACCAAGCTTTTTGCCGCAGGACACCACGTTGCCCTGAAGATCGAGACGCGAGATGAAATCGGGCGGTTGGCCGAAAGCTTTAACGCGATGGTGCAAGCGATTGCCGAACGCGAGCGCCAGATACACATCGGCTTGCATGACAGTTTGACAGGGCTTGCGTCTCGCAAATTGTTTGTCGAGCGGCTGGCGAGTTCGCTTGCCGCCCTTGGGCCGGGCAGGGGCGCACAATTTGCCGACATCTGACAGTTTGTGATTTATGTAACATAATCAGGGCTATGGTGATGAACCATGGGGCTTAAAGAGGTCAAACAAATTGCCCAGCGCGCCTCCCTGCCTGATCATCGCCTGTGGGCTATCGTGCGATATTGTGCCTTTGTGCGGCTCAAACCCGGTCGTTCACGTCTGCCAAAATGAGCGTCTGGTTCCGCCAAAAGCGGCCAATGCGCTTTCGGACCGTCTTAAGCTCGCTCATGCTGGATTGTGAGTGGGGAGCTGCCGAACAAATTATGGAGCCTGAATGACAGCTCCTGTGTCCCAAGATCGATATTTCCAGCTCCATCGTTCCTATCGGGATGGAACGTCATCGCCATCGACAGCGCTCGCATTCTGGGTCGGCATTTGGCGAACAGAACAGACGAGTATCACCGCAAGTGCTGTCAATACGCCGATCAACATCCAAGCATCGTTGATGGCCTCGACCAAGGCTTGTCGTTCCACCAGGGGACGGACCATCTCTTCGGTGAATTCATCAGGCGGTATGCCGATCTGTTCGATGAAAGCATCGCGGGGGATACCGATCCTTACCGCAGTTGCGATGTTCCCGGCCTTCAATTCTTCCGCGATTTGCGCGCCATAGGTGGCGGCGCGGCTGAAGATCGTGGTGTCGATGAGGGCAAGGCCAATCGCCCCGCCGAGATTGCGCATCAGGTTGAACAACCCGCTCCCATCCGCCACCAGTTCGGGCGACAGGCGCCCCAAGGCCATCCGCGTCGGGGGCAGCAGGCAGAACATGGTCGCAACGCCGCGCAGGACCTGCGGCAGCATCATCTCTGCAAAATCGGTGTCAGCGGTCTGCGTGGTGCTCATCAGCAGACCGGCGGCAAACAGGACGAAGCCAAACACGGTCAGCGAGCGCGCGCCGACTCGCTGTTCGAGATAGACGGCGACGGGCGCGGCGATGAGCTGGGCGATCCCGGTGACAAGCATGATCTCGCCAATCCGAAGCGCATCGTGCTCGCGCACCAGGCCGAGGAAAAACGGCATCAGATAGGTCGAACCGAACAACCCCACACCCAGAATGAAACTCAGCGCGCAGCTGATGGCAAAGTTGCGATCCTTGAAGCATCGCAATTCCACCAAGGGATCGGATGATCGGGCCGTGCGCCAGACAAACCAGCCCGAGCAAAAGACAAAGCCCAGCAGCAGCGTGGCCACCATGGGAGAGAGCCACCCATCGGTCGGCGCATCTTTCAGGCCGATCTGAAGCGCGATCAGTCCCGCCGCCATAAGGGTCAGCGCCGCCGCATCGACCGACCGGGCGACACGCGTATTGCTCGCCGCACCGCGAAGCGTCACCGCAGCTCCGACCGCCGCCAGAATGCCCGGCACGATGTTGATCCGGAACAGCCAGTGCCAGGAATATGTCTCGGTGATCCAGCCTCCCACGATCGGGCCGACGGTCGGCGCAAAGACTGCCGCGACCCCGGCGATGGTTGTGGCAATCCCTTGCGAACGCACCGGAAACAGGAGGAACACGGCAGAAAACACCGCCGGGATCAAGGTGCCCCCGGCAAAGCCCTGAACGATCCGCCAGATGATCAGCGAGGCAAATGTCTGGCTTTCGGCGCAGCCTATCGAGGCAATGGTGAACACCGTAACCGCCGAAACGAACAGCCAGCGCATACCCAATCTGGCGGTCAGGAAGCCGGTGAGCGGTATCGCCACAATCTCTGCCGTGAGATAGGCGGTCTGGATCCAGATCATCTGGTCGGTGCCGATGTCCAGCGCGCCCTGGATTGTGGGCAGGGATGTTGCGACGATCTGGATATCTAGAATCGCCATGAACATGCCGATGCACATGAAGATGAAACCGGCCCAAGTCCTCAGGCTTGCCTCGGGTATTTCGTCGCCGTTCATCCGATGATCGGTAGCGGAAGACCTTGGTCATGACTAAAGGAAACTGGCATCTGCTTTCGGGACGGCGCCGTATCTGTCAGCAGAACCAAGCTTTTGTGGCCCCGGCCCTTTGACAAATTAGATCCAGATTGCCGGTCAGTCGGCTGATGTGAGGCTCCCTCGATGATTCCGGTAAGCATCCACTCGCTCGCTACAGCGACGCCGCTGAATATCCTTGACCAGACGACAGGTGCGCAGGTTGCCGAACAGCTGCTCGGCAGCGCGTTTGAGGATTTCGGCAGGCTGCGCTCGATCTACGGCAATGCCGGGATCGAATTTCGCCAACTGGCCCGCCCGGTTGCCTGGTATATGCAGCCGCGCAGCATCGTCGAACGCACCGAAGTCTATCTTGAAGTCGCGCTCGATCTGTTTGTCGAAGCGGCGGAGAAGGCACTGGCCGAAGCAGGGATCGCTGCGGACGAGGTCGACGTCATCGTCACCGTATCCTCCACCGGCATTGCCACACCAAGCCTCGAAGCACGTGCCATGAGCCGGATGGGGTTCCGCAGCGATGTGTCGAGAGTTCCGGTGTTCGGCCTTGGCTGTGCCGGGGGCGTTTCGGGACTGGGCCTTGCTGCAAAACTCGCCCGGGTTGGCCAAGGCGCCACGGTCCTGTTTGTCACGGTGGAACTTTGCAGTCTGGCTTTGAGGACCGAGAATGTCGGCAAGGCGGACATCGTCTCGACCGCGCTGTTCGGTGACGGTGCGGCGGCCTGCGTGATCCGGCCCGGCGACGAAGGGTTCACGCAGATTTCCGGCAGCGCCGAAAAGACCTGGGCCGATACACTCGACATCATGGGCTGGCAGATGGAGCCGGCCGGATTGGGCGTCGTTCTCAACCGCGCCATTCCCGCTTTCGCCCGGAAGGAATTTCGCGGGGCGGTGGAAGAGATGCTGGCCCCTCAGGGCGTGCAAATCGGCGAAGTGGACCGCTTCATCTGCCATCCCGGCGGCGCCAAAGTCGTCGACGCGATCGAGGCTGCGCTCGCCTTGCCGCAGGGGAGCCTCAATGATGAACGCGAGGTTCTGCGCCTGCACGGCAATATGTCTGCGCCAACCGCCCTGTTTGTGCTCGACCGGGTGCGCCAAAGCGGGCTTGCGCCACTGTCGGTGATGGCCGCGCTCGGCCCCGGTTTCACGGCCAGCACGGTCACATTGCGGAGCCCAGCATGACCCTGCCTTATGCCATCATGATATTCATCACGCTCCAGCGGATATCCGAGCTTGTCATTGCGCAGAGCAACACCAAGGCACTGCTGGCGCGCGGCGCGGTCGAATTCGGGCGATCTCATTACCCGGTCATGGTGCTGATGCACGCATCGTGGCTGGCTGTCTTGTGGGCGATGGTCGGCGGCGCGCCGGTGAACATGGCTTTGCTCGCGGTTTTCGCGGTCCTTCAGGCCATGCGCGTCTGGGTGCTGGCGACGCTGGGGCGGCGCTGGACGACGCGGATCATCGTTCCCAAAGATGAAGCGCCGATCACGAGCGGGCCGTTTCGCATCATGCGTCACCCGAACTATTTCGTCGTGATCTGCGAGATCGCGGTTGTGCCTTTGATGTTCGGACTGGTCTGGGTGGCGGTGCTCTATTCCGTGCTCAATGCCGCCATGCTGTGGGTGCGCATCCGGGCGGAGAATGCAGCCTATTCCCCGGCCTAATTCGACGTCGCGGTCTGACCCCGCGTCTGGCGCCGGGCCAAGGCTTCGCGCTCAGCCTTGATCTTGAGCATCGCCGTTTTGCATGTCGGGGAAGTCTTCTCGATATTCCGGATCATGCAGGCCTCAACCTTCTTGCGGCTCAGCGATTTCATCTCGGCGGGGCAAAGCTTGCGCGCTTCTTGCACACAGGCCTTCTTGCCCGGATCGGGCGCTGCAAAGGCTGGGCTGGTCATGGCAATCGACGCCGCAAACGCCCCGATGAAAAGAGCGATACCGTCAATTCCATGCCGCTTCATACTCCGGGTTTCCTTTTATGCTCTGACTTCGTCCGGGGCAATTGCGGTGATCGGCTTGAACCATCAGTGAATGTCGATGTCAGCGCGCGTCACCAGTGCGCCAGAAGCGTTCTGATCACCACAAGCCTAAGGCTTTCCAGCCGTTGACCAGAGCCACCGCGCACAGCCAAGCGCCCCCGCTGCTGCAAATGACCGGTGAGGGGTCGCTTTGACAATGTCGGCTTTTGGAAACCGAGCCATGCAAAGCTGCCGTTCGCGGTTCCGTTGGGGCAGGGTCGGCTCCCGACCAGACTCAGTCGTTCACGATTGCCAAATTGAACGTCTGGTTGCGCCTGAAGCCGCCATGCCCCTTTCCCCACAGTACATCCGTGGCGCTTTTGACCGCTTGTGGGACGAGGTTGACCGGCCCTCCGGAACGCCTAGTCGCTCGGCGGGCCGGTCCAGAGAGGGCTGAAGAGCTTTATCCGGGGATATGGATCCCGCAAAGCTTGTTGCCGTCGGGATCGCGCACGTAAGTCAGGTGGATCGTGCCCATCGCGGACTCCCGCGGGCCAGGAGCGTCTTCGATTGACGTTCCGCCATTAGCTACGGCGACATCATGAAATTGCTGAACTTGCTCGGGCGAATTGCACGAGAAAGCGACGGTGCTCCCGTTCGCCACGGTGGCAGGTTCATCGTTGATCGGCTGGGTGACGATGAAGTTTGTTCCGGCCTGGTTCGGATAGAAGAGGCGCGTATGTCCGCTTCCCGCGATGTTGATCATCGGCTCTGGCACACCCAGAACACCCAAAACCGCGTTGTAGAACCGCCGCGATCGCTCGATGTCATTGGAACCTACCATCGTGTGGAACAGCAATTTCTCTCTCCCTATCGTTACTAGGACGCTTGTGAAGGCAGTGCGGGATCGGAGCAAGCGGCGCGTTGCGTTCTCAGCCGACTTAGAAAGCCTTTCCGGTCGCGCTTAGGCGGCCAGTCAGGGAGCCATCGGGGGTCGAGTCTTGGCGAGATCTGCCGTTAGACACCTGACGTCGGAACGGCAGCCAAGTCCCAGACCCGGTCATCAGAGCCGATTGGCAACCCTGGGTGCTTTCGGTCGATCGTCTCGCGAGCCTCAATGGCCGGTATGGCCGCGCAAGGCGGTCGTCAGCTCTCCACAGCAACCAGCATGAGTCCGGCCAGCAGCCGTTGAAACTAGATTGCCGCGACCAGTGGGCCCGCTCCGCTGCCAGCATCCCGTTGACCATGTCGATGTCGTACTGGGTTGCTGAGCCTTCTGGGAAGGCGTGTGCCTATCGGCAATCCACGCTTTTGGATTCGTTACATATGTCCCCTCCAAAAGGAGGGCTGCGTCTGCCGGGCTTCTCTACTCGGAATGATCTTGTTCAGGCTCCAAGGTATGCTCCCATCAGCATCGAGAACGGTAAAGCGAAGCTGACATAAAAATGGAAGCCGGGAGCCGACCTTGCGCGCTAGCCCGAAGCACATCCCAAATTGGGCATGAAAGAGTGCTCAGCCCCCTTGTTTCAATCCAATCAATTGAAATAACGGGCAAAATTGGCGGAGACGGAGGGATTCGAACCCTCGGTACCCGGATAGAGTACGGTTCCTTAGCAGGGAACTGGTTTCAGCCACTCACCCACGTCTCCGGACAGCTGCGAGGCTGCGAAAGCGGGCCTATAGTCAGCCTGACGGGCAGCGGCAAGGTGGCTTGGACAAAAAAGGCCGACGCCGCCTTGCGCGGAGTGCTGGCGCCGGGGGTGAAGGGCTGGTTCGGCGGGCGTTCAGCCTTTGCCGCGCAGTGGTTAACGGCTCGTCGCAAAACCGATTCGCTCCGGCGACGAGCGGTTGCGTCATGTGCAGGAAGCGATTCTGCTCAATGCGCAATAATCCGGGGCTGACACGTCGCTGCGAAAGGCTGCATGATGAGGATGATGACCGCCCGATTTCCAGACTTGGGCCGCCGGATCGCGGGGTTGGCGCTCGGCGCCTTGGCTGCGCTAGCGATGACGGCACCGGCAGCCGCGCAGGATCTTGAGACCTTTGACCCGGATGCCGCCTACAGCGCGCAGAATGGGACAAGTGCGGGCGGGATTGATGGCGATCTGGCCGCGCCGGAAGCACAGCCTGCGCCGGTTGACCCGGCTCCGGCTAACCCGACGTTCGACAACGAATTTGGCACCTATTCCCCTGCGCCCGCCGATGCGACGGCTCCCTTGCCTGATCAGGGCGTTGCCCCGGTCACGACGGCCGCACAGGCCACTGGTGATACCTACGGCGAAGATGACCTGATCGGCGCAGCTGAAGGCGTGTTCGGTAAGGGCGCAGAAGGCCTCGCCAAACTGATCGAGGATCTGCTCAAGAAGCAGGGCGAGCCCAATGGCTATATCGTCGGTCGCGAAGCGGGCGGGGCGTTCATCGTCGGCGCGCGCTATGGCTCGGGCACGCTGCATCATAAGATCGAAGGCACGCAGCAGGTCTATTGGACCGGGCCTTCGATTGGCTTTGATGTCGGCGCCAATGCCGCCAATACCTTTGTGCTGGTCTACAATCTGTATGACACCCAAGACCTCTACAAGCGCTTCCCGGCGGGTGAGGGGCAGGCCTATTTCGTCGGCGGTCTCAATGCCAGCTATCTGCGACGCGGCGATGTCGTGCTGATCCCCATTCGCGTGGGCGCGGGCCTGCGGCTCGGCGTCAATGCGGGCTACATGAAGTTCTCCAAGGAACAGAAGTGGTCGCCTTTCTGATTGCGATGATGCGTGTTGCGCGCCATTGCGCGCAGCATGATGCTTGACCGACTCAGCCCGCAGGCGCCCGACGCCCTTCTCGCCCTGATCCGCCTCCACGCTGCCGATCCGCGTGAGGACAAGATTGACCTTGGCGTTGGTGTGTACCGCACTGAAACCGGCGCGACCCCGGTGTTTGCCGCGATCAAGGCGGCGGAGCAGGTGCTGGTCGATACGCAGGACAGCAAGTCCTACCTCGGCCCCGAAGGCGATATGGGCTTCGTCAATGCGCTGATGCCCTATATCTTCGGCGCTGACCCGACGATGGGCGGGCGCATCAGCGGGATGCAGACCCCAGGCGGCACAGGCGCGGTGCGCCTTGCCCTCGCTCTGGCGCTGAAGGCGGGGGTGAAGCGCGTCCACATGGGCGTGCCGAGCTGGCCCAACCACGCGCAGATCCTCGCCGATCTCGGCATGGAGCTGGCGCCGTTCGATCACGCCAACCCCGATGGCACGGCGAACCTCGATGCGGTGCTCGCCGCGATCAAAGGTGCGGGTTCGGACGAGGCGGTGCTGCTGCACGCCTGCTGCCACAACCCGACCGGGATTGATTACACCGCTGAGCAATGGGCCGCTATCGCCGCAGCCTTTGCTGCCAGCGGCACCTTCCCGATCATCGATTCCGCCTATCAGGGCCTCGGCCACGGGATGGAGGAAGACGCCGCCGGGATGCGCGCCGTGCTCGCTGCCGTGCCGGAAGCCTTCATCGCCTACAGCTGCGACAAGAACTTCGGCCAGTACCGTGACCGCGTGGGTGCGTTCTATGTGATGGCCAAGGAGCAGGGCGCGCTCGACACCGCGTTCTCCAACGCCAATGCGCTGGCCCGTGCGGGTTGGTCGATGCCGCCGGATCACGGCGGTGCGGCGGTGCGGATCATCCTGCGCGATCCCGACATGACTGCGCAATGGCTGGCCGAGCTTGACGATATGCGTGCCCGGATGCGCGGCGTGCGCGATGCGCTCGCCAAAGCGGGCACGGCGGGCCGGATCGACCTGACGCCGCTGGCGCACCAGAACGGCTTGTTCTCGATGCTCCCCGTAACCAAGGATGAGGTCGCGCAACTGCGTGAGGAGCATGGCATTTACATGGCCGCATCGGGCCGGATCAACATTGCCGGGCTAACGCCGGGCAACCTGCCCCAATTCATCGCTGCCCTCGCGGCGGTGGCGGCCTGAGGCCGACTGCGTGCTTGACCGTCAGCCGGTGCTCGAAGGCGAGCATGTCCGGCTGCGGCCCTTGCGTAGCCATGATTGGGACGCGCTGTTCACGGTCGCATCCGACCCGCTGATCTGGGAGCAGCACCCGGCGCATGACCGCTGGCAGGAACCGGTGTTCCGGGCGTTCTTCGATGATGCCTTGGCCAACAAGGGCGCGCTGATCGCGATTGATGCGGCGAGCGGCGCGGTGATCGGCTCCTCGCGTTATCAGGGCCTTGAGGAAGCAGACGGCGGCTCGGTTGAGATCGGCTGGACGTTTCTGGCACGCTCGGTCTGGGGCGGGGTGCACAACCATGAGATGAAGCGGCTGATGCTGGCCCATGCGCTGGGGAGCGTCGCGGAAGTGCGCTTCCTCGTCGGTGAGAGCAACGCCCGCTCGCGCCGCGCACTGGAAAAGATCGGCGCCCGCCTGACTGACCGGCGCGAGGAACGGATCATGGCGGGGGGCAAGGTCATCCCGCACCTGACCTATGCGATCACGCGGGAGAGTTTTGCGCAGGGGTGACGAAGGTGGGGGCGATCGCGGTTCCTACTTTCCTCCCAATACTCCCCTAGTCCCCGCGCCGGCTTTCGCGTAGCTTTCCGCGCAACGCATTGACCCGGGAGCCTCCAATCGAAAAGCGTATCATCTACCGCTCGCAGCCGTTCGGCTTCGATACTGCCATGCTGGCGGGCATTCTGTCAGCCGCGCGGCGCAACAATCCGCGCCTTGGCATCACCGGGGCGCTGGTCTGCCGGCATGATCTCTATCTCCAGCTGATCGAGGGGCCGGGCGAGGCGATCGACGCACTCTATGCGCGGATCGAGGCGGATGACCGCCATTTCGATGTGCGGTTGCTGCTGTCCGAAGCGATGGGCGAGCGGCTGTTTCCCAACTGGGCGATGCTCGACGACACGGCGCCGTCGCTGTTCTGGTCGGCGCAGGATGTGGCCAAGGGCGCGCTTGAGACAGCCAGCCCCGACGCTCTGCGCGCGCCATTTGTCCGGCTTGCCGCTGCCAATCCGGGCTGATTACCGCGCCCTGCTTACCGCGCTGCGGCGAGGCTCTGCATCCGCTTGAGGTAGCGCGCCAGCACATCGATCTCGAGATTGACCCGGTCGCCCGCGGCCAGCGTGCCGAGCGTCGTCACTGCGGCCGTGTGGGGGATGATGTTGAGCAGGAAATCGCAGGTGCCATCAGGCCGGTCGCGCACGTCGTTGACGGTCAGCGATACGCCGTTGACGGTGATCGAGCCTTTTTCCGCAATAAAGGGCGACATATCCGCCCGCGCCCGGATCGCGATCCGCCAGCTGCCGCCGTCTTGCGAGACCTTCACCACCTCGCCAACCGAATCGACATGGCCGGTGACGATATGGCCGCCGAGCTCGTCCCCGAGCCGGAGCGAGGGTTCGAGGTTGAGGAGCGCACCGGCATTCCACATGCCGGGCACCGTGCGGCTGACGGTCTCGCCTGACAGGTCGACATCGAACCACGCATCGCCCGCCGTGCCGCCGCGTTCCACCACCGTCAGGCACACGCCCGAACAGGCGATCGACGCGCCGATGTCGATCCGCGCGGGATCGAGCGGGGCGGTGATTTTGAGGCGCAGATCGCCGCGCTGTTCGGCGGCGGCAATGGTGCCGATGGCGGTGACGATGCCGGTGAACATGCTGGTGTCCTTATGAGTTTCGTAACCGCAGATAGGCGGTGAATTGGTCGGTGCCAAGCTGGCGGCGCTGATGCAGATGCCAGCGGCCATGCGCGTCGGCGAGGCTCGCCAGCCCCAGCGCGCCAAGGCTGCGGCGACCATCGCCAATCAGGATCGGTGCGGTGTAGAGGTGCAATTCGTCGACGAGATCGGCGACGAGGAAAGCGGCCGCCGTCTCGGCCCCGCCTTCGACATAGAGGTGGAGCACGTCATCAAGGCCCGCGATGGCTTCGGGTGAGGCAATCGCGGTCACGCCGTCAGGCGCGGCGCCGCGGGTCAGCACCACCCGTTGGGGCGAGCGCGCCTCGAGGCCCGGCAGGCGCACATCGAGCCGGGGCCTGTCCGCCCGCCATGTCCCGCCGCCCACCAGTATTGCATCATGCCGCGCGCGCTGAGCGTGGACGTGGGCGCGGGCGGTCTCACCGGTGATCCACTGGCTCGTCCCGTCGGCGAGCGCGATGCAGCCATCGAGCGACATCGCCAGCTTCAGAGTCACCCACGGGCGACCGGCGCGTTGGCGGGTGAGGAACCCGGCGAGGCTGGCGGCGGAGGCCGGTTCGCTCAGCAGCCGGGTTTCGATCCCCGCCGCCTGCAACCGCGCCATTCCCGCGCCAGAGGTGCGCGGGTCGGGGTCGAGCTGACCGATCACCACCCGCGCAGGCCGCGCGGCAAGGATCAGGTCGGCACAGGACGGGCCGCGCGCCGATTGATGCGCGCAAGGTTCAAGCGTGACGTACAGCGTCGCTTCGGCCAGCGCAGCGGGAGCAAGGCCCGCCAATGCCATCGCCTCGGCATGAGGGCGTCCGCCCGCCTGCGTCCAGCCGCGCGCCATGACGCGGCCGTGTTGCACCACCAAAGCAGCCACACCGGGATTGGGACGAGCGAGCGGGCGCGCGCGAGCAGCCAGCCGCGCGGTGGCGGCCATCCAGTCGTGATCGCTCGGGAGCAGGCTCGCAGCTATTGTGCGGCGCTTTCGCTGGCAGGAGTTGGAGCTGGCGCCGGCGTCGCCGATGCTGCGGCGGCAGCTTCGGCAGCCCGTTCGGCCTCAGCCTTGCGCTCGATTTCCTCGACATCCATCCCCGCGGCAGCGCCGAGCGCCTTGTACATATTGCGCTTCGCCTCGGCGATCCGCGCTTCCTCGGCGGCGCGCAGGTCTCTCACTTCTTGGTTGGCGAGGTTCTCGACCGCGATCTCGGCATCGGTGCGGGCCGGGTCGAGCGTGGTGATATAAGTCACCTTGGGCCGCTCCGGCTCGCCATAGACCGTGCTGTTCATGCCCCAATAGAACATCCCTGCGACCGGCAGGATCGACAGCACCAGAATCGGCAGGCGATAGGGCTGCGGGCGCCGGATCTCGTTCCAGAAATCCGCAAAGCCGGATGCGGGATTGAAGCGCGACTTGGAGAAGGACTTGGAGAACATGGCGCGCAATATAGGGGCAGCGGGCGCGAACGCCAAATGCTTCGCGTCAGCCGAAGCTGGCGTAAAGCCCGCGCCCATGTTCCTTCAGCCAGCGGTCGGCGCTGGCGATCTCGCCTTCGAAGATGCGGGCCAGCAGCGCGTGAAAGGCGGGGCTATGGTCGAAGTGCACCAGATGCGCGACCTCATGCGCGACCACCGAGCGGCGGACGAAATCGGGAGCCTGCACCAGCCGCCAATTGATGCGGATGCGACTTTTGTCCGAGCATGAGCCCCAGCGGCGCTGAGCGCGGGTGAGGCCCATCGGCACCGGAGCAAGCCCGGCGGCGGTGCAGTAATCGTGCATATCCGCTTCGGTGAGGCGCAGGGCTTCGGCCTCCAGCCACCGGCGAATGCGCAGTTCTAATCCTGTCTCCGGTCCGCCGATCCGCAGCGCGTCCCCGTCCACCGCCGGACGACGCGGCGCGCGGGCGTCCCACGCCACCTTGAGCGATGCGCCGCGATAGCGCACTTCGCCCCCCGGTTCGGGCGCGGTGCGGGCGGGCAGTTTGGCGAGCTGGTCCGCCAGCCAGCCCTTGCGCGAATGGGCAAAGGCAATCGCCTCGCGCGCCTGTGCCCAGGCGGGCAGGCTGATGCGCACTTCGCTGCCATCGGGCGCCAGCCGCAAAGTCAGCCGCCGCGCATTGTGCAGCCGCTTCAAGACGATCGGCAGGCGCTGGCCGCCAAGATCGATCGCGGGATCGAGCGTCCGTTGGGTCGAGGCGCCGCGCAGCCAGTCGATCATAGACCCGCCTCCTCGTCGCGGGCAGGCCAATGGCGGGGGGTGGGCCATTGCGTGATGTGATGTTCGAGCGGCCCTGCGTCCACCTCGCTCACCACCCGGCCCACCACCGAAACCCCGGCGCGGCGCACCGCGTCACGGTCCCCTGACAGGAGATAATGCCAGCCCGGCAGCGGGCGATCATCGGCGCGCAGGCGGTAGGCGCAGGTCGAAGGCAGCCAGCTTACCTGTTCCACGATCCGCAGCGTCAGTCGCAAGCAATCGGGGACGAAGGCCTTGCGATTGCGATAATCGCTGCATTGGGCAGTTTTGGTGTCGAGCAGGCGGCAGGCGATATTGGTGTCGAGGATTTCGCCCGTATCCTCGTCCTCGATCTTGTGCAGGCAGCAGCGCCCACAGCCATCGCACAGCGCTTCCCATTCGGGCCGGGTCAGCTCGCCCAGCGGCAGCTCCCAGAAGCGGTCTCTCACTTCACCCATCGGTCCAGTTCCGCCGCAATGGCATCGGCGCCCTTGTCGGTCGGCAGGGTGGCCAGGGGCTCGCCATCGGGGCCGAACAGGTAGGTGATGTTGGTGTGATCGACGAGATAGCCGCCGCCTTCGACCGGCTCGCCTTTGGCATAGTAAACCTTGAACGCCTTGGCAGCCGCGGCGATCTGTTCGGGCGTGCCGGTCAGGCCGATGATATCGGGCGAGAAGGCGGCGGCAAATTCGCCGACCACCTTTTGCGTGTCACGCTCGGGATCGATGGTGATGAAAAGCGGCGTGATCATCGCCGCCTTGGCCGGACCCTGGCCCTTCAGCACCTTCAGCCCCTGCGCGATACGTTGCATATCGGTGGGGCAGACATCGGGGCAGAAGGCATAGCCGAAATAGACGATGCGATATTTGCCGGCAAAATCGCCCCAGCGCACGGTCTGGCCTGCACTGTTGGTGAGCGCGAAATCGCCGCCGATGGCAGCGCCGGCCAGCGGCGGCTCCTCGACTGGCGCGGCGGCGCCGCACCCGGCAAGCGCCAGCGCGCCTGCAATCAGCAGGGCAAGGATGGGGGAAGGCTTGTTGTTCTGGTTCATGCTCTGCTAACTGGTCGCTTGCGAAGGGCGCCGATGACAGGCCAACGGGTCTGCCCCGCGCCCGGGCACACACGAGATGTGTGACAGGTAATGCGAAAGGATCAAACCGTGGCCTTCGATGTTTTGCGCAAATTAGGGCCTCGCCGGGGGATTGCCAGTGCTATCCTGCTGCTGCTTGCCGCCGCTGTGACGGTGCCGGCCGCCGCGCAGTTCCAGTCGGAAGGGTACAAGTTCCTCGAAGCGGTCAAGGATCGCAAGGGTGACGAGGCGACCGATATGCTCAGCAAGCCGGGCACCCAGATCGTCAACACCCGCGATATCACCAGCGGCGATACCGGGCTGCATATCGTGGTGGCCCGCAGTGACGTCTTGTGGGTTCGGTTCCTGCTGCAACGCGGTGCTGATCCGAACATCCGCAACAAGAAGGGCATCACCCCGCTCCAGCTGGCAACTTCGCTCAGCTTTACCGACGGGGTCGAGGCGCTGATCAAGGGCGGGGCGAGCGTCAATGTCTCCGACCAGACGGGTGAGACGCCGCTGATCTCGGCAGTCCATGCGCGCAATGTCGCGATGGTGCGGCTGTTGCTGGAAAAGGGCGCGGACCCGGATCACAACGACAATTCGGGCCGTTCGGCGCGGGACTATATGGACCTGATGAGCGGCAACTCGCTGCTCAAGCAGGAATTCGCCAATGCCGATGCGAAGCGCGCCGAGACGGGAACCAAAAAGAATTACGGGCCTTCCTTCTGACATGACCCAGACAGTGGATTTTGCCGACCTTACGCTCGACGAACTGCGCGTGGCGCTGGCGCCCGACATTGCGGCGTCCGCGATCTTTGACGGGTGGAACGAGACCGCATTGGTCGCCGCGGCCGAGATGGCCGGGTGCGATGTCGATGTCGCCAAGCTCGCTTTCCCCGGCAGCAAGCCGATGGACATGGTCGAAGCGTGGATCACCAGCGTCGATCAGGCGATGGAGGCCGAATGGCCGCAGGAACGCCTCGCCACGCTGAAGATCCGCGAACGCATCCGCACACTGGTCGCCTTCCGGCTGGAAGCGGTCGCGCATATTGATGAAGCCGTGCGCCGCGCGCTCGCCGTGATGGCGCAGCCGCAGAACGCGCGCCGCGCGCTGCGGCTGGGCTGGCGCTCTGCCGATATCATGTGGCGGCTCGCGGGCGATACGGCGACTGATTACAACCACTACACCAAGCGCGCGATCCTTGCGGGAATCTACTCGGCGACGCTCGCGGTGTTCGTGAACGATGACAGCGAAGGCAAGGCCGATACCCACGCCTTCCTCGAACGCCGGATCGACGGGGTGATGAAGTTCGAGAAGGTCAAGGCGCAGTTCCTCGGCAAGGACCGCGAATTGCCGAGCCTGACGCGGTTCCTCGGGCGGCTGAGGTACCCGGCGCGGTAACCCGCCTCAAGCAGCGCAGCGGTAGGCGGACAATAACGCATCCGAACTGGTGGATTACACCTAGGCCCTGCCTCGCGCTGGGGGCAAACCTTGCCTATTGCTCGACTCGGATTCGCGGCGCATCTTGCGCCCGCAGGATCAAGACATTGATGGGAAGGGTATTTCGATGGCGGGTTCGCTCAACAAGGTCATGCTGATCGGCAATCTGGGCGCTGACCCGGAAATCCGCAGCTTCCAGAACGGCGGCAAGGTCGCCAACCTGCGGATCGCCACGTCGGAACAGTGGAAG